>NZ_CP014671.1:973061-1297414 GCF_001697225.1 Immundisolibacter cernigliae
CGGCAACGGCAAGACGCCGTTCACGCAGTGGCTGGTGCAACTGCTGCAGGATCGAGGCTACCGGCCGGCGGTCCTGAGCCGTGGTTACGGCGCCCGCAAGGGGCCACGGCCGCTGCGCGTGGACGCGTCGCTCAGCGCCACCGAGTGCGGTGACGAGCCGCTGCTGCTGGCGCAGGCCACCGGCGCGCCGGTGTACGTGGACGCCAACCGCGTCCGCGCCGGGCGCCGCGCCATCGCCGACGGCGCCGATGTGCTGGTGTGCGACGACGGCCTGCAGCATTACCGCCTGCGGCGGGATGTCGAAATCGTGCTGGTCGACGGACAGCGACGTTTCGGCAACGGCCTGCCGCTGCCGGCCGGGCCGCTGCGGGAGCCGCGCTCGCGCCTGACCGAGGCGGACTTCGTGGTGGTCAAGGGCGAGGGCAAGGCCGGCGAGGTCAGCATGCAGTTCGTCAACTTTCGCCTGCGGCGCCTGCAGAACGGCGCGCTGTTCGAGCCGGGCACCTTCGCCGGACGGACGGTGCACGCCATCGCCGGCATCGCGGCACCGGACGGGTTCTTCGACAGCTTGCGACGCCTGGGCATGATCGTGATCGAGCATCCGCAGCCGGACCATGCCGTTTTAGGCGCACAGATGCTGGATTTTGGTGACGATCTGGCGGTCGTGATGACCGGAAAGGATGCCGTAAAATGCCAGCCGTTCGCCCATTCGCGCTGCTACGCGCTGGATTTCGACGTCCGGCTCGATGATGCCTTCGCCGCCCGCCTGCTGGAGAAACTCGGCCGTGGACAAAAAACTGCTCGACATCCTGGTCTGTCCGCTGTGCAAGGGCCCGCTGGTGTATGACGCCAAGGCGCTGGAATTGATCTGCAAGGTCGATCGGCTGGCCTACGCCATCGTCGACGACATTCCGGTGATGCTGATCGACGAGGCGCGCCAGATTCCGGCCGAGGTCGAGCTGTAGGCCCGCGCATGGACTTCACGGTCATCATCCCGGCCCGTTACGCGGCCACGCGCCTGCCGGGCAAGCCGCTGGCGGACCTGGGCGGCCGGCCGCTGCTGCAGTGGGTTCACGAACGCGCGCTGGCCAGCGGCGCGGCGCGGGTGGCGGTGGCGACCGACGATGCCCGCATCGAGGCCGCCGCGCGGGCCTTTGGCGCCGAAGTCGTGATGACCTCGCCCGAGCACCGCAGCGGCACCGACCGCATCGCCGATGCGGCCCGCCAGCTCGGCCTGCCGGACGATGCCCTGGTGGTGAACGTGCAGGGCGACGAGCCACTGATGCCGCCGCCGCTGATCCGCCAGGTGGCCGGCAATCTGGCTGCGCATCCGGCCGCCGACATGGCGACCCTGAGCCAGCGCATCCTGACCCTGTCCGATCTGGCCAGCCCGCACGTGGTGAAGGTGGTCTGCGACCGCGAGGGCTATGCGCTTTACTTCAGCCGGGCGCTGATCCCGCAGCCGCGCGACGGCATGCCGGAAGCGGAACATCTGGCCGACGCGGTCCCCGGCTGGCAGCGGCACATCGGCATCTACGCGTATCGCGTGGGCTTCCTGCGCGCCTTCGTGCACTGGCCGCCGGCCGCCATCGAAAGCACCGAAATGCTGGAACAGCTGCGCGCGCTGTGGAACGGCGCCAGCATCCACGTGGCCGAGGCCTGTGCGCCGGCGCCGGTCGGCGTGGACACGCCAGACGACCTGGCGCGCCTGCGCGAGCGGGTCGCCCAAGGCGGCTGAAACCGCCACGGCGGCTCAGGCCGCGCCGCGCTCCCACTCGAAGCGCGGCAGCTCCAGGAAGGCCCGTTTCAGGCCCTCGTTCCAGCCCTGCTGTACGCCCATGTACAGCGGCGAGTCGCCGGCCAGGCTCAGGCGGCGGCTGACGCGCAGCTCACCGGCCACGCAGATGGCCACATCCAGCGGCGGTCCGACCGAGATGTTGGCGCGGATGGTCGAGTCCAGCGACACCAGCGCGCAGCGGGCTGCGTCGTCGAGCGTGGTGTCGGCCGCAATGATGCGGTCCAGGATCGGCTTGCCGTACTTGGTCTCGCCGGTTTGCAAATACGGCGTTTCCGGGGTGGCGCTGATGTAGTTGCCCTGCGGGTAGACCAGACAGATTTCATGACCGGCTCCCGCCACCTCACCGCCGATGATGAAGCTCGCCTCGGCGCTCACGCCGCTGCGCTCGAGCGCATCCGCGTGTTCCTTCTGGACGCGGTAGCTCACGTCGCCCAGATGCTCGGCGGCCTCGAAGACGTCGGCGACGGCGCCCAGACCGACGCCGGCCGGGTCCTTGAACTCGCGTCGCAGGCTGTGGATCACCGCCTGGCTGGTGGCCAGGTTGCCGGCACTGAGCACCACGAACACCCGCTCACCGGGCCGCTCGAACACGTGCATCTTGCTGTAGGTGCTGACCTGGTCGACGCCGGCATTGGTGCGCGAGTCGGATGCGAACACCAGGCCGGCGTTGACCTTGACGCCGACGCAGTAGGTCATGGGGGGTCTCGCGCTGAATGGGCCGGGGATTATAGGGAAACGCCGGGGCGCTTTCATTTATCCGGCAAGTCCGGAATCATGCGATCTGACCAAACAGCCGGGGAGCACGCACGATGACGCAGGGCCTGACGCGCAAGAAATCCATCAGCGCCGCGCTCGTCAATGGCGAGCATGGCCTGGCGCGCAGCCTGTCGGGACTGGACCTGACTCTGCTTGGCATCGGCGCCATCATCGGCGCGGGCATTTTCGTGCTCACCGGCGTGGCGGCCGCCACCAAGGCCGGGCCGGCGCTGTCGCTGTCGTTCGTGGTGGGTGCCTTCGCCTGCGCCTTCGCGGCGCTGGTGTACGCCGAATTCGCGTCCACGGTGCCGCTGTCCGGCAGCGCCTACACCTACACCTACGTCACGCTGGGCGAGCTGCCGGCGTGGATCATCGGCTGGGATCTGATCCTGGAGTACGGGCTGGCCTGCGCCACGGTGGCGATCGGCTGGTCGGGCTATTTCCTGCGCCTGCTGGCCGGGCTTGGCATCACGCTGCCGGCGCAGCTGGTCGGCGGCCCCCTGCAGGGCGGCTACATCAACCTGCCGGCCTTCGGCGTGATGCTGCTGATCAGCGGTCTGCTGGCGCTGGGCGTGCGCCAGACCAGCCTGGCCAACGGCCTGATCGTGGTGCTCAAGCTGGCCGTGATCGGCATTTTCCTGTTCGCCGCCGTACCGCATGTGGAGCCGGCCAACTGGCAGCCGTTCATGCCGTTTGGCTGGGAGGGCGTGATGGCCGGCGCCGGGTTGATCTTTTTTGCCTACATCGGCTTCGATGCGGTATCGACCGCCGCCGAAGAAGCAAAAAATCCGCAGCGGGACATGCCGATCGGCATCATCGCCTCGCTGGTCCTGTGCACGCTGATCTACATCGCCGTCACCGTGGTGCTGACCGGCATCGCGCCGTATACCTCGCTGAACGTATCGGACCCGATTGCCTTTGCCCTGTCCGGGGTCGGCGAACGCTTCGCCGCCGGTGCCACCGCCATCGGCGCGGTGGCCGGCCTGACCTCGGTGCTGCTGGTGATGATGTACGGCCAGACGCGCGTGTTCTACGCCATGTCGCGCGACGGCCTGCTGCCCAAGGCCTTCTCGACCGTGCACCCGCGCACGCGCACGCCGGCGCGCACCATCCTTGCCACCGGCCTGGTGATCGCCATTGCCGCCGGCGTGCTGCCGATTCACGAAGTGGCGTCGCTGGTCAACGTCGGCACGCTGGCGGCCTTCATCATGGTGTCGCTGGCGGTGCTGTACCTGCGCCGTGCCCAACCGGACCTGCACCGACCGTTTCGCACGCCGTTCATGCCGTGGGTGCCGATCCTGGCCATCGTGTCCTGCGGTTATCTGATCGCCAGCCTGGAGGCGGTGACGCTGTGGCGCTTCGTGGTCTGGATGCTGATCGGCGTGGCGCTGTATTTCGGCTATGCACGCCAGCGCAGCGTGCTCGGGCGCGCCTGACGCGAAAGCCGGGCCCAGACACCGTGCCGCGCCGACCACGACACGCAACGCTGCTGCTGTTGGCAACGGCCTTGACCGGCTGTTCGCTGGCGCCGCACGAACCGCCGCCGGCAATCGCCCTGCCCGCCGGCTGGAACGATCCGGTCATCGGCCAGGATGCAGCCGCGCCCATGGCCGACTGGTGGCGCCGGTTCGGCGACCCAGCGCTGGATGCGCTGGTCGCGCAGGCGCTCGAATACAACCTCGATCTGGCGCTGGCCGCCGCGCGCATCGAAGAAGCACGGGCGCAGCTTGGCGCCAGCCGCGCCGAGCAGTGGCCGACGCTCGATGCGCAGGCCGATGCGTCCCGCCAGCGCAGTGCCAGCGGCAACGGCAGTCTTGGCAACGCCGGCGTGCGCGAGCTTTACAGCGTGGCGGGCGTGCTCGGCTACGAACTGGACCTGTTCGGCCGCCTGCGCAGCGCGACCGACGCCGCCCGTGCGCGCCTGCTCGAATCCACCTACACCGCCGACGCGCTGCGCCTGACGGTGGTGACCGACGTGGTCAGCGCCTACCTCGACCTGCGTGCGGCCGAACGCCAACTGGCCATCACCGACGCCACCGTGCTGTCCCGCCAGGAGGCGCTGCGCCTGCAACGCGCGCGGCTGCGTCTTGGGGCCGACACGGAACTGACGCTGCGCCAGGCCGAAGCAGCGCTGGCCGCTGCCCGCGCCCAGGCCGCCAGCCTGCGCGAGACGCTCGGCCGGACACAGACGGCGCTGGCAGTGCTCAGCGGCGCCTCGCCACAGGCGCTGTTCGACGGGCAGCCGCCGCCCGGCCAGTTCGCGACCCTGGACCTGCCCGGCGAGTTTCCCGGCGTGCTGCCGGCGCAGCTGCTCGAGCGCCGGCCAGACATCCGCGCCGCGCAGGCCGCGCTGCGCGCAGCCGATGCCGATATCGGCGCCGCGCGTGCCCTGTGGTTCCCACGCATCAACCTGACGGCGCTGATCGGCTCGGACGCGCTGCGCGTGGGCGATCTTTTCAGCGGCCAGGCGGCCAGCTGGTCGCTCGGCAGTTCCCTGGTGGCGCCGCTGCTCGACTTTGGCCGCGCCGAGGCCCAGGTAGCCGGCGCGCAGGCCCGGCGCGCGCAGTCGCAGGCGCTGTACCGGCAGACGGTGCAGACGGCATTTCGTGAAGTGCGCGACGCGCTGACCTCCCTGCGCGAGGCGCAGGCCCGGCAGCAGGCGCAGACCGATGCCGTCGCGGCGCTGACCCGGGCGCGCGAGCTGGCCGGCCTGCAGTATCTGAGCGGCCGGGGGCTTTATCTGGACGTGCTGGATGCCGACCGCAGCCTGCTCACGGCGCAGCTGGACCTGACCGCCGCCGCGCGCGATGCCCGCGTGGCCGCCGCAACGCTGCACAAGGCACTGGGCGGCGACTGGCCGGCGCCGGCGCCAAGCTGACCCCGCGCCGTGGCTGAGCCCATCACGGCCCGCGACTTGGCCGTCACGACAGAAACCTTCCTGCTACCGCGCGACAGCATGCCCGACCCATACCTGATCGACCTGCGCGAGCATCCGAATCCGGCATTGCTGGCCGCCTTCGAGGATTTGTATCGGCGCACCTTCACCGATCCTGCCGAGCGCGAGGACCCGGCGCAGTGGCCCCCCGGCTGTATGGCGAGCTGCCCGCGCCGCAGCCGCGCATGCACCTGCTGGTCGCCATCGACGAGCAGGGCCGAAACCTGCTCGGCGGCATCGCGTTCGAGTATTACCGCGACAGCCGCTGCGGCCTGCTGACCTATCTGGTGACCGCGGCCGACTCGCGCCGGCGTGGCCTTGGCCGGCGGCTCGTGCAGGGCGCACTGGCGCGGCTGCAGCAGGAGGCCGAGGCGCACGGCACGTCCCTGCGCGGCGTATTCGCCGAAGCCGAAGACCCGGACCAGGTCGGCCCGGAGGGCAACGCCATGCCGCCCGCCGAACGCCTGACGGCGCTGGCGCGACTGGGCGCGCGGCGGATCGATGTGCCGTACGTGCAACCGGCACTCGAGGGCGGCAGCGGGCCTTGCCGGCACCTGCTGCTGCTGGTCTTCCATCCGCCCTCCGGCGCCGTCCCGGCCGCTGTGGTGCAAGGGTTTCTGCACGAGTTCTATCGGGCGCTCGGAATCACGGATCCGGCGGCGGATGCCGATTTTCGCGCCATGCAACGGGCGCTCGCCCAGCGGGCCGATTGCGCCGTGACGATCGCCGCCCGGTAATGCCCGCCCACACCGCAGCAGCCCGCAATTCAGCCACCGCCCAGCGAGCAAACGATGCCAGACCTGAGCCAAGCACCGGGACCGGACAACCCCACACTGAACATCGCAATGGCGGCGGTGTGCCTGCATTTCGTCGAGAACCCAGCGGAGTCGGTACCGCCGTTCGTGTACCCGTCCGGCAGTGTGTTCCAGTCGATGGAACTGGACCTGCTGGCCTACCGCTTCCAGGATCCCCCGCCGTTCGGCAGCGACATCGAAGCGCATCCCCCGCAGCGGCGGCCGATCCTGATCGAGTACCCGAAACAGTTCACCTACCACTCCGAGGGGCGTGCCCCGCAGCTGCGCATCGAGGCGCCGTTGCGCCGCGCGGAGCTGCTGGTCAGCTCGACGCGTTTTGCGGCCTGCGGCCGGCGCATCTGGCATCTGGTGATCACCCCGCGCGAGGGCGAGACCTTCAGCGAATACGACCTGATCATGCTGATCCACCTGTACGACGGCCGCACGGAACGCACCGGCCTGCGTGAGCAGATCCGCTTCCGCTTGGACGATGCAGACTCCGCCGGCTGCCTGGTCTCGGAACTGCCGCGGCGCCTCGGGCTGCCGCTGCAGGCGAACGACGATCCCGAGCTCAAATGCGGGACGCTGCAACTGCTGATCGGCAACGACGACGGCGACGCCGCAGCCAAGACCGACGAACCGCGGCCGAACGTGTTCGACACCCTGCGCAGCGCCCGTGAAGCGGACGGCGACGAGGCTGCACAACGGCTCAAAACCTGGATGCGCGAGGACTGCCCACAGCGGCGGCAGATCATGGCCTACTGCGGCATCGTCACCGGCATCTTCGACTTCGAAAAAATCGACGACGAGGAGGCGCTCGACACCCTGGAGCCGACCTTCGCCGCGTCTTCGTCGTTCCTGCGCATTCACCGCCGCACGCTGATCAGCATCGCCGATGACGACCGCGGCATGCGCGAATGCTGGAACAGCATCGGCATCAGCCCGTACCTGATCCTGCCCCACGCGGCATTGATCTACAACGAAACGCTGGTGGACTGGGCCGAGCGCGGCATCAGCGCGGCGCTGGCCGATCATGGCGCCCGACTCGGCGCCCTCGAGGACGCCCATTTCGACGCCGACAGCCACCTGAGCGCGCTGTATCTGCCGAATGTTTTCAATTACGTCACCGAACGGTCCCTGTTCGATGCCGGCGACCTGTGCCGCGGTTCGAATGCCCGGCGCACGGCCGTGCTGGCGAAGCTGGATCAGCTGAAAAACCAGATCGAGATCGTGCGCGAACACCAGCGCAAGGGCGGCGAGACCATCATTCAGATGCTGCTGGCGGTGATCTCGCTGCTGCAGGTCAAGAGCGTGATCGCGGAAATTTTCGGCTGGGAGCCAAACCACGCCGGGGTATGGCTCGCGTTGAGCATCGGCATCCTGATACTCACCGCAGTGGTCTGGTGGTCCTACCGCAGAGGCTTGCCGAAACGCATCGGCAAGTCCGCATCGGGCTGAAACCGCGCCACCGGCACGGCACCGGGCACGCCCCCGACTCAGGCGCAGGGAAACAGGCTGCCGCCGTTGGCCTCATGCCAGCGCTGGATGCTGCCCCAGATGTCCTGCGCGGTTTCCGCGTACCAGAAAAGCTCCCGGTCTTCGGGATCGATGACGCCCTCGTCGACCAGAAAGTCGAAATCGACCGCCCGTCGCCAGTAGCTCTCCCCGACCAGCACCACCGGCACCGGATGGATCCTGCGTGTCTGGATCAGCGTCAGGGTCTCGAACAGCTCGTCGAGTGTGCCGTAACCGCCCGGAAAGGCCACCAGCGCCCGTGCCCGCAGCAGGAAGTGCAGCTTGCGCATCGCAAAGTAGTGGAAGCGAAAACACAGCCGCGGCGTGATGTAGGGGTTCGGGTACTGCTCGCGCGGCAGGCTGATGTTCAGACCCACCGACTTGGCGCCCACGTCGAAGGTGCCACGGTTGGCCGCCTCCATGATGCCCGGCCCGCCGCCGGTCATCACCACCACCCGGCAGTCCTGCGGCCCGTCACCGGCGCAGCCGACCAGGCGCCCCAGTTCGCGCGCCACGTCGTAGTAATGACTCTTGGCGGCACGCCGCTTCGCCACCGCCAGCTGCTCGGCCAGCGCCGTGTTGCCCGGCTCGGCCGCCAGGGCGGCGCGGCAAGCCTCGACATCGCGCTCGGCCACTGCCGGTTCGCTGATGCGGGTGCCCCCGAACACCACGATCGTGTGACGTATGCCGTGCTCGCGCAGCAGCAGTTCCGGCTTTAGGTAGTCGACGTGCAGGCGCAGGCCGCGGGTGTCCTCCTGGCTCAGGAAATCCGGGTCCTGGTCGGCGATGCGGTAGCTGGGGCTGTCCAGGATGGCCTGCACGCGCTGCGGCGCGGCCGGATCCTCGGAAGCCGGCTTCGGATGCTGCTCCGGCAGCGGCCTTGCCCGCTGCTCGGTCGGCGGAGGCGGCGGCTGACGGCTCATGCCGAGGCGGGACGACGCGCCGCTCGACGCGCGCGCAGACGCAGCACACCGTGCTCAACCAGCGAGTACACCACCGGTACCACCACCAGCGTGAGCAGGGTCGAGGACACCATGCCGCCGATCACCGCCACCGCCAGCGGGCCGTTGGTATCGGAGCCCGCACCGACACCGAAGGCCGCCGGCAGCATGGCCAGGATCACCGTCAGCGAGGTCATCAGCACCGGGCGCAGGCGCACCGGACATGCCTCGCGCAGGGCCTCGCCGATGCTCTTGCCCTCGTCGCGCAGCTGGTTGGTCAGGTCAACCAGCAGGATCGAGTTCTTGGCCACCAGGCCCACCAGCAGCACCAGACCGATCATCGAATAGATGTTCAGCGTATGGCCGGCCAGCCACAGCGCCGCCAGCCCGCCGACCATCGCCAGCGGCTGGGCCACCATGATGATCAGCGGCTGCAGGAAGGAATCGAACTGGCTGGCCAGCACCATGTACAGCATCACCAGCGCCAGCACGAAGGCGGTGGCGACGAAACCCATGGTCTGGCTGAACTCGCGCGCCGAGCCCAGCAGCTTGATCGAATAGCCCAGCGGCAGAACCTCGGCGGCGACGCCCTGCACCTTCTCGACCGCCACGTTCAGGGGCATTTCCGGATTGTTGTAGAAACGCGCCGCGTACTGCAGGTCGAAGCGGTCGATGCGCGCCGGGCCGGGCTTCTCGACGAAGCGGGCCACGGTGTCCAGGCGCACCAGCTCGCCGTTGCCGGCGCGCAGGAAAATCTTGCGCAGGTCATCGGGCGTCTCGAAGGTCCCGTCGGGTGCCTTCAGGCGCACGTCGTAACGCTCACCATCGCCCGGATCGTCGTTCCACTTGGCGATGTCCATGCCGCCGGCCAGCACGTTGGCTGCCATTGCCACGTCGCGGCTGGACAGGCCCAGCGCCGCCGTGCGCGTGCGATCGATCTCGAGGCGCAGCTGCGGCATGTCCAGCAGCAGGTCCAGGTCGATGAAACCGAAGCCTGGCATCTGCATCAGGCGTTCGCGCATCTGCACCGCATACTCGCCGACCCGCGTGAGGTTCGGCCCGCGCACCGCAAACTGCAGGGTCTCGCCGCGCTGGCCGCCGATGGCCGGTGTCGGCACGGCAAAGGCGCGCACACCGGGCAGGCTGCCCAGCTGCGGGCGCAGGCGGGCGATGACCTCATGCTGGCTGATGGCGCGTTCGTCGCGCGGCGTGATGGTGACGAAAACCATGCCCTCGTTGGCCTGCGCCGTCGTGAACAGGCCAATGGCGCCGAAGGTGTACAGCACCGTCGGGTCGGCCTCCAGCACCTGCTCGATCATCTGCAGGCGCGAGTTGGTGTACTCGACGCTCGAGCCGAGCGGGGTCTTGAAGATCACCATGAAGCGGCTCTCGTCCTCCACCGGGACGAACTCCTTGCCGATCGCGCCGAAAAACCAGCCGCTGCTGGCCACCACTACCAGGGTTGCTGCAACCACCCCCCAGCGCCAGCGCAGGCCGGCATTCAGCACACGCCGGTAAAAGCGATCCATGGCCTCGAAAAAACGGCCGAATGCACCGTAAAGACGGCCGTGGCTGTGGCTGACGTCCAGGTAGCGCGAGCACAGCATGGGCGTCAGCGTCAGCGACACGAACCAGGACACCAGTACGCCGAACACCACCACCACCGAGAACGAGCTGAAGAAACGCCCGATCATGCCGCCCATGAACACCACCGGCACGAAGATGGCGACCAGCGACAGCGTGGCGGCCAGCACCGCGAACATCACCTGTTTGGTGCCCTCGATGGCCGCGCTGCGCGGGTCCGGGTCGATGTGCTCGCGGTGGCGGTGGATGTTCTCCAGCACCACGATGGCGTCGTCCACCACCACGCCGACCAGCAGCAGCAGCGCCAGCAGGGTCATGGAATTGAAGGTGTAGTCCAGAAAGTACATCACGGCGATGGCGCCCAGCAGCGACACCGGAATGGCGGCGGCGATGATGAGCGTGGCCCGGAAGCTGCGCAGGAACAGCAGCACCACGGCCCCGGCCAGCAGCGTGCCGGAGATCAGATGCTCCTTGAGCGCATCGACCATCTCGACGATGAAGATCGAGTTGTCGGTGCCCTGCCGGATCTCGATACCGGCCGGCAGCTGGGGGATGATTTCCGTTTTCAGGCGCTGCTGGACCTCGTCGACGATGGCCACGGTGTTGGCGCCGGTCACCTTGACGATGCCCATGCCGACCACCGACTGCCCGTCGCGCCGCGCCAGACGCCGGTAATCGGCCATGCCGTCGATGACCTCGGCCACCTGCGACAGGCGGATTTCGGCGCCGTCCTCGTAGCCGATCACCATGTTCTGCAGCTCGCGCGGGCTGTGGTACTCGATATCGAGCTTCAGCAGCCGCTCCTGCGTGCGCGAGGTGACGAAGCCACCGGGCAGCAGCAGGTGCTCGTTGCGAAACGCATCCAGCACGTCCTGCACCGTCAGGCCGTGCGCGCTCAGGCGCTCCGGGTGAACCTCGACGCGGATGTTGCGGGGGCGCAGGCCGCCGATGCGGATGTCGCCGACGCCGTCGATGGTTTCGATCTGGCGGCGCAGCGTGTTGGTGACAAAGGTGTTCAGCTGCTGCAGCGTGCGATCGCCCAGGATGTGCAGCCACAGGATCGGCGTGGCGTCTGCCTCCACCTTGGCCACCACCGGCGGGTCGGCGTCGTCGGGCAGGTCGGCCACCACCTGGCTGACCTTGGACTGCACCTCCTGGAAGGCGACGTCGATGTCCTTTTCCAGCTTGAAGGTGATGGTCACCTGCGACACGCCGGGCGTGGAACTGGACTGGATGTAGTCGATGCCGGGCACGCTGTTGACCTGGCGCTCGATGATGTTGGTGATGCTGGCGTCGATGACCTCCGGGTTGGCGCCCGGCTGGGTGGTGGTCACCGACACGATCGGGAAATCGATATGCGGAAAGCGGTCCACGCCCAGCGCGCGGTAAGCGACGATGCCAAACAGCACGATCACGCCGCTCAGCATGTACGCCAGTACATGCCGGTTGATGGAAAGTTCCGGCAGACTCATGCGCCACCTTCCTGCACCCGCACGGATGCACCGTCGGTCAGAAAGCCGGCACCGTCAACCGCCACCCGGGCGCCGGCCTCCAGCCCGGACAGTATCTCCACCGTGCCGGCGCGGTACACGCCGGGCTTGACCGTGACGGCACGCGCCTTGTCGCCCTCGATCACGTACACGGTCGGCCCGGCCGGGCGCAGCACCACGGCGGTTTCAGGCACCGTCATCGCCTGCTCCCGACGACCGAGAATGACCTCGCCATCGACACTGGCGCCAGCCTTCCAGCCGCCCGGGTTGGGCAGATCGACCAGCACCAGCAAGGCACGGTTGTCCTGGCCGACGGTGGGGCGGATCTCGCTGATGGCGGCCTCGACCACCGTGTCCGGTGCCGAGGGCGAGCGCAGGCGCACCGGCAGACCGGGTTTGAGCACGTCGGCCAGCGCCTCCGGGTACGGCAGGGCCACGCGCAGCAGGCGATCGGTGCTCAGGCGCACGATCGGCGCCCCCACCGCGACGTAGTCCCCAACGTTGACCATGCGCGCCGACACGGCGCCGTCGATGGGCGCCGTCACCCGGCCGCGGGCCAGGTTGCGCGTGGCTTCCGACAACTGCGCCTGCGCGGCGGCTCGCTGGCTGCGCAGGGCCTGCAACTGGGCACGAGCGTCATCGAGCGCGTTCTTGGCGAAAAAATCGCTTTTCGCGAGGGTCTCGTAGCGCTCGACCAGGCGCTCCTGCTGGGCGATCAGGGCTGCCAGGCGGCCGATCTCGGCCTGCGCCGAACCCTGCCGCAGGCGGTAGTCCTCGCTGTCGAGCTCGATCAGGGTCTGTCCCTTGCGCACCTCGTCGCCCACCTCGACCTTGACACTGAGCACGCGCCCGGCAACCTCGGCCGCCACCACCGGCTCGACCAGGCTCTCGATCTGGCCGACGCTGCTTTCCAGCGTCTCCACCGGCGCCATGCCGACCTGCGTGGTGGTCACGAGAATGCCGGGCGGCTTGACGGCGGCCTGTTCCTGCTTGCCGCAGGCAACCAACGCGAAGGCGAAAACGAGGACCGCGGGCACGGTCCGCACGAACGGGCGCAAAGCTGGCATGGAAGCTGTTCTTGGTCTGTGGCTGGGGGAAATCGGGCAACGCCGCGGGCAAGCCGCCACGGCGATCCGTTCGACATCCTGTCCGAACGATGGTTGCGCACGGCACGCAAGTGAAATCATCTGGCTGGAGAATCACGCGGGCGGCCCTGCCCACGTCGGTGCGCGCCGGGCTGTTCGGAACCCCGTCGAGGGGCGCCAGGTGGGCCGGGACGCGCTGTTTTATAGCACAGCCAATGCACATCCCTGACCGGCCGTTTGGTCCGGATCAGGCCGGCGCCGGCCGCCATGGGCGCTCCCGCGCCAGCGCTGCCCGGCGCTCGCGATGGTCCGGCAGCGCCGCCGCCAGCAGGGCGTAAAACCGCGGCCCGTGGTTCATTTCCCGCAGATGACACAGCTCGTGCAGCAGCACGTAGTCGATCAGCGGCTGCTCCAGAAGCACCAGGCCCAGGTTCAGCGTGATGTGGCCATCGGCCGCGCAGCTGCCCCAGCGAGCACGCAGACGCACGATCCGCGGCGGCGGCAGGGCCCGCCCTGACAACCAGGGCAACGCAGTCGCCAGGGTCGCGAGCCGTGGCGGCAGCAGGGCCTGCGCCTGGCGGCGGTACCAGCCATCGAGCGCCCCGCTGACCGTCGGCGCGTGTTCCGGCGCCGGCACCGACACCTGCAGGCAGCCGTCCTGCAACTGCACCCGCGCGCGGCCGACGGCCAGCTGCAAGGGGTAGCCCTGGCCAAGATACCGCTGCTGGCTGCCGGGGCCGAAATCCGGGGCAGCTGTCATTCGGCGAGCGCGACGCTCGAGCTGGCCGGCAATCCAGCGCCGGTGGCGGTGCAGGATGTCCGGCAACAAGCGCGCCGGCAGGCGCAGCGGCACGCGCAGTTCGAGCACGCCGTCGGCGCTCACGCGCAGCGCATAGGTACGCCGCCGGGCGCGCAGCACACGGCAAGCGAGCCGCCGGCCGTCCAGCTCGAAGGCTAGCGGGACAGCGACGTCCCCGGTCATGGCTCGCCGAGCCGCTCGAATACCTGCACGCAGCGCGGCGGCAGGCTGCACTCGCCACCGGCCGACAGGCTCAGCCCGTCACCCCTGCCGTCAGTCGCACAGGTATCGAACACGCGCCGCCAGGATGCGCCAAGCCCGGCCGGCGGCATGTGAAACACCACCGCCTCGGCACCCGCATGCAGGATGACCAGATAACTGTCGTCGCGCCGCGACTGACCCTGCGGCCCCAGGTGCTCCACGCCCGCCTCAC
The DNA here is from genome assembly GCF_001697225.1 of Immundisolibacter cernigliae. Lineage (GTDB taxonomy): Bacteria > Pseudomonadota > Gammaproteobacteria > Immundisolibacterales > Immundisolibacteraceae > Immundisolibacter > Immundisolibacter cernigliae. Next base: position 987,192 of record NZ_CP014671.1, read on the forward strand.
CGTCCAGCACGCAGGCCAGCAGGTGCGGCTCGGCCTGCCAGTCGTGGTCGGCTTTTTCGCTGCCGTCGGCGTTCAGCCACACGATGTCCTTGTGGCCGCTGGCGGTGATCGATCGCCCGCTGAAAAAGCGGTCGCGGCGAAACACGCCATGGCGCTCGCGCAGCTTGAGCAGGCGGCGCAGGTAGCGCTGCAGGGCGGCCCCATCCTCCTGCTCCAGCTGCGTCCAGTTCGGCCAACTGATGGCGTTGTCCTGGCAGTAGGCGTTGTTGTTGCCGCCCTGCGTGTGGCCGAACTCGTCGCCGGCCAGCAGCATCGGCGTACCCTGCGACAGCAGCAGCGTCGCCAGCAGATTTCGCATCTGCTGCTGACGCAGCGCCTCGATGACCGGATCGTCGCTCGGCCCCTCCACGCCGCAGTTCCAGCTGAGGTTGTTATCGGTGCCGTCGCGGTTTTGCTCGCCGTTGGCAGCGTTGTGCTTGTGCTCGAAGGACACCAGGTCGCGCAGCGTGAAGCCGTCGTGGGCAGTGATGAAATTGATGCTGGCGGTCGGCCGGCGGCCGTGATTGGGGAAAATGTCGCTGGAGCCTGTCAGACGCGAGGCCAGCGTCGCCACCTGGCCGGCATCGCCACGCCAGAAGGCGCGCACGGTGTCACGGTATTGGTCGTTCCATTCGCCCCAGCCGGCCGGGAAGCCGCCCAGCCGGTAGCCGCCCGGCCCCAGATCCCAGGGTTCGGCGATCAGCTTGATGCCGGCCAGCACCGGATCCTGGCGCACGGCATCGAAAAAACCGCTGCCCGGATCGAAACCGCCGTCCGAGCCCTCGCGCGCCAGGGTGGTGGCCAGGTCGAAGCGAAAGCCATCCACGCCCATCTGCTGCACCCAGTAGCGCAGCGAGTCGAGCACCAGTTGCAGCACCCGCGGCTGGGCCAGGTTCAGGCTGTTGCCGCAGCCTGTGAAGTCCCGCGTGTGGCGCGGCGCCTGCGGATTCAGGTGGTAGTAACTGGCGTTGTCGATGCCGCGGAAACTGAGCGTCGGCCCCAGCTCGCTGCCCTCGCCGGTGTGGTTGTAGACCACGTCCAGCAGCAGTTCGATGCCCGCATCGTGCAGCGTGCGCGCCAGCAGGCGAAATTCGCCCGGGTCCGGCCGGGTCAGGAAGCGGTTGTCCGGGGCAAAAAAGCCAATCGAGTTGTAGCCCCAGTAGTTACTGAGGCCCGCATCGACCAGGCGCCGCTCGTCCAGGTGCGCATGGACCGGCAGCAACTCGACCGCGGTCACGCCAAGATCGGCCAGGTACGCGACCGGCGCCGGCTCGGCGAGACCCCGAAAACTGCCGCGCAGGGCATCCGGCACCTGCGGATGGCGGCGCGTGTAGCCGCCGGCGTGCATCTCGTAGATCACGCTGCGCCGCCACGGCGTGCGGGGCCGGCGCCAGTGGTGCGCGTCCGCTGCGTCGTCGACCACCACGCACTTTGGAACATAACGGGCGCTGTCGCGGGTGTCGAAGGACAGGTCGCCGCGCGCATCGCCCACCCGGTAGCCGTACAGCGCGTCGTGCCAGCGCACGGCGCCGTGCAGCAGGCGGGCGTAGGGATCGATCAGCAGCTTGTGGTGATTGAAGCGGTGACCATGCTCGGGCTCATACGGCCCGTACACGCGATAGCCATACAACTGGCCGGGGCGCAGGTCCGGCAGGTAGCCGTGCCAGACCTCGTCGGTGTATTCGGGCAGCGCCACGCGCGCTGTCTGTCGCGCGCCGGTGCCGTCGAACAGGCACAGCTCGACCTTTTCCGCGTGCAGCGAAAACAGGGCGAAATTCACGCCGCGGCCGTCCCAGTGCGCGCCGAGTGGATAGGGCTGGCCGGGCCACACGCGGGGACGATCGAGCGGTGCAGTCATGTCAGAACGCCAGGCCGGGGAGGTGGGCAGCGGCAAGCATTGATCGGACCAGTGCCACACACCACGCCCGACCTAACAGAATGTTGAAAAAGCCCATCCATGGGCTTCTTCAACTCGCCTCGTCGCGGTACACGCCCGCGACGGGCTCCATGAATCAAGCACGAAGTGCTTGATTCATGCTGGGGCATCCTGCCCCGGATGGGCAGCGCTGGATAAATCAGCGCCGCCCTAACGCTGGGCAGCCGCCTCGCGGCCGGCCTGGCGCAACTCGGCTTCAAGGCGCGCCGCTTCGATCTCGCGCATCACATCGCCCACATTGGCCGGCGTAGTGTCGGCCTCCACGTGGCCGGTCAATACGCTGTCCGGGTGCAAGGTGCCGGCCGCGTACAGCTGCCAGATCTCTGGCCCATAGGCCCGCCCCTGCAGCTGCGGCGCGAAACGGCCCAGGTACTCACCAAGATTGCTCACGTCCCGCTCCAGCAGGGCGCGGGCGCTGTTGTTGGCGGTGGCATCGACCACCTGCGGGAGGTCGATGATGACCGGCCCGTCGGCCGTCAGCAGCACGTTGAACTCCGACAGATCGCCATGCACCATGCCGGCGCACAGCATCCGCACCACGTCGGCCAGCAGCCGCGCGTGGCAATCGAGCGCCTCCTCGGCCGTCAGGGGCAGATCGCCCAGGCGCGGCGCGGCGTCGCCGGCCGGGTCGGTGATCAGCTCCATCAGCAGCACGCCGTCGAACAGTCCATACGGCTGGGGCACCCGAACGCCGGCCGCGGCCAGCCGGTACAGCGCGTCGACCTCGGCGCTGTGCCAGGCGGTTTCCGCTTCGCGGCGGCCGTAGCGGCTGCGCTTTTCCATGGCCCGCATCTGCCGGCTGTTGCGGGCCTTGCGGCCTTCCTGGTACGCCACGGCCTGACGAAAGCCGCGCTGCTGGGCATCCTTGTAGACCTTCGCGCAGCGCAGCTCCTCACCGCAGCGCACCACGAACACAGCCGCTTCCTTGCCGCTGCGCAGCGGACGCACGACGGCGTCGATCAGGCCGTCTTCGAGCAGGGGCAGCAGCTGCGGCGGGACTTTCACGGCGTCAGCACCGTCCGTCCGGGCCGGCGTCTAACCGAACGGGCAGGCGCGTGTTCAATCGCGAAAATTCACGAACTGCAGCGGCAGGTCGAAGTCTTCCTGCTTGCGCAGCAGGGCAATGACGGTCTGCAGGTCATCGCGATTCTTGCCGGACACGCGCAGCTCGTCGCCCTGGATGGCGGTCTGCACCCTCAGCTTGGCGTCCTTGATCAGCTTCACCAGTTTGCGGGCGTGGTCGGCGTCGATGCCCTGGCGCACGGTTATGGTCTGCGTCGCCCGCTGGCCGACTTCCTGCACCTTGCCGTAATCGAGCGACTTGAGGTCCACGCCGCGCTTGGCCATGCGCATGCGCAGCACCTCCAGCAATTGCTCGATCTGGAAGCGGTTGGGTGCCTCGGCGGTCATGACCTCCTCCTTGAGCGTGACCCTGGCGCCGGAGTCCTTGAAATCGAAGCGCGTGGTCAGCTCGCGGTTGGTCTGGTCGACCGCGTTGGCGACCTCATGCAGGTCGGCCTTTGAAACGACGTCGAATGACGGCATGGCTAGTCCCGTTACGTGTTCCAGAAATGGCAAGAATCGAAAACGCGGCCGACGCGCACGGACAAGCGCCAGTCACGCCGATTGTCAGCCCGCGTGCGCGTCCTTGTCCTGTGCGGCCGGCGCAACGACCGTCTCGACCTGCATGAACGGACTGCTCGCAGGAACCTGCGACGGCACCGGCGCCGGCGGCTCGAAGGCCGGTTCGGGCGGCGGGTCGGGCTCCCACCCGGACTGCGGGCTTTCCTGAGCCGGCGGCGGCTCGATGGGCGTTACCGGCGCCCAGGGCACGTGCTCCGGCGGCTGGAGTTCCGCAGCCAACGGTGCGTAGTCGGTTACCGGCGGCGACATCGCTGGCTCGAAAACCGGCGTGTCGAACTGGACGTCCCGGCTCACCTCAAACGCCGGGGCAACGACTGCAGGCACCACAACGGCAATCGGCGCCGACGGGATATTCGTACCCCATTCGGGTTGGACGGCGACCGGTTCGCGCGGCTCGGGCGCGACCGGCGACACAGGGCGCGCCTGCGCGTCAGGGACGTTGTTCCTGGGCTCGGCGCCACCCTGGCCCTGTCCGCGTTGACCCCCGCGGCGGCCACGGCTGCGACCGGATTTACCCTCGCGCGGCTCCCGTTGACCATCGCGGGCCGCCGGATCGCGATGCGTGTCGCGGGGCATGGACGAATCACGCTGGCTGTCGCGTTGGCCATCGCGCACAGCCGGCTGGTTGCGCGGCGCCGCTGGCGCCTGAGGCCGCTGCGCGTTGCCGCCCTGGCGGCCGCGGTCCGGGCGGGCGTCCCGCTCCGCACGAGTCGTGGGTAGTTCAGGGCGCGGCGGACGGTTTCGCGGATGACGCTGCGGGGCCTGCTCCACCGACACGGGCGGCTGATAGCCAACCAGACTGCGCCACAGGCGGGTGAACAGGCCAGCCTGCGGCTGTGGCGCCGCCGCTACAGTTGCCTCAACCGGACTTGGCGGCGGCGCGCTGCGCACCAGGCGCTGCACGGCCGCCGGCTGCGCCACGATCGCCGCCGGTGCGGCAGCCGCTTCCGGCGCCGGCACGGTCAGCGCCAGTTCATGGCTGGGCGTATCCAGCAGGCGCTTGTTCAGGTCCTGCACGCGCGTGCGGTCGAGCTCGTAATGCGGGGTTTCGAGCGCCGGGTTGGGCAGGATGATGGGGTTCACGCCCAGGCGCTGACCCAGCTCGGACACCGCGTCACGCTTTTCGTTGAACAGATAGGTCGCCACCGCCACCGGCACCTGCACCGCCAGGCGACCGGTGCGCTCCTTGAGGGATTCTTCCTCCAGCAGGCGCAGCACGTGCAGGGCGGTCGACTCCACGCTGCGGATGGTGCCCTGGCCCTCGCAGCGCGGGCAGGTGATGTGGCTGGTTTCCTTCAGCGAGGGACGCAGGCGCTGGCGCGACATTTCGAGCAGCCCGAAGCGCGACAGCTTGCCCAGCTGGATGCGCGCCCGGTCGTGCTTGACCGCCTCCCGCAGGCGGTCTTCCACCGCCCGCTGGTTGCTGCTTTTCATCATGTCGATGAAGTCGATCACGATCAGCCCGCCCAGATCGCGCAGCCGAAGCTGGCGGCCGATCTCGTCGCAGGCTTCCAGATTGGTGTTGGTGGCCGTCTCCTCGATGTCGCTGCCGCCCGTGGAGCGCGCCGAGTTGATGTCGATGGCGGTCAACGCCTCGGTATGGTCGACCACCAGCGCACCGCCGGAGCGCAGCGGCACCTCGCGCCGGTGCGCGGTCTCGATCTGGTGCTCGATCTGGTAGCGCGTGAACAGCGGCACCTTGTCCTGGTACAGCTTCAGCTTGGGCAGGCTTTGCGGCATCAGCTGCTGCATCAGCGCGCGGGCCTCCTCGTAGGTGGCCTCGTCGTCGATCAGCACTTCGCCGATGTCATCCCGGAAGTAGTCACGGATGACCCGCGCCACGACGTTGTTTTCCTGGTAGATCAGGAACGGGGCGGACTTGCCGGTGCTGGCCGCATCGATGGCGTTCCACAGCTCGACCAGGTGGTCCAGATCCCACTGCAGCTCGGCCAGGCTGCGCTCGGCGGCCACCGTGCGCACGATGACGCCCATGTTGGCCGGCAGTTGCAGTTGCCCCAGCAGGTCTTTGAGTTCCGCCCGGTCATCGCCCTCGATCTTGCGCGACACGCCGCCGGCGTCCGGACTGCACGGCATCAGCACCAGATAGCGGCCGGCCAGGCTGACATGCGTGGTCAGGGCCGCGCCCTTGGTGCCGCGCTCTTCCTTCTCGACCTGGATGGTGACTTCCTGGCCTTCGCGCAGTTGGCGGGCGCCCGGTTCGCCGTTCGGGCCCTGCAGATAGGTCGCAGCGACTTCCTTCAGCGGCAGAAAGCCGTGGCGGGTGCCGCCATAGTCGACGAAGGCCGCTTCCAGACTCGGCTCGACGCGGCGCACGATGGCGCGGTAGATGTTGCCCTTTTTCTGGTTGCGGTTCGGCGATTCGATATCGAGGTCAAACAGGTGTTGGCCATCGACGATGGCCACCCGCAGCTCTTCCGACTGGCGGGCGTTGAACAGAATTCGTTTCATCGGGAAATTCTCGTGGCAGACGCCTCACGGCGTAGCGCGTGCCGGACGGCAGCGCCCCCAGGGGCGCAGGCTCATGGGCCGGCATGCCGCAACGCGGCGCGACGCGGGGATCGGGAACAGGGCCTCCGGCGAGGGCGGTCCGCGAGGACTGGCGCAGGAGGAATAGAATGGCTCGCACAAAATCGGTTGCAGCGGCGCCGGCGCGACACGCCGACGAAACGGACACGGCAAACATCAGGCGGTCCCAGGCATTGCGCCCGAGACACTGAATCACCGCCCAAATCTTTTTGATCATGAAGATGGCCACTGCGCCGACAACATTAACACGCGATGACAGGGCTTAATACAGGCACCGACGCCGCGCCCGGCCGGGCGGTGGCGTACGTGAACGTTGCCGATGACCAGGCCGGGCAGCGGGTCGACAACTTCCTGATGGCGCGCTTTCGCGGCCTGCCGCGCAGCCGGGTGTATCGCCTGCTGCGCCGCGGCGAGGTGCGCGTCAACGGCGGTCGCATCGGCCCGGAACACCGACTGCAGGCCGGCGACCGGGTGCGCCTGCCGCCGGTCGACCTGCCGCCGCCCCGGCCGCCCGGGGAAGCGCCCGACCATCAGCTGCGCGAGCTGACCGGCAGCATCCTGTTCGAGAACGAGCGCCTGCTGGTGCTGGACAAACCCGCCGGCCTGGCCTGTCACGGCGGCAGCGGGGTCAGCTTTGGCGTGATCGAGGCGCTGCGGCAACTGCGGCCCAATCAGCCGTTCTTCGAGCTGGTGCATCGCCTGGACCGGGACACCTCGGGCTGTCTGCTGATCGCCAAGCGGCGCAGCACCCTGCGCGCCCTGCATGAGCAGCTGCGCAGCGGCGCCGTCGGCAAGCGGTACCTGGCGCTGCTGGTGGGCCAGTTCCCGGGCCGTCGCCAGCGCGTGGATGCGGCGCTCGACCGCTACGAGCGCGGTGGCGAGCGGCTGGTGCGCGTGGCTGCCGACGGCAAGCCGGCACAAACGGTGTTTCACCTGCGCGAGCGGTTTGCCGGCGCCAGCCTGGTCGAGGCCGAATTGCTGTCCGGGCGCACGCACCAGATACGCGTGCACGCCCAGTACCTGGGCTGCCCCGTGGCCGGCGATCCGAAGTACGGCGACCCGGCGGCCGAAGCAGCGCTGGGCGCGATCGGCCTGAAACGGCTGTTCCTGCACGCGGCCAAGATTGAACTGGCGCCGCTGGACGACGACACGCCGCAGGTCTTCGAAGCACCCCTGCCGGCGGCGCTCGAAGCCGTGCTCGAGCGCCTGCGCGATACTCAAACCACCTAGAGGCCTGCATGAACGACGACACCAACCCTACCGCCTGGGAACGCGGCGTGCTCGAACGCCTGTTGCGGGACACGCTGACCGAACAGCGCCGCGCCCGCCGCTGGCGCATCTTCTTTCGCCTGCTGTCGGTGTTGCTGGTGCTGCTGGTGCTGGGGCTGTTTCGCGCCGACGTGGGCGTGCCACAGGTCGCCAGTCGCCACACCGCGCTGGTGCAGCTGAACGGCATCATCGCACCCGGCACGGACGCCAATGCCGACATCATCATAGAGTCCCTGCGCAAGGCCTACGAGAACACGCAGGTGGCCGGCGTGGTGCTGCGCATCGACAGCCCCGGCGGCAGCCCGGTGCAGGCCGGGCGCATCAATGCCGAAATCCGGCGCCTGCGCGAGCTGCACCCGAAGGTGCCGCTGTACGCCGTGATCGACGACATATGCGCCTCGGGCGGCTACTACGTCGCCGTCGCCGCGGACAGGATTTACGCCGACAAGGCCAGCGTGGTGGGCTCGATCGGCGTCCTGATGAACGGCTTCGGCTTCGTCGACGCCATGCAGAAACTGGGCATCGAGCGGCGCCTTCTGACCGCCGGCGACCACAAGGGCTTCCTGGACCCGTTCTCGCCGCAGAGCCCCGAGGACGCCGACCACGCCCGCGAGTTGCTGCAGGCCATCCACAGCCAGTTCATCGAGGTCGTGAAAGACGGCCGCGGGGCGCGCCTGAAGGACGATCCGCGTCTGTTCAGCGGGCTGGTGTGGACTGGCGACCAGGGCATCGAACTGGGGCTGGTCGATGCCCTGGGCGACACCGATTCGGTGGCGCGCGAGGTATTCAAGGCCGACAAGGTGGTCGACTACACCGTGCGTCCGGCCTACTTCGAGAAGCTCATCCGCAGTGCCGGCGGCGAGGCGGCCAGCAGTCTGCTTGACGCGCTGTCGGACGGCCTGCGCTGGCGCTGATCGGCGGCCACATCAGGGCAGCGCAAGGCCCTGATCCCGCAACAGCTCACACAGTGCGATCAGCGGCAGGCCCAGCAGCGCGGTCGGGTCATCGCCGCTCATGCGCCGGCACAGGGTGACGCCCAGGCCTTCCGAGCGCAGCGAGCCGGCGCAGCCGAAGGGCTGCTCGCGGTCGAGGTAGTGTTCGATGTCGGCCGAGCTTAGCCGGCGCAGCTCCACATCAAACGGCACCAGTCGCATCGCGACCTCGCCCGTGATGCTGCTCAGCAGGCACACGGCGGTCTGAAACACCATCACCTGGCCCGACGACAGCGTCAGTTGCTCGGCCGCCCGCGCCCGGTCGCCGGGCTTGCCCAGCACCCGCCCACCGACCACGGCCACCTGGTCGGAACCGATGATCAGGTGGCCCGGGAACTGCGCCGCCGCGGCCTCGGCCTTGGCCCTGGCCAGGCGAAGCGCGAGCGCCGTTGGCGCCTCATCGGGCAGCGCCGTCTCGTCGACCTGCGGCGCGTGGACTTCGAAAGGCAGCCCCAGGCGCCCGAGCAGCTCGCGGCGCGTGGGTGAGGTCGAGGCCAGAACCAGGGGCGGGTGTGTGACGGGCATGCACGGTCCGGATGTGTGATGGGCGGTGCATTGTAGCCAGCGCCCCATACCGGCCGGCGCCCGCGTTTTTGACAGCCGAATCAGCCCACGACTACACTCCGCGCCCTTATGTCGGGGCGAATACCAGACTCGATCGACCCCCACGACTGGGCCAGGACCGGTCGACACGTCACGGGCACCCTGCCGTTGGCGGGCATGGAGCGGCTCTGCGAAGGCCTCGAAGACACCGCCGGCGAAGTTGAAATAACGCTTGCCGGACAAGTGCTTCCAGGTGGACGACTGGTACTGGCCGGCAGCGCCGCGTGCGCGGTGACCGTGCGCTGCCAGCGCTGCCTCGAGCCATTCATGCTGCACCTCGAGGCCCCGATTCAGCTTGGCGTGCTGACCCATGAGGGGGCGCTGGCGAAGCTGCCGGCCGGCTATGAGCCGCTGATCTGCCCTGCTGGGCAGGAACTGTCCGTGGCGCAGTTGATAGAGGACGAATTGTTGCTGGTTCTGCCGGATTACCCGCACCATGCCGACGGCATGTGCGGCGCCACGGCGGTACCGGCGCAGCAGGCGGGGGAGCGGCGGCCGTTCGCGGCGCTTGCATCCCTCAGGAAAAACGACCCGCCCGGCGGGCATGACGACTGACAGGACCATCCATGGCCGTTGCACAGGACCACAAGAGCCGCTCCAAGCGCGGCATGCGCCGCTCGCACGACGCGCTCAAACCGCCCACGCTGTCGGTAGAGCCGACCACTGGCGAAATCCATCGCCGGCATCACGTCAGCCCGACCGGCTACTACCGCGGCCGCAAGGTCATCGACACCGGCAAGGGCGAGTAAGCATTGAGCCTGGTGGTTGCCGTGGACGCCATGGGGGGCGATCACGGCCCCTCGGTGGTGGTCCCGGCGGCGATCGGCTTTGTGCGCAAACACGGTGACGTGCGCCTGATCCTGGTTGGCGACGAGGCCGCCGTGCGTGCCCTGCTGCCGGCCGATGCCGCCACCCTGGCGGTGGATGTCCACCATGCCAGCCAGGTGGTCGACATGGACGAAGCGCCGGCCAAGGCGTTGCGCGGCAAGAAAGACTCCTCAATGCGTGTGGCCATCGATCTGGTCGCCGCCGGCCAGGCGCAGGCCTGCGTCAGCGCCGGCAACACCGGTGCACTGATGGCAACTGCCCGTTTCGTGCTGCACATGCTGCCCGGCATCGAGCGGCCGGCCATCGTGCGCGCCCTGCCCACGCAGCGGGGCGAAACCTACATGCTGGACCTGGGCGCCAATACCGAGTGCAGCGCCGAGCAACTGTGCGAGTTCGCAGTGATGGGCGCGGTGCTGGTCGAGGCGCTCGGCAAGCGCCAGAACCCCAGCGTGGGACTGCTGAACATCGGCAGCGAGGCCACCAAGGGCACCGACACCGTGCAGCGCGCAGCCGAACTGATCCGTGCCAGCGGCCTCAACTTCCACGGCTACGTCGAAGGCGACGATATCTATGCCGGCACCACCGATGTGGTGGTGTGTGACGGCTTCGTCGGCAACGTGGCGCTCAAGACCAGCGAGGGTCTGGCGCGCATGATCACCCAGGTGCTGCGTGAGGAATTCAGCCGCACGCCGCTACGCCGGCTCGGCGCCTTGGCCTCGCTGCCGGCCCTGCGCGCGCTGCGTCAGCGGCTGGACCCGCGCGCCTACAACGGCGCCAGCCTGCTTGGCCTGCCGGCACCGGTCATCAAGAGTCACGGCGGCACGGATGTGATCGGCTTCACTCAGGCCATCGCCGAAGCCGCCGCCCAGGCCAGGGCGCGGGTGCCCCAGCGCATCGGCGAGCGCCTGGCAGATTTCCTACCCCAGGCGCTGACCGCGTGATGTACTCCCGCGTCATCGGCACCGGCAGCGCACTGCCGGAACAAATCGTCACCAATGCCGACCTCGAATCGAAGGTCGACACCAGCGATCGCTGGATCTTCGAGCGCACCGGCATCCGGCAGCGGCACATCGCTGCACCGGGCGAGACCTCGACCGACCTTGGCGAGCGCGCGGCGCGAGCCGCACTGGCCATGGCCGGACTCGACGCTGCCGACATCGGCCTGGTGGTCGTCGCCACCTGCACGCCGGAAAACGTCTTTCCGAGCACCGCCTGCCTGCTGCAGAACCGCCTCGGCATCCACGGCGGTCCGGCCTTCGACGTGGTGGCCGCCTGCGCCGGCTTCATCTACGCACTCAGCGTCGCCGACAGCCTGCTGCGCAGCGGTGCTGCCGACACGGCGCTGGTGGTCGGCACCGAGACCATGTCGCGCATCATCGACTGGCAGGACCGGCGTACCTGCATCCTGTTTGCCGACGGCGCCGGCGCCATGGTGCTGCGCCGCGAACCGACGCCCGGCATCCTGTCCACCCACCTGCACGCCGACGGCAAGTACAAGGATCTGCTGTGGGTGCCCGGCTGGGTCTCGGACGACTACGGCAGCCTCGCCGAGCATCCGCCACACATGGTGATGGAAGGCTCGGAAGTGTTCCGGGTGGCGGTCGAGAAGCTCGGCGAGTCGGTGGAAGAGGCGCTGGCCGCCAACGGTCTCGACAAGGACGCCATCGACTGGCTGATCCCGCACCAGGCCAACCTGCGCATCATCGCGGCCATTGCCAAACGCCTGCGCCTGCCCATGGAGCAGGTGGTGCTGACCATCGCCGAGCACGGCAACACCTCGGCCGCCTCGGTACCGTTGGCGATGGACGTCGCGGTCCGCGACGGCCGTGTCAAGCCAGGCCAGACGCTGCTGCTGGAGGCCTTCGGCGGCGGTTTTGCCTGGGGCTCGGCGCTGCTGCGCTTCTGAATCCACCGCACTGGTCGATATTCAGGTCCGGACTTCCCGCATGACATTGGCACTGGTATTTCCCGGTCAGGGCTCGCAATCGGTCGGCATGCTGGCCGAACTGGCGGGCGAGTTTGCGCAGGTCGAGCAGACCTTCGCCGAGGCCAGCGAAGCCCTGGGTTACGACCTGTGGCGCCTGATCCAGGACGGCCCCGACAGCGAACTGCAACTGACCGCCGTCACCCAGCCGGCCATGCTCAGTGCCGGCGTGGCCGTGTGGCGGGTCTGGCAGGCTGCCGGCGGACCAACGCCGGCGCTGATGGCCGGTCACAGTCTTGGCGAGTACAGCGCGCTGGTGTGCGCCGGTGCGCTGCCGTTCGAGCAGGCGGTGCGGCTGGTGCGCCAGCGGGGCGAGTACATGCAGCAGGCGGTTCCGGTCGGCAGCGGCGCCATGGCGGCCGTGCTGGGCCTTGATCGGGCAGCAGTGGAAGCGGCCTGCGCCACCGCGGCAAGGCCCGGTGAAACCGTGGCTGTCGCCAACTACAACGCGCCCCTGCAAAGCGTGATCGCCGGCCATGCCGCCGCCGTGGCGCGGGCCAGCGCGGCCGCCCAGAGCGCCGGCGCCAAGCGCGTGGTGCCGCTGCCGGTCAGTGCACCGTTTCATTGCAGCCTGATGCGCCCGGCCGCCGACGCGCTGGCGCCCGCGCTCGAGGCGGCAAGCATCCGGTCGCCCGAGGTGCCGGTCATCAACAACGTCGATGTCACAGCGGCCAGCGAACCGGCGGCCATCCGCGACGCACTGATCCGGCAGATCTACTCGCCCGTGCGCTGGGTCGAGGTCATCGAGGCCATGCACGCGCGCGGCGTCACTCACGTGGTCGAGTGCGGTCCGGGCAAGGTGCTGGCGGGTCTTAGCAAACGCATTTGCGGCGCGCTCGAAAGCCTCGCCGTCCAGGACCCGGCCAGCCTGCGCCAGACCCTGGCGGCGCTCGGTTGACACGCTCCGACTGAAGACACGGGAACGGCCATGGACATTCGACTGGACGGCGAAATTGCGCTGGTGACCGGTGCCAGCCGCGGCATCGGCAAGGCCATCGCACACGAACTGGCGCAGGCCGGCGCAATCGTCATCGGCACCGCCACCACCGACCCCGGCGCTCAGCGCATCGGCGAGGAGCTGGCCGCAGCCGGCCTCAAGGGCGCGGGCATGACATTCAATGCCGCTGACCGGGACGGCACGACCGCCCTGGTGGAGGCGATCAAGTCCGCGCACGGCGCCGTTTCGATCCTGGTCAACAACGCCGGCATCACCCGCGACAACCTGATGCTGAGGCTCAAGGACGATGACTGGGACGCCGTGCTGGACACCAATCTGGGCGCCGCATTTCGCCTCAGCCGGGCCTGCGCCAACGGCATGATGCGGGCGCGCCGGGGCCGCATCATCAACATCGGTTCGGTGGTCGGTGCCATGGGCAACGCAGGACAGGTAAACTACGCCGCCGCGAAGGCCGGCCTGGCCGGCTTCACGCGCGCCCTGGCGCGCGAACTGGCCAGCCGCAGCATCACCGTCAACACGGTAGCACCGGGTTTCATCGACACCGACATGACCGCCGCCTTGACCGCCGAGCAGCGCACTGCCCTGCTGCAATCGGTTCCACTGGGCCGCTTTGGCAGCGCGGACGAGGTCGCGGCGCTGGTCACCTACCTGGCCTCGCCGCAGGCGGGCTATATCACCGGGCAGACCCTTCATATCAACGGCGGCATGTACCTGGCCTGAGCCGGCCACGCCGTTTCGCACGAGTTTTTTGTGATTTTTTCCCTGGGAGGATGTTGAGCGATGAGCAGCATTGAAGAGCGCGTCAAGAAAATCGTGGTCGAGCAGCTGGGCGTCAAGGAAGACGAAGTCAGCAACGACTCGTCCTTTGTCGACGACCTGGGTGCCGACTCGCTGGACACGGTCGAGCTGGTGATGGCTCTCGAAGAGGAATTCGAGTGCGAAATCGCCGACGAGGCCGCCGAGAAGATCACCACCGTGCAGGAAGCCATCGACTACGTCGAGAAGGAACTGGCCTCCCGCAAGTAGGGGTTGCCAGGGCATTCGATCGAGGGCTGCCGGGATTTGATTAAGCGACGGGTCGTCATTACGGGGCTGGGCATGGTCAGTCCGCTGGGGCTGGACGTGCCGACCTCATGGGCCGGTATCCTGGCCAGCCAAAGCGGTATCGGGCCGATCACGCACTTCGACACCCGCGCATTCAGCGTTCGGTTCGGCGGATCGGTCAAGGGCTTCGAGGTGGAGCGCTACCTGAGCGCCAAGGAAGCCCGCAAGATGGACCCGTTCGTCCATTACGGCATCGCGGCAGCCGAAGAAGCCTTGCGCGATTCAGGCCTGCAGGTGACCGCCGACAACGCCGAGCGCATCGGCGTTGCCATCGGCTCGGGCATCGGCGGCCTGCCCGGCATCGAGGCCGGGCACCTGGACTACCTGAACGGCGGGCCGCGGCGTATCTCGCCGTTCTTCGTGCCGGGCAACATCATCAACATGGTGGCCGGCAACGTCTCGATCCGCTTCGGGCTGAAGGGTCCGAACCTGGCCGTGGTGACTGCCTGTGCGTCGGCAACCCACAGCATCGGCGACTCGGCGCGGCTGATCGAATACGGCGACGCCGACGTGATGCTGGCCGGCGGCGCCGAGATGGCCACCTCGCCGATGGGGCTGGGTGGTTTCGCGGCGGCACGGGCACTGTCCACGCGCAACGACGACCCGCAGCGCGCCAGCCGGCCCTGGGATCGCGACCGCGACGGCTTCGTGCTGGCCGACGGCGCCGGCATCCTGGTTCTGGAAGAGCTGGAACACGCCCGGCACCGGGGCGCCACCATCTACGCCGAGGTGCTCGGCTACGGCATGAGCGGCGACGCGCACCACATGACGCAGCCGGACGCCAGCGGCGACGGCGCCTTTCGCTGCATGCGCGCGGCGCTGCGAAACGCCCGCCTCGATCCGCAGGACATCCAGTACATCAACGCCCACGGCACCTCGACACCGGCCGGTGACGTGGCCGAAACGGTCGCCATCCGGCGCGCCTTCGAACACCACGCCAGGCGCCTGGCGGTCAGCTCGACCAAGTCGATGACCGGCCACCTGCTGGGCGCCGCTGGCGGCGTGGAGGCCATTTTCTGCGTGCTCGCCCTGCGCGATCAGGTGGCCCCACCCACCATCAACCTCGACAATCCGGGCGAGGACTGCGATCTGGACTACGTGCCGCACACCGCGCGCCCGATGCGCATCGAGCACGTGCTCACCAACTCCTTCGGCTTTGGTGGCACCAATGCCTCGCTGGTGTTCGGCCGCCCGCGCTGAAGCCCCGCTGCGCGCTGGCGCCAATGCCAAGCCCTGACCCGCGTCTTCCCGCCCACCGGTGGCGCCATGCATGGGCGGGCCTGGCGATATTGACATGCGCCTTGGCCGGCACCCTCGCCTGGATCGGCCAACAGGCGGAAACGCCCCTGAACCTCGCGGCAAAGGACAGCATCGACGTGTTGCCGGGTGACACACTGGCGACCGTGGTGCAGCGGCTGGCCGATGCCGGCCAGCTCGAACATCCGCTGGCCATCCGTGTCTGGGCGCGCCTGACCGGACGCGGCAATCGCATCATTGCCGGTGAGTACGGCGTCGCTCCCGGCACCACCGCTGCCGGCCTGCTGTCCGATTTAGCCGCCGGCCGGGTGCGCCAGCACGCCGTGCGCGTTCCGGAAGGTGCACGGTTTCGTGACCTCCTGACCACGCTGTGGGCCTCGCCGGTGCTGACCGCCACCCTGCGCGATCGCAACGAGGCCGATATCATGGCGGCCTTGGGATATCCCGGCCTGCCCGCCGAGGGCAGCTTCCTCCCGGACACCTATTTCGTCACCCGCGGCCAGAGCGATCTTGATGTGTTGCGCCGCAGCCGTGCCGCCATGCAAACGCAGCTGACCACCCTGTGGCAGGCACGAGGTCCCGGCGCCCCAGCCTCCATGTCACAGGCGGTGACGTTGGCCTCGCTGGTCGAGAAGGAAACAGCCCGTCCCGATGAGCGCCCGCTGGTCGCAGCCGTACTGCTGAACCGCCTGCGCCTGGGCATGCCGCTGCAGATCGACTCGACCGTCATCTACGGCCTCGGGACGCAGTTCGATGGCAATCTCACTCGGCGTGACCTGCTCACCCCAACGCCGCACAACACCTATACCCAACGTGGTCTGCCGCCGACGCCGATAGCCCTGCCGAGCGTGGCTTCCCTGCAGGCGGTGATGAACCCGGCCACGGTGGACTACCTGTACTTCGTCGGCCGCGGTGACGGCAGCCATGTGTTCTCGCGCACGCTCGCCGAGCACAATCAGGCCGTGGACTGCTACCAGCGCCGGCAAGCGCAGCGCTGCACGTCATGACCCGCGCCTGTTTCATCACCCTGGAAGGCCTGGAAGGCGCCGGCAAGACCAGCCGCCTGGCGGACCTCAAGGCGTTCCTGGAACAGCGTGGCAAGACGGTGCTGGCAACGCGCGAGCCGGGTGGCACGACCCTCGGCGAACGCCTGCGCGAGCTGCTGCTGGCGCCGGACCAGGGCTCAATGGCGCCCCTCACGGAGCTGCTGCTGATGTTCGCCGCCCGCAGCGAACACGTGGCCCGCCTCATCCTGCCGGCGCTGGAGGCCGGACAGTGGGTGCTGTGCGACCGCTACGTGGATGCCAGCTACGCCTACCAGGGCGGCGGGCGAAATCTCGGTGCGGCGCCGGTGGCGGCGCTCGAGGCCCTGCTGCCGGCGCGCGCCCGGCCGGATCTGACGCTGCTGCTGGACCTGCCGGTCGAGCTTGGACTCGCGCGCGCCAATCGCCGCAGTGCCGCGGATCGCTTCGAGCAGGAAACCGTCGCCTTTCATCAGCGCGTGCGGGAGGCCTACCTGGCCCGGGCGCGCCAGCATCCGCTGCGCTACTGCATCATCGATGCCGCGGCCGACCCGGACCAGGTCCAGGCGGCCATCGAACGGGCCGTGGAGCGCCTTCTGTGAGTGCGCCCCTGCCCTGGCAGACGTCCCAGTGGGAGGCCGTCAGCGGTGCCCGGGCCGCTGGCCGGCTGCACCATGCCCTGCTGGCTGCCGGCCCGCCTGGCGTCGGCAAGGCGGATTTCCTGGCCGCGCTGAGCGCCTGGCTGCTGTGCGAGACGCCCCGCAGCGAGGAACCCTGCGGCGACTGCCGCGGCTGCCGGCAACATGCCGCCGGCAGCCACCCGGACTGCATCGTGCTGAGCCCCGACTACCAGAACCGCCCGGTTCTGGGGGCCTATCCTGGCCAGCGCTGCCAGTACGAGCCGCGCAAGAAGCCATCCAGCGTCATCAACGTCGAGCAGGTGCGGGAGCTGGGCGAGCGCCTGCACGCCAGCGCGCACTACGGCGGCTTCAAGCTGGCACTGCTGCTGCCGGCCGACGCGCTGAACACGGCGGCTGCCAATGCGCTGCTCAAGCTGCTCGAAGAGCCGCCCGATAACACGCTGTTCCTGCTGCTGTCGCAGCGCCTTGCGCATCTGCCGGCCACCGTACGCAGCCGTTGTCAGTTGCTGCGCTTCAGCACCCCGCCGCTGGCGCAGGCGCGCGCGGTGCTGTCCCGAAGCGGGCCGGAAGCGGATCTGGCGCTCGACCTGGCCGGCGGCGCGCCGCTGCGGGGGCAGGGCCTGCTCGGGCAGGACATCGGCGCCGTGTGGAGGGCCGTTGGCAGCGGACTGGATGCCCTGCTCGGCGACAAGGCCGACCCGCTGCGACTGTCGCGCGAGTGGCTCAAGCTGCCGCAGGAAGCGCTGGATGCGGCGCTCTACGGCTGGCTGCGACACGCCCTGCGCCGGGCCGCTGGCGCCACGTCCGGCCACGCGACTGCGACCGTGCCGCCGCTGGCCCGCCTGCGGGCATTCGGACATGAGCTTGATGACTTTCTGCGCCTGCGCGAGCATCCTCTGGTCAAGGAACTCGCCCTGCAACGCCTGCTCTACCCCTTGTGGGCGGGCGCCGGATCAGCGACCTGACACCCCGGAGCGGTCATGGCAGAACACACCCCATCGGACACACCCACTGGCG
Source organism: Immundisolibacter cernigliae (assembly GCF_001697225.1). Taxonomy (GTDB): domain Bacteria; phylum Pseudomonadota; class Gammaproteobacteria; order Immundisolibacterales; family Immundisolibacteraceae; genus Immundisolibacter; species Immundisolibacter cernigliae. The sequence continues at coordinate 1,005,033 of NZ_CP014671.1, forward strand.
TATTGGCGGTCGCCATCCGCGACAAGAACGCGCTGTATGCGTCCTACATGTCCTTCGTCAAGGGCGGCGGCCTGTTCATCCCCACCACACGCGCCGTGCGCCTGGGTGACGAGCTGATCCTGCTGCTGACATTGATGGACGAGGTGGAGAAAATCCCGGTCGCCGGCAAGGTGGTGTGGATCACGCCGCGCGGCTCGCAAAACGGCAAGGTGGCGGGCGTGGGCGTGCAGTTCGTCGAGGACGAAAGCAGCCGCGTGGCGCGCAACAAGATCGAGACCTACCTGGCCGGCGCGCTCACCAGCGAACGCCACACGCACACGATGTGAGCATGCTGGTCGATTCCCACTGCCACCTGGACCTGATCGATCCCTCGCTCGATCGGGTCGAGGCCCTGCTGGCGCAGGCGGCCGCAGTCGGCGTCGGGCACTTCCTGTGCGTGAGCGTGAGCCTTGGCAACGCGCCGGTGGTGCGCGCGCTGGCGGCCCGTTACCCGCAGGTGTCCGCCTCGGTTGGCGTGCATCCCAATCAGGTCGGTGACGACGAGCCGGACGTCGCCCGGCTGGCCGGTCTGGCGGCCGATCCGCTGATCGTTGCGGTCGGCGAAACCGGCCTCGACTACCACTACGGGGCCGAGCACATCACCCTGCAGCAGGCGCGCCTGCGCACCCATGTCCGCGCCGCGCGGGAAGTGGGCAAGCCGCTGATCGTGCACATGCGCGAGGCCACCGATGACACGCTGCGCATCCTCGCCGAGGAGCGGGCGCAGGAGGTGGGCGGCGTCATGCACTGCTTCACCGAGGACTGGCCGACCGCCCAGCGGGCGCTGGAGCTGGGCTTTCACATTTCCTTTTCCGGCATCGTCACCTTCAAGACCGCCGAACCGATCCGCGAGGCCGCCCGCCGGGTGCCGGCCGAGCGCCTGCTGGTCGAGACCGACGCGCCGTATCTGGCGCCGGTACCGCACCGCGGCAAGCAGAACCAGCCGGCCTACGTGCGCCAGGTGGCCGACTGCGTGGCCGGGCTGCGCGGCGTCGAGCCGTCGCTGCTGGACGCGCAGGTGTCGCGCAATTTCTTTGCGCTGTTCCCGCTGGCGAGGAAGGATCAGGCCGGCTTGCGCGCCGCCAGCAGGTAGTTCACGTCCACCTGCGGCCGCAGCCGGGCGCGGTGCGTGAGCGGGTTGTAGGCAAGGCCGCTCAGGTCGACCACCTCCAGTCCAGCCGCCCGGCACAGGCCAGCCAGCTCCGCCGGACGCAGGAAGCGTGCGTAGTCGTGCGTGCCCCGCGGCAGCAGGCGCAGCGCGTATTCGGCCGCCAGTACCGCCTGTGCGTAGGCCTTGGGCGTGCGGCTCAGGGTGGAGAAAAAGGCCCAGCCGCCGGGGCGCAACAGATCGGCGCAGGCCTGCACCAGAGCGGCCGGATCCGGCACATGCTCGATCAGCTCCATGCAGGCCAGCGCGTCGAAGCCGCCCGGCGCGCGCGCCGCCAAGGCGGCAGCCGACACTTCCCGGTAATCGATTTCAAGACCGTGCTCGGCCGCGTGCCCGCGCGCAGCCACCAGCGCGTCGGCAGCAAGATCGATGCCGGTCACGGTCGCCCCGGCGCGCGCCAGGGCTTCGCTGAGCACCCCGCCGCCACAGCCGACGTCGACCACCCGCGCCCCGTCCAGGCGCACGTGCCCCGCCATCCAGGCCAGACGCACCGGGTTGATCTCGTGCAGCGTGCGCAGCGGGCCGCGGGGGTCCCACCACTGCCCGGCGTGGGCATCGAACTTGGCGGTCTCGGCCGGGTCGACATTCGCGTGCATAGAAAGCTCCGTCACTGGCAGTCGCCGGCCAGCTGCGCCCGCAGCAGATCCGCCAGCGCATCCAGCCAGGCCGGGCTGTCGTTGAGGCTGGCAATGTACCGGAACTGGCCACCACCGGCGGCCTGAAAGATGCGTTGGCCGCCGCTGGCGATTTCCTCCAGCGTCTCCAGGCAGTCGGCGACGAAACCCGGGCAGACCACGTCCACCCGCGCCAGACCCTGTGCGCCCCAGGCGCGCAGCGTGGCGTCGGTGGCCGGCTCCAGCCAGCGCGCCTTGCCGAAGCGGGACTGGTAGGCCAGCTGCCACTGATCGTCCTTCAGATCCAGCGCGTCGGCCAGCAGGCGCGCCGTGCGCGCGCACTGCCCGGCATAGGGATCACCGCGGTCGACATTGCGCTGCGGCAGGCCGTGGAAGGACATCAACAGGCGATCACCCCGGCCGTGAACCGCCCAGTGCGCGCGCACGCTCGCGGCCAAGGCGTCGATGTAGCCCGGATGGTCGTGGAAATCGGCCACGAAACGCAGCGTCGGCAGACGCATGGCGGGCCGCAGCGCCGCAGCCAGGGCGTCGAACACGGCGCCCTGCGTGCTGGCCGAATGCTGCGGGAACATCGGCAGCACCAGCACCCGCTCGCAGCCGGCAAGCTGCGCGAGCCCCTGCGCCAGCGACGGCGCGCCATAGCTCATGGCAAACGCCACCGCGACGCCCTGCCCGGTGAGGCGCGTGGCCAGACCGGCCGCCTGGCGCCGGGTGTTCACCACCAACGGCGCGCCCTCGGCGGTCCACACGCTTTTGTAAAGCCGCGCCGAACGGCGCGGCCGGGTGGTCAGAACGATGCCGCGCAGGATCGGTTGCCACAGCAGCGGCGGCAGGTTCACCACCCGCCGGTCGCTCAGGAACTGCTTGAGGTAACGCCGCACCGCGGCAGGCGTCGGCGCCGCTGGACTGCCGAGGTTGACCAGCAGCACGCCGCTACGTGGATTCACGCGCGCCCCGACCATTCAGACACGGGACGCGCCAGCCGTGTCTTCAGGCGGCCTGCTCCATCTGCGCCTGGTACTCGCCGCGGCAGGCGGCGCCGTTGAGCAGCGCACGCTTGTGCAGCGCCCGCTGGCCGGCGGCGACGTTTTCCTGCTTGCCACCCCAGGCCTTCAGCGCCGGCGCCTGCAGGGCGCGGCCGTAGGAGAAGCTGAACACCCACGGATGGTGCGCCGACAGGGCATTGATGGCGTTCAGATTTTCCGTGGCCTGCACGTCGCCCTGGCCACCGGACAGGAACATGATGCCCGGCACCGCCGCCGGCACCGTGCGCCGGAAGCAGCGCACCGTGGCCTCGGCCACCTCGCGGGCACCGGCCTGCACCGGACATTCCTTGCCGGAAATCACCATGTTGGGCTTGAGCACCATCAGCTCCAGCGCCACGCCTTCGACGGCCAGTGCCTGGAATACGGCCTGCAACACGGTGGTGGTGACCTCCTCGCAGCGCTCGAGGGTGTGCGCACCGTCCATCAGCACTTCGGGCTCGACGATCGGCACCAGGCCGGATTGCTGGGTGATCGCGGCATAGCGCGCCAGGCCCTGCGCATTCAGCAGGATGTTGCGCGCCGACGGCAGCTGGTCGGTAATGCTGTACACGGCGCGCCATTTGGCGAAACGGGCGCCCAGCCGGTAGTACTCCTCGTAGCGCTTGGCGACACCATCGAAACCTTCGGTCAGCTTCTCGGTGCTGCCCGGCGCCATGGCGAGGGTGCCCTTGTCGACCTTGATGCCCGGCACGATGCCCTTGCCCTGCAGGATGCTCGCCAGGCTGCGGCCGTCGTCGGCGCTCTGGCGAATCGTCTCGTCGTACAGGATCACGCCCGACACCGCCTGCTCCAGACCCTCGGTGGTGAACAACATCTGCCGATAGTCGCGGCGGTTGGTCTCGGTGGACTCAAGACCGATGCTGTCGAAACGCTTCTTGATGGTGCCGCTGCTCTCGTCCGCCGCCAGCAGGCCCTTGCCGCGGGCAGTCATGGCACGCACGGTGGCTTCCAGTTCGGTCGTATTCATCTGACGGATCCTCAGGGCGGGTTTGAAGCAGGCCACGGCGCTCGCGCCGGCCATCAGGCGCGCAATTATAGGGGGTGTACATGACGCCCACTGGACGGTAATCAACGACAACAGCGCCCGTCGCGGATCGCAGCCGTATCGATCAGCGAAGGTACCCGAACACCGCCAGATGGCGATCCGTCAGCTCGCGCACGGCCAGTTCCTGCAGTCCGGCGAGGCCGAGTTGGGCATGCACTTCCTGCGGCGTGAACGCCGCCCGCAGCGACGCCTCGAAATCGCGCCGCAGTACCGCCGGTTCAGGCCCACTGTAGGTGTCGACCAAACGACGCAGGCTGCCCTCGTCGGCCGGGCGCCGCAAGTCCGTGACATACACCGCCACGCCGGGCGCGGCGGCGGCGCGTACCGCCTGCCACAGCACCTGTGGCCGGTGCAGGTGGTGCAACAGGCTGTTGCTGAGGATGACCTGGTAGCCAGCGCCGGGCAGCGGGTCGTTCGGCAGCAGCGCCCGGTGCAAGCGCACCCGCGCCGCAAGCCCGGCTGCAGCCACCTGCGCCCGGCCGAGTTTCAGCATGGCTTCGGCGCCGTCCACGCCGTCGATCTGCCAGCCGGGAAAGGCGCGCGCGAAACGCAGGCTCACGTCCGCCGGTCCGCAGCCCAGGTCGAGCACCCGCGCTGCCACTGGCAGGACCGGCAACAGGCGGCTGATCTGATCGACCAGGAACTGGTGCGGAGCGGAAAAATCGGCACTGGCATAGGCCGCGGCCTGCTCGGCTGCGTCCATCAACTCCGGTTCCGGTTGCCGCTGCATGACGGGCCAACGACGGTCAGACCAGTGTCGCCAGCACCTCGCGCCGGAACGGCGCCAGCTCCTGCCAGCGTCCGGCCCGCACCTTGGCGGCCCAGTCCGGGTTGGCGACCATGGCACGGCCGACCGCGATCAGGTCGGCATCGCCACTGCCCAGCAGGCGGGCGGCCTGGGCCGGATCGGCAATCTGGCTGTCGGCGCCCATCAGCGACTCGCCGATGGTGGTGCTGTAGGTCACCCCGCCGGCGGCGCTGACCGGCAAGCCGGAGGCCTGACGTACATGCCAGGCCAGTCCGTGCCCGGCCGGGTCGGCGGCGGCCGGGAAGCCGGGCGTTTCGATGCGGTGCGCGGCGACGTGAAAGCCGTCGACCCCGGCCGCCTTGAGGCAATTCACCGTCACCGCCAGGTCGGCCGGCGTCGGCCACGTCACCCAGCCGTAATCGCTGACCGAGAACTGCGACAGGCCCATCAACAACGGGAAGCCGGCGCCGGTCTTGCTGCGGGCCGCGCTGACGATCTGGCAGGCGAAGCGCGCGCGGGCGGCCGTGTCGCCGTTGTAGGCGTCGTCGCGGCGGTTGCTGTCGGCGTTGAAGAACTGCTGGATCAGGTAGCCGCTGGCGCCGTGAAACAGCACCCCGTCGAAGCCGGCGCGCTGCGCGCGGCCGGCCGCGGCGGCAAATTCGCCGGTCACGGCATCGATGTCGGCCTGCGTCATCGGCCGCGGCTCGACGTAACTCAGGTGCCCGTCGAAGGTCGCCGGGTCCGCTACGTCGATATACGGCCCGCTCGCCGCCACGGCGCTGGGCGCCAACGGCTGGGCGCCGCCAGTGGCGCGCGGGTGTGACAGCCGCCCGCAGTGCCACAGCTGAACCATGATCCGGCCGCCGGCCGCGTGCACGGCATCCACCACGGCCCGCCAAGCGGCTTCCTGCGCGTCATCACACAGGCCCGGCACGCCCCGGTAGCCGCGCGCCGGACCCATGTCCACCACCGTGGCCTCGGTGAAGATGAGGCCCGTACCGGCCGCGGCGCGGGCCGCGTAGTAGCGCGCCACCTGCGGCCCGGGCACGCCGGCCTCACCACAGAACGAGCGCGTCATCGGCGCCATGACCACCCGGTTGGGCAGGGCCAGGCTGCCGATGCGGACCGGTTCGAACAATGCGCCAGATTCGTTCATGACCATCGCCTCTGAGTGGTAGCCGAGCCGACGACACCCGCCAACGGCGGCCGCCCGGCGGCCATTGTATGCAGGATGCGGCCGCGACCTGCCGCCGCGACGCCCGGACACCGCAAGGCCGAACGGCCACCGCGCCGCATCACCGCCGCAGCATTCCCGGCAACAGTGGCAGCAGACTGGCTGCCGCGATCAGGCCCCACTGGCGCGCATCCGGTGGCGCCAGATGCAGCACCTGCGCCAGCGGCCGCCAGTACACGGCCAATCCGAGCAGACCAAGACACACGCCCAGCGCGCCCCACACGTAAGGATTGCGCGTGACGGCGTTGTCCAGTCGCCGGCTGCCGGGCGGGCGCATGTTCAGCACATGCCACAACTGCGCTAGCGCCAGGGTCAGAAACGCCACCACCACCGCCTGCTGCGCCGTAGCCGCAAGCAGCCCCAGGGCCAGCGCAAAGGCCAGCAGCGTGGCGGCGGTGATGCTGGCGCCGTGGCCGACGATCTGCCACCAGTGCTGCCTGGTCAGCAGCGGCTCGCCGGATGGGCGCGGCGGCTGGCGCATCTCGCTGCCGTCGGCCTCGCCGGCACCCAGCGCCAGCGCCGGGAAGACGTCCGTCACCAGATTCAGAAACAGGATCTGCAGCGGCAACAGCGGCAGCGGCCCACCGGCCAGCGTCGCCAGCCCGACCACCAGCACCTCGCTCAGATTGCAGGACAGCAAATACACCACGAAGCGGCGGATGTTGCCGAAGATCACCCGCCCCTGCCCCACCGCCGCCGCGATGCTGGAGAACGCATCGTCGCGCAGCACCATGGCGGCTGCCTGGCGCGCCACCTGCGTACCGCGCAGGCCCATGGCGATGCCGATATCCGCCTGCTTCAGGGCCGGCGCGTCGTTGACGCCATCGCCGGTCATGGCAACCACCTCGCCGCGCGCCTGCAGGCGGGTCACCAGCGCCATCTTCTGTGCCGGGCTGACGCGCGCAAAGACGGTTGCGGCCAGGACTGCGTCTTCGCCGCCGAAATCCTGCGGACGTTCGAGGGCCTCGCCGGGCAGCACCACGGCGGCCAGGCCATCGGCGTGCGGCTCGATCAGATGCAGCGTCTGAGCCACATGGTTGGCCGTGGCCGGCTGGTCACCGGTCACCATCACCACCCGGATGCCGGCGTCCCGGCACTGGTCGATGGCCGCAAGCACGTCACCGCGCGGCGGATCCATGAGTCCGACCAGGCCAAGCACGGTCAGATCCGCATAAGGATCGGCCAGCGCATCGTTGCTGTAGCGCTCGGCCAGCGCCAGCACGCGCAGCCCACGCCCGGCCAGCGCCTCGTTGGCGGCCAGCCACTGCTCGCGCTGCGTCCGGGTGAGCGGTGGCGGCGAGTCGCTGCCTTCGGCCACCGCCACGCAGCGCGCCAATACCGCCTCCGGCGCGCCCTTGACCGCGACCCGGTAGCCGCCGGGCAGGCCGTGCACGGTGGCCATGAGGCGCCGCACCGGATCGAAGGGCTCCTCGCGCAGGCGCTCTGGGTCCGTCAGCGTTATGCCGAGGGCGGCCTGCAACAAGGCCACTTCCAGCGGATCGCCCACGCCACCGTCGCCGTGCAGGGCGGCGTTGTTGCACAAGCGGCCGGCATGCAGGAGCCGGTCCCGCGCATCGGCAAGGGATGCCGGCACGGCATCGGCAGGCACTTCCAGCGGCCCTGCGCCGGGCAGCACCAGGTGCGTGACGGCGAGTCGGTTCTCGGTCAGGGTGCCGGTCTTGTCCGTGCAGATGACGGTGGTGGCGCCCAGTGTCTCCACCGCCGCCAGGCGACTGATGAGGGCGTTGCGGCGCGCCATGCGGTGCATGCCGCGCGCCAGCGACAGCGTGGCCACCACCGGCAGACCCTCCGGCAGCGCCGCCACCGCCAGCGCGATGCCGGTCATCACCATCAGCATCAGGTCGCGATCCGCGGCCAGACCGGTGGCCGCGATCGCCGCGGCGATCACCAGCGCCAGCACGGCGAGGCGTTGGCCGAGGCGATCGAGACGTTTTTCGAGCGGCGTCGCCTGCGGCTTGGCCTGGGCCACCAGGCGGCTGATCATGCCCAGTTCCGTGGCCAGGCCGGTGGCGGTCACGACGCCGAGCACGGTGCCGGCCGCGACCGCCGTGCCCCGGTACAGCATGCAGGCGCGCTCGGCCAGTGGCGCATCCAGCGGTACCGGATCGGCATGCTTGGTCACCGGCAGCGACTCGCCGGTGAGCGCCGATTCGTCCACCTGCAGGCGCGCGCTGTCCAGCACACGCAGGTCGGCCGGCACCAGATCGCCGCCTTCCAGCAGCACGACATCGCCCACCACCAACGCCTCGGCGGGCAGTTCCCGCAGCGCGCCGTCGCGACGCACCCGGCAGGTGGTGACCCCCAGCCGGCGCAGCGCCTCCATGGAGCGCACCGCCCGCAGTTCGCTGAAAAAACCGATGCCGGTGTTGAGCGCGATCACCGCCAGGATGGCGTAGGCCTCCACGGTGTCGCCGGACAGGAAACCGATGCCGGCCGCCAGCGCCAGCAGGCCCACCAGCAGACTGCGCACCTGCGCCCACAGGATGGCCAGCAGGCTGCGCGGCTTGACCGCGGGCAGGCGGTTCGGACCGTCCCGCCGCAGGCGCTGCGCCACCTGCGCGGAATCGAGGCCGACTGCCGGGTCCACGCCCAGCCCGCCGGTCACCTCTGCCGCGGCCTGGCTCCACGGCGCCTGTGGCGCGCTCATCCCACGGGCGTGAACTGTGGCACCAGAAAACCGTCGGCCCGCGCCTCCCAGCACAGCCGCAGCGGCATGCCGATGTGCACCTGGCGCCAGTCGCAGCCGACCAGGTTGGTCATCATCTGCGGGCCTTCGGCAAGGCGCACCGTGGCCAGCACGTAAGGCACCTCGTTCGCATAGCCCGGCAGCGGCGCGTAGTGCACCACCGAGTAGGTGAACAGTTCGGCCACCCCGCGCACCGGCTGCCAGGCCAGGCGCTGCCCGTAGCAGGCGCGGCACCAGGGCTGCGGATGCCAGACGTAGGCATCGCAATCGACGCAGCGCTGCATCAGCAGCTGCCTTTGCTGAGCGGCGTCCCAGAACGGCCGGGTCAGGTCGTCGATATTCGGCAGCAGCTTGCTCACGGCGCGTCCCCCAGCAACAGCACGGCGTGCTCGCTCATCATGCCGCCGTAGCAATGCACCAGCGCGACCGGCGCGTTCACCTGCCGCTCGCCGGCGCGGCCCATCACCTGCAGCGCCGCCTCGGCGATCACCGACAGGCCGGAGGCATCGCCGGTGTGGCCGAACGACAGCAGGCCGCCGTTGCTGTTGACCGGCAGATCGCCGCCCGGCGCCCCGCGGCCATCCAGAAAAAACCGCCCGCCCTGCCCGGCCGGCACCAGGCCCATGTGCTCGACGCCCAGGATCGGGTTGTAGCTGAACGAGTCGTACAGCTGCGCCAGGCGCACGTCCGCGGGCGTCAGATCCGCCATGCGGAAGGCCGCCTGGGCCGCGGTCTGGCCACCCAGGTCGTCCAGTGTGCGTAGCTGGCTGATGTTGGCGCGGCGATGGATTTCGCCAAAGCCGCGCAACCAGGCCGGCCGCGGATTCAGCCGTCTGGCCAGCCGCTCGCTGGCGACCAGATACGCCCCGCCGCCGTCGCAGGGCACCGAACAGTCCAGCAAATGAAACGGCGAGGCGATGGGTCGGGATTCGATCACCTCGTCGGCCCTGAGCGCACCCTTGCGCGCCATCAGCGCCTGCGGGTGGCGCAAGGCCCAGGCACGCTGGCCGACGGCGACCGCCGCCATCGCCTCGCGGCCGATGCCGTACTCGTGCATGTGGCGCGTGGCGACCTGTGCATAAATGGGCGGAATGTACGGCCCGTACAGGCTGTCGAAATCGGGGTGGGCAAAGATGCGCGTGTTGCGCTGCGCGCCACCACCGCCCACGTTCGGAAAGCGCCCGGCCGACACGCACAGCACGCCATCGGCAAGACCGGCGCGAATGGCCAGCGCGGCGCGGATGGCCATCACCGCATGCGTGGAGCCGCCGACGTTGAGGGTCTCGGCAAAGGTCGCCTCCAGGCCCAGTTCCTCCACCAGGCGCTCGTGCACGAAGATGTTGTCCGACACCCCGTCGGCCATGCCGGCCGGTGCCACCAGCAGGCCCTGGATGTCGGTGGGCTCGATGGGCCACTGGGCCAGCAGCCGGGCGATGGCGGCCTGATACAGACTGTGGGTTGAACACTCCGGGTACCGACCGGGCGTCAGCTCAGACACGGCAGCAATGGCAACGGCGGCGGACATGCGCACTCCGTGATGCGGAAAGAATCAGGCCGCCGGTCAGAAAGTGGCCGCGCGGCGCGCTGGCTGAAGATTCCCGCGCCGCGCGCCGGCGGCGTAGCAGCGCGGCGCCCGGCGCAGCGGCTCAGTCCGCCGGCAACACCTTGATGTAGGGCTGTATCCAGTAGTTCTTGAACACCCCTTCGGCGTAGTAGGGATCTTCCTTCAGCCACTGCTCGGCGGCTTCCGCGCTGTCGAAGTCGGCCACGATCAGGCCGCCCGCGAAACCGGTCTTGGTCGGATCCTCGCCGGCCACCTTCGGAAACGGGCCGGCCATTTTCACCTTGCCCTCGGTCACGAATCCGCGCAGGCGATTCAGGTGCGCCTCGCGTACCTTCAGCCGCCGCGGCAGGCTGTCGGCCACATCCTCGATCCAGATTGCATAAAGCATGGGAACCTCCTTACTTCTTGCGTTTGGCGCCGCCCCTGGCCGGCGCGGTGGATTTGCCGGCCTTCGCGGAAGCTGCCACCTTGGCCGCTTTGGCGGTCTTGGCAGCCTTGCCGGGCGTGGCCGTGGCAGCCAGGGGATCTGCAAAATCGGTTGGAAAACCGAGCTTGCGCAGGCCGACCAGTGAACACTCGATGTCCAGTTCGACCGGCCCGCCGCTGGTGCCGACGCCGCCAATGATGTCGCCGGCCTCGTCCTTGATCGGAAAGCCGCCGGCCACCATGCAAAAACGCTCGTCGGTGAACTGAAGGCCATGGCCGAAGCGGTCCGGAGTAATCATCAACTCGCGCACCTGCGCTGTGCTGCGGTGCAGCGCGGCCGCCGTCCAGGCTTTCTTGATGGCGATGTCCGGATTGGCGATGCGGCCCTTCTCCGGGCGTAGCACGCCCCGCAGGTTGCCGCCCATGTCCACGACGGCAACGGTCGACGGGAAACCCTTGGCACGGGCCAAGACCACGCCCTCGGTGAGAATAGTCTGTACTTCTTCCAGGGTCAGTTCGCGCACGGTGCGCTCCTCGCTGTGTGAATTTTGGCCAGCCTGCGGACTGCCGCTAGCTTCTCACAGCGCCGGGCGCACGCGGCACGCGTCAGTCCGGCACGCTGCCCAGCAGCGCCGCATGCTGCGCCAGGGCATAGCGATCGGTCATGCCGGCGACGTAGTCGGCCACCGCCCGCGCCCGGCCACGCCGGCCGTGGTCCTGCTCGCGCTGCTCGACGCGGGCCAGGGCATCGGGCGGCAACAGCAAGGGGTCGTCCAGGAACGCGCCGAACAGGTCGGTGACCACGCGCCGGGCGCGGCTGCTCATGCGCCGCACGCGGTAGTGCTGGTAGACGCTGCGGTTCAGGATGGCCTTCAGGCGATCGTTGTCGGCGCGCATGGCATCGCCAAAGGCAATCAGCGGACCGGCGCTGCGTCGCACCGCGTCCAGGCTCGTCACGCCGGCCGCGGCCAGCTGCGCGGCGCTGGTCTGGCGCAGATCCGCGATCTGCGCCTTGATGATGCGACGGATGATCTCGTGCTGACCGACCCTGCCGGGCAGCGCGCCAAATTCGCGGTGCACGGCATCGTGGTGGGTCTTGAAGAAAGTCGACTCGTCGGCCAGCTGCTCGAAGCTCAGCATGCCGGCCCGCAGGCCGTCATCCAGGTCGTGCGAGTTGTAGGCGATCTCGTCGGTGAGATTGGTCAGCTGCGCTTCGAGCGTTGGCTGCCCGCCCGACAAAAAGCGCTCGCCGACATCGCCCAGCTTGGCGGCAATTTGCGGCGTACAGTGCTTCAGGATGCCCTCGCGCGTCTCGAAGCTCAGGTTGATGCCCGGAAACGCCGGGTAGCGCTGCTCCAGGCTGTCGACGATACGCAGCGACTGCACGTTGTGCTCGAAACCGCCGTAGTCGCTCATGCAGGCGTTCAGCGCATCCTGCCCGGCGTGGCCGAACGGCGTGTGACCCAGGTCGTGCGCCAGCGATATGGCTTCGGCGAGTTCTTCGTTCAAACCCAGCGAGCGCGCCAGCGAGCGACAGATTTGCGCCACCTCCAGCGAGTGCGTGAGGCGGGTGCGGAACATGTCGCCTTCGTGATTGACGAACACCTGCGTCTTGTATTCAAGACGCCGGAATGCGCCGCAGTGGATGATGCGGTCCCGATCGCGCTGGTGCTGCGTGCGATCACCCGGCGCCGGCTCGGCATGACGCCGGCCGCGGCTGTTGTCGTCACTCGCGGCGTAGGGCGCGAGCGCCATCAGGCGGCCATGGGCGCTCGTGCGGCGTCGATTACGGCCGCCAGAACCTCGGCCTCAACGCCGCTGACGATCACGCCCTGACCGATCCCGTCCAGCGCCACCAGCCGCAGTTGCCCGTCCAGCACCTTTTTGTCGCCCGCCATGTAGCCGAGCAGCGTGTCCGTGGGGATGTCGGCGGGCAGCCGTGTCGGCAATTCAGCACGTTCGAGCAACGCCGCTATGCGCGCAACCGCCTCGCCCGGCAGGCGACCGAGGCGATGCGACAGATCGGACGCCATCAGCATTCCCAGGCCCACCGCCTCACCGTGCAACCAGGCGCCATACCCGGTTGCCGCCTCCACCGCGTGCCCGAAGGTATGGCCCAGATTCAAAAGCGCCCGCTGGCCGGACTCGCGCTCGTCGGCGGCGACGATCGCGGCCTTGATCTCGCAGGACCGGTAGACGGCATGCTGCAGCGCAACTTCGTCGCCCTCGAACAGGGCGCCCAGTTCGCGCTCGATCCACGCCAGGAACCCGGCATCCGCAATCAATCCGTACTTGATGACCTCGGCAAGCCCGGCCGCCAGTTCGCGTCGCGGCAAACTGCTCAACGTACCGGTGTCCGCCAGCACGCAGCGCGGCTGATGGAAGGCCCCTAGCATATTCTTGCCGCCCGGCCGATTGACCCCGGTCTTGCCGCCGACCGAGGAGTCCACCTGCGCGAGCAGTGTGGTGGGTATCTGGATGAAGTCCACGCCACGCTGGTAGGTGGCCGCCAGAAAGCCCGTCATGTCGCCGACTACGCCGCCACCGAGCGCCACCAAGGCCACGCGCCGGTCGAAACGGCCTTCGATCAGACCGTCTGCGAGCGTGGCGTAGGTTTCCAGGGTCTTGGAGCCCTCCCCCGGCGGGAACTGGAGCAACAGCGGCCGGTAATCGGCCAGCGCCGCACACACCCGCGCCCCATACAGCCCCGCTACCTGACTGTCGCTGACCACAACCACCCGCCGACCCCGGATGTACGGGCGGTAGAGGGCGCCATCATCCAGCAGACCGGACCCAATATGAATGGGGTAGCTGCGTTCAGCCAGGTCCAGTCGTAAAGTGCGCATCCGCCAAACGATCCAGAACGTCCTTGACAGTGGCGCCCACCTTGCGGCCCGGTGACTCGACCACGATGTCCGCCACCGCTTCGTACAGCGGCTCGCGCATCTCGGCCAGATCGCGCAGACGCTGCTCAGGGTCGTCAGCCTGCAACAATGGGCGATGAGTCGAACTTCGCGTGCGGCGCAACTGCTCGGCGACCGAAGTTCGCAGGTACACCACCGTACCACGGCTGCGCAGCAGTTCCCGGTTCTCCGGCAGCAGCACAGCACCGCCACCGGTAGCCAGCACCACGCCGGACAGGGCTGTCAGCTCGCTGAGCACCTGATGTTCGCGCTTGCGAAAACCGGCCTCGCCCTCGATCTCGAAGATGATCGGGATCGTGGTACCGGTGCGACGCTCGATTTCCTCGTCGCTGTCGAAAAACTCGAGCCCTAGATTCTGCGCCAGCCGACGCCCGACCGTCGTCTTGCCGGCCCCCATCGGGCCGACAAGAAAAATACTGCGCCGCGCCATGCGGTGGACGCCCTACGGATTGACCGTGGCCAGCCCCTCGCGCACGATCTTGGGCGTCACGAAGATCAGCAGTTCCTTCTTCTCGTTGCTGCCGCTTCTGTTGCGAAACAGCATGCCGATGTACGGCAGGTCGCCAAAAAATGGCGTGCGGACCACATTATTGGTCTTGGTCTGCTCGTAGATACCGCCGATCACGATGGTCTCGCCATCGTTCACCAGCACCTGCGACTGCACCTTTTGCGTGTCGATGGCCGGCTCACCATTATTGTTGGTGGCCGTGGTGTTGAGGGCGTCTTTATTGACTTCGATATCCATGATGATGTGATCGTCCGGCGTGATCTGCGGCGTCACCTTCAACTGCAACACGGCTTCCTTGAACTCCGTGTTGGTCGCGCCACTGGCGGCGGCCTCCTGATACGGAAACTCGGTGCCCTGCGAAATGATCGCTTCCTTCTGGTTCGACGTCACCACACGCGGGTTCGATATGATCTCGCCTTCGCCCTCGGCCTGCAACGCCGACAGTTCAAGTTCCAGCAAGCGCCCGAAGGGAAGCTTGGCGATGGCAAGGCCAATCGATGTCGGGTTGAACGGCACGCCCTGCAAGCGCTGTGCCGGCATGTTCACATTCAACCGATCATTCGCCTCCAAGGTCTCGCCATTCAGGAGCTGCGTCGTACCGTTCAAATTCCCCGAAACCGCAGTCGTTCCCCCGGCGATGTCACGCGTATCGCTGGCGCCGAAGCGGACGCCGAGGTTCTTGCTGAAATTGGTGCTGGCATTGACGATGCGCGACTCGATCAATACCTGCCGGACTGGCACGTCCAGCACCTTCATCAGCTCGCGGATCTCCGCCAATTTCTGTTCGGTGTCGTTGACGATCAGCGTGTTGGTGCGCTCATCGACGGTCACGTTGCCGCGCTCGGTCAGGACCTTGCGCTCTTCGCTCTTGAGAAGCCCCGCCACATCCGTCGCCTTGGCGAAGTTGACCGGCATGAATTCCGTGTACAGCGGGGCAAGTTCTGCCAGCTTCTGGCGCGCTTCATACTCGGCCTGCTCGCGCGCGGCGATCTCCTCGGCCGGCGCCACCCACATGACGTTGCCGTCTTCGCGCTTGCCAAGCCCCTTGGTGGTCAGAATGATGTCGAGCGCCTGATCCCAGGGAACGTTCTGCAGGCGCAGCGTGATGTTGCCGGAAACCGTGTCGGCAGCCACCAGATTCTTGCCGGTGAAGTCGGCCAGCAACTGCAAAACTGCGCGTACCTCGATGCTCTGGAAATTGAGCGATATGGGCTCCCCGACATAGGCCTTCTTCACATTCCGCAGCGCGGCCGGATCGTCACGCACCGGCGAGACCTCAAGCGTGTAAAGTCCGTTCGCCTGGTAGGCGAGATGTTCGAACGGCCCGGTAGTGGCCACTTCCATCCGCACGCCCCCGGCGTACTGGCGGGTTTCCACCCGCGTCACCGGCGTCGCGAAATCGGTCACGTCCAGGCGGCGGCTGAGCTCGGCCGGCAGGCCAACGCCCTTGAAATCAATGACTACCCGCCCACCCTGTGGGCGGGTGTCCACCTGCACATTCGGCGACGACAAACTGACGACGACGCGGCCTTCACCGCGCTCGCCGCGGCGGAAATCCACCCCGCTGACGCGCGGTGCGCCCGATGACACAGCGGCCCCGGTCCCGGCGCGAACCGCCGCCATGCCCGCGGACGAAGGAGCCTCGAGCATTATCAGGAGCTTGCTTCCAGCGGGCCGCGTGGTCCAGCGCACCGCCTGACTCAGGTTCACGACCAGCCGCGTGCGACCGTCCGCCGGCACCACCGTCACACTCTGCACAGCCCCGGAGTCGATTTGCCGGGTACGCTGGGCTAGCGAGGAACCCACCGCAGGCAGGTCGACAACCAAGCGCGGTGGATCACTGATCAGAAAGGTGTTGCCCGGCGGTAGCTCACCATCCGCCTGAATCTGCAACTGCAGCCCCCCGGCTGGGGTTGGCGCATGGTCGATGCCGGTCAGCGTCACCGCGTGCAGACCGGTGCTCAGCAGCAGTGTCGGCAGCATGACCGCCGACCAACTCATGGCCTTTCGGAACAAAGACTGATGACGACGTTTCATTTGATTCATCTCCCTGGCCATCGTCATACCGTTACTGTTCCACGATTGCTACTGATGCCTGACGCTCCATCCAGCCGCCAGTGCCATTTGGAATGAGCTCGACCAACTGCACCACGTTGGGCTCGACTTGCGTCACACGGCCGTAGTTTTCGCCAATGTAATTCCCCACACCGACACGGCTGATCGTTTGATCCGGCGCCTGAATCAATGCCCAGGTCGCGCTCGCCCGACTGAGCGTGCCGACCATTCGCAGCGCATCCAAGGGATAGGCCTCCAGCGCTTCCTTACGCCGATCAAGGTCGGGGCGAGGTCCCTCGCCGCCCGTACCTGCGACATTCTCGATCCGCTGTTCCTCCAGCGTGTCGAGGAATGGGTCTTTGAGGTCGTCGGGCTTGTAAACGAACTGCTCGTAGGGCTTCAGGACCGGCAATGGATCAATCGAAACCTTCTCCGATGCCCTGACCTCATCCATCCAGGCATGCAAATCCTCATGACTTCTGCCGCAACCGGCCAGCGCCAGGCAGACCAGAATCAACAGCGCACTACGGCCCCCGCTCAAGGTTTGTCCTCGTCCTGGTATTGGTAAGTCTTGGCCATGCCCTTCATGACCAACAAATTCGAATCCTTGCCAACCGGCGTCAAGCTGAGGTCATGCAGGGTCACAATCCGCGGGAAACCGGCGACATCACTCGCGAACTCCGCCAACTGATGATAGGTGCCCGTCACCTCGATACTGATGGGCAATTCCGCATAGAAGCCGGTCGGACGTGCCTCGCCGGGCTGGAACAGCTTGAATTCGAGGCCGCGTCCCAGCCCGGCCTGGGTAATCTCGACCAACAGGTTTGCAATCTCGTTGCTGTCCGGCAACTGCCGACGCATGGTCTCGAAGCTCTCCTTGAGCTGCACCAGCTGCTCGCGGTATGCCTCCAGATTGACCGCCTGTCGGTACTTGACGACAAACTGTTGTCGCAGCTGCTGCTCGGCCTGGCGCCGCGCCTCGAGATCTGCCAGCGTTTTGCTGATGACGAAATAGTAGCCGGCAATCAATATCAGCAAACCCACCAGCGCGATGGCAAACATCTTGCCCGCCGGCGGCCATTCCCCGGCCGCCCGCACATCAATGTCGCGCACGTCCAGACTGCGAAGATCGAACTTGCGAAGATCATCCAGAGTCATTGCGCTGGCTCGTCCTTGGCTACGTGTTGCGGCACCCGAAGCTCGAACTGACTCGCGTGCATGCTGCGGTGCTCGCCAGCGCGCGCAACAAGCAAGGTCGAGGGATCGAAGTCCTCGGAGTCATCCAGTTGATGCATGTAGGTGGACACGCGTGCATTCGACTGGGCCCAACCCTGCAAGCTGAGGGTCGAGTCGCGCTGCACGAAGCTGGTAAGGAATGCCCCTTCCGGCGTGCTGCGTGCCAAGGCATCGAAAAGGCGTACCGACATCGGGCGCTTGACCTGCAATTCCTGGATCACGTCCATCCTTGCCTGCAGCTTTGCCTTTTGTGCCTGTAAATCCTTGATCTCACGGATTTTTATGTCCAGGAGGGCAATCTCGCCACGCAAGATGTTATTCCTGTCTTCCTGCCGGCCGACCACCGCCATCGCGATCAATTGCCACACCACCACCATCACAACGGCGGCAACAGCTCCCGCCCCGAGCATCGCCAAAAATTCGTTCTGCCGGCGTTGCCGGCGCACGCGCCGCCATGGCAGCAGGTTAACGCGAGACATCGGTCGTGCTCCGCATGGCCAGACCCGCCGCGATCATCCAGGCATGACCGTGTTCGCGCAAGCGGGCAGCGTCGATGCCCGGCGCGAACTCCACACCCAGAAACGGATTGCCGACCCTGGTATCCAGCCCCAGATAACGGCCCACGATTCCAGCTGCTCCGGCCAACCCGGCACAGCCGCCGCTGAGCACGACGTGGTCCAATGACGACTGTCCGGTGGCGGAAAAAAACACCTGCAGCAAACGTCCAACCTGGTTGGCCAATGAGTCCAGAAACGGCTCGATGACGGTGCTGCGCCATTCTTCGGGGAAACTGCCTTCCAGCAGGGCCGCGCTGGCCTCGGGATAGGCCAGGCCATAGCGCTCCTGGATTTGCTGCAGCAGCTGCTCACCACCGAAGGACTGTTCACGCGTGAACAGCGTGACCCCGGCCTGCAAGACGTTCAGTGTCGTGGTTGAAGCACCGACATCCACCATCGCGGTAACACCCGTGCGCGCTGTGGGAGGCATCTGCGGCGCAATCAGGGGGAACACCGATTCCAGCGCATACGCTTCGACGTCCACGACCGCGGCACCAAGTCCTGCCGCTGCGAGCGTCTCTAGCCGTTTGTCAACCACCTCGTTTCGCGCCACAACCAGCAGCACATCAGCCGTCTGCGGGTTGCGAGCGTTTGGACCCAGGACAACGAAATCGAAATAAACATCGTCCAGTGGATATGGAATGTACTGGTCCGACTCCAGAGTGATCTGTTGCTCGATATCCGCGTCCGAGAAATCCACCGGCATGGCAATCTGGCGACTGATGATCTGCGATCCCGAAACCGCCAGGGCAACGCGACGGCGTTTGCTGCCGGCGCGGGTCAACGCTTCGCCGACGGCCCGCGCGACGGCCTCTGCATCCGCCACCGACCCTTCAGCGACAGCTCCGTGCGGCAACCGAACCTGCGCACAGGACTCCACCTGGAACCCTCTGGAGGTGGTGTCGAAGGCCAGGAGCCGCACCGCCGACGTGCTAATATCGAGCCCCAACAACGGCGGAATTTTTTGTTTAAAGATATTTTGAATCAAGTGATTATCCGAACCTTGGGTGTCCCCTGCCCGATCGCCCCAGCGACCCCCCGCTGCCACCGCTATCGACCCTTGTGCTCAAGGCTTGAGCGTTTATATCACAGGGTGCTGGGGAAAACGCCAGCCGTTGTGCAACTGCCCAGCACCCCGGTCCGGCGCATCACACGCCTGCCCTACTGTTTGCCAACGCAACAACCGGACCAGGAATTCAACAAGCGCCGGGCGGCATCGGCATACCGCCCGCCCGGACTGGCCCGTTTGGAGTGCTGCCAGCGCCACCGAGTCAGGGCGCTGGGTGTCCCGCGGTGCGGCTGCGTCACTCGGGCGACTTACCGGGGCCCCTGAACCATGATGAAGCGCTTGTCGCTTGTTATCGCGGCGGCTATCGCGAACCTCGCTTTACTGCTTTCGCTGGTCGCCGTCGGCGGATACCTCCTGCTCGAACGGGACCTGCCGGCGGTCGATCAACTGGCCCAGTCCCGACTCGCGCAGCCGCTGCGGGTTTATTCCCTGGACGGGCAGCACATTGCCGAGTTCGGCGACCAGCGACGTGTTCCGCTCGACGGCAGTGCCTTGCCCAAGCGTCTGGTGCAGGCAATCCTGGCGGCAGAAGATGCCAATTTTTTCGATCATCCCGGATTTGATACCGGCGGCCTGCTACGGGCGGCCTGGCAACTGCTACGCACAGGAGAAATGCGCCAGGGCGGCAGCACCATCACGATGCAAGTCGCCCGCAATTTTTATCTGAGTCGGGAAAAATCGTTTCGTCGCAAAGCGCTCGAAATCCTGCTGGCGATCCGTATTGAGCAAAACTTGAGCAAGGACCAGATTCTGGGTCTTTACGTGAACAAGATATTCCTCGGCAACCGGGCCTATGGCTTCGGCGCTGCCGCCGACCTTTACTACGGGCGGCCGGCCGACCAACTCGACGTGGCCGAGATGGCGCTGCTGGCGGGGCTGCCGAAGGCGCCCTCGCGTGACAACCCGCTGGCAAATCGCCAACGCGCACTTGAACGACGCGACTACGTGCTCGGACGCATGCATGCCCTGGGCTACCTGGACGCGGACGGCTATCGCCGTGCGCTCGCGCATGTGGACACGGCCGGTCACTACGGCTTTGCGCCGCAACTCGAAGCCGACCATGTCGCCGAAATGGCGCGCGCCTGGATGCTGGAACGCTATGGCGACGCTGCGTACGAGAACGGCTACCAGGTCGTCACCACGATCCTCGGCACTCAGCAGCGGGCCGCCAATCAGGCGCTTCGGTCGGGTTTGCAAGCCTACGACCGCCGACACGGTTTCCGTGGGCCGATCGGGCGCCTGCCGGACACTGAACTGGGCGATCAGGTACAGCTGCGGGCCCGCCTGCGTGCCTTGCCCACGGCCGCGGATCTGCTGCCAGCCGTGCGCCTGTCGAGCGGCCAATACCTGTCGGCTGCCGGCCCCATCAACCTGGGCGACCGGAGCGCCGATCGCTTTGGCGCCCGCTGGCAGCCGCGCAGCGGCGACGTCGTTTACCTGTCGCAGGGGGCCGACGGATGGCGCCTTGCCCAGCTGCCGCAGGTCGAGGGGGCGTTCGTGGCCCTGCGGCCTGGCACCGGCGCAATCACCGCCCTGGTCGGCGGTTACGACTTCAACCGCAGCCGCTTCAACCGGGCGCTACAGGCGCAGCGCCAGCCTGGATCCACGTTCAAGCCGTTCATTTATGCGGCGGCCCTGGCCACCGGCTATACCGCGGCATCGATCATCAATGACGCACCGGTAGCCTTCCCGGCCGAAACCCCCGACGGATATTGGCGACCTGAGAACTACACCGGCCGCTTTTACGGGCCGACGCGCCTGCGTGAGGCCTTGGCGCAGTCCCGCAATCTGGTTTCCGTACGCCTGCTGAACGCGGTCGGCGTCGATTTCACGCGCCGCTACTGCCTCAGGTTCGGTTTCGCGGCCGAGCGCTTGCCGCCCAACCTGTCCCTGGCACTTGGCACAGCCTCCGTCACGCCGCTGGAACTGGCCGCCGGCTACGCGGTGATCGCCAACGGCGGCTTTCGCGTCAACCCCTACGTGGTCGAGCGCGTGCTTGATTCGCAGGGTCAGGTGCTGTGGCAAGCCCCGCAGGTGGTGTCCTGCGAGGCTGACTGCGAAGTCGACCCCGCAGCAACCGACGCGGTGACGCACGCACCCCGCGTGCTGCCCGCCACCGATGCCTATATCCTCAATTCCATGCTGCGGGATGTGATCGACCACGGCACCGCCGTACGCGCCAAGACCCTGGGACGCGCCGACCTGGCCGGCAAGACGGGCACCACCAATGATGAGCGGGATGCCTGGTTTGCCGGTTTCAACAGCCACTTGCTGGCCACGGCGTGGGTTGGCTTCGATCAACCGCAATCGCTTGGCAAGGGCGAAACCGGCGCTCGCGCGGCGCTCCCGATCTGGATGAATTTCATGTCGGCAATACTGCCGGAGCTCCCGGTCGGCTCCCCACCGGCACCCGCCGGCCTGGTCGCGCTGCGAATCGACCGTCACAGCGGCCAGCGAACTGCCGACAGCGGGCCGGACACGCTGTTCGAATGGTTCAGCGCCGATCGGCTTCCCGCCATCCTGGCGACCCAAACGCCGCCGCCGGAGACGCCAACACCGGCGCGGGAATCAAACCTGTTCTAGGATTTGAAGTCACCCAATGGCCGCTCCTTTATGGGGCGTGAACGACATGACCGCACCATATTGGTGAATTTCGAAGCTGCGTTTTCGGTGGATAATGCCAACCGTGAGCGGATACTGGCTTGGCACATCTGCTGCTTTCCAGCATTCGTTTTCATGTTTGGCCCAAAAGTCGATGTCCGGCCGGACATCTGCCCGGGACAGTTTTTGCGATCGCCAAGTTCAGAAATCCGCCCAAGGAGCGTACCTACATGTCAGCGTCTGATGTGCTCAAGAAGATCGGTGAGCAGAGCGTCAAATTCGTGGATCTGCGTTTCACCGACACGCGCGGCAAGGAGCAGCACCTCACCATCCCGGCCGCGCGCATTGACGGAGATTTCTTCGAACGCGGCATGATGTTCGACGGCTCGTCCATCGCCGGCTGGAAGGGCATCAACGAGTCCGACATGGTGCTCATGCCCGACACGCAGACGGCGGTCATGGACCCGTTCACCGACGAGGCCACGATCAACATCACCTGCGACGTGCTGGAACCCCACACGATGCAGGGCTATGAGCGCGACCCGCGGTCCGTGGCGCGCCGCGCCGAGGCTTACCTGAAATCGACCGGCATCGCCGACACGGCGTTTTTCGGCCCGGAGCCGGAATTTTTCATTTTTGACGACGTGCGCTGGGGCTCGGGCCTGAGCGGCAGCTTCGTCGAAATCGATTCCGAGGAGGCCCACTGGCGCTCCGGCACCGCGTTTGAGGCCGGCAACAAGGGCCATCGGCCGGGCGTGAAAGGGGGCTATTTTCCGGTGCCCCCGGTCGACTCCCTGCACAACATCCGCACCGCAATGGTGCTGGCGATGGAGGAGATGGGCCTGGAAGTGGAAGTGCATCACCACGAGGTCGCCACCGCCGGTCAGTGCGAAATCGGCGTCAAGTTCAACACCCTGGTGCGCAAGGCCGACGAGACGCAGGTCCTTAAATACGTGGTGCTGAACGTCGCCCACAACTATGGCAAAACCGCCACCTTCATGCCCAAGCCGCTGGTCGGCGACAACGGCAGCGGCATGCACGTGCACCAGTCCCTGGCCAAGGGCGGCGTGAACCTGTTTGCCGGCGACAAGTACGGCGGCCTGTCGGAGCTGGCGCTGTACTACATCGGCGGCATCTTCAAGCACGCCAAGGCGCTGAACGCCATAACCAATCCGGGCACCAACAGCTACAAGCGCCTGGTGCCCGGCTTCGAGGCACCGGTGATGCTGGCCTACTCGGCCCGCAACCGCTCGGCCTCGGTGCGCATTCCGTGGGTGTCCAGCCCCAAGGGACGGCGTATCGAGGTGCGCTTCCCGGACCCGACCGCCAACCCCTACCTCGCCTTTGCCGCCATGCTAATGGCGGGCCTCGACGGCATCAAGAACAAGATCCACCCGGGCGAGGCGATGGACAAGGACCTGTACGATCTGCCGGCCGAGGAAGCCAAGGCCATCCCGCAGGTGTGCCATTCGCTGGACATGGCGCTGGACGCGCTGGACGCGGATCGCGACTTCCTGACCGCAGGCGGCGTGTTCACCGACGACATGATCGACGGCTACATCGAGCTGAAGATGCAGGACGTCACGCGCGTGCGCATGACGACCCATCCGGTCGAGTTCGACATGTACTACAGTTGCTGAGCAAACCCGTGGGGGCTTCGCAAGAAGCCCCCACGGGATATTTCAGCCGCCGGCATATCGATCTGGGCGTCAGCATGATTTCTTTCCGCCCTGTGGTGTTCTGTCTCGTTGTTTTGACCCTGCCCCTGCCGGGCCTGGCGACGCGGGTTTATCAGTCGAAGGGACCGGACGGTTCCACAGTGTTCTCGGACCAGCCCAGCCCGGCGGCACGCGAGATCGATATCGACGTGCCTGCCGCCGATGAGCCGCCGGCGACGGCGGTACCAAAGCCGGCCGCCGTTACCGGGCCGCCGACCGAAGCTGACAAGACGGTGGCTTACACCACCTTGCTGATCACCGAGCCGGCCAACGATGCCGTGCACTGGTTCGCGCAAGGACCGGTGAAGGTGCAGGCACAGATCGTCCCGCCGCTTGCCGAGGGACACGTACTGGTCCCGCTGCTGGACGGCGTGGCGCAAGGCGCTGGCGTCCCTTCCAGCGGCTTTGCCCTGACGGATCTCGATCCCGGCACATACCAGCTGTCGGTCGTCATTCGCGACGCGCAGGGCAAGAACCTGAAGCAGAGCCCTGCCATCCGCTTTCATTTCAAACGCCAGTCCTTGAACCTTCCCGCCCGCAAACCGCCGCCCCGCAGCGGCAGCTAACTACATCCTTCAGCGGCATCTGCGCTTGCCGCGACCTGCCCATGCAAATCCCCCTGGACCACGACGTCGCCAGCACCGACCACGCCGGGCGTGCGGTACTGGACAACCTGCAAACGGCCGTGCTGGTCATTGATGACCAGCAGCGCGTGGCCTACCTGAACCAGGCGGGCGAGATCCTGCTGGGCGCAAGTGCCCGCCAGTTGCGCGGCCAGCCGCTTGGGCACCTGCTGCATGATCCGGCACTGCCCGCCCTGGTTGCGGAAACCCTGGAGCGTCAGCAACCGGTACTGCGGCACGACCTCAGCTTCGAGCTGCCCGGCAACCCCGCCAAGCGCTTCAACTGCTGGCTGACGCCGCTCGACGGGTCTGATGCCAAGGGGCTCATCCTTGAAATTGCGGCCACCGGCCCGCTTGGCGATACCCAGCGCGAGAGCCGGCTGCTGTCCCAGCAGGAAGCCAATCGGCTGATGCTGCGCGGCCTGGCGCACGAGATCAAAAACCCGCTCGGTGGCCTGCGCGGTGCCGCACAGCTGCTGGAGCGGGAACTGGCCGATCCGGAGCTTGCCGAGTACACGCAGATCATCATCGGCGAAGCCGATCGCCTGAAGAAACTCATCGATCGCATGCTCAGTCCGGAACTGGCGCCCGAGATGGCCCGCGTCAGCGTCCACGAGGTACTGGAACGGGTCCGCGCGCTGGTGGCCGCCGACCTGCCGCCGCAGCTGAGCATCGAATACGACTACGACCCCAGCCTGCCGGACCTGTGGGCCGACCGCGAACAGCTGATACAGGCGTTTCTGAACCTGGTGCGCAATGCCGTCCAATCGGTGGACGAGGCCGATTGCCGCCCCGGCCGGGTATTGCTGCGTACCCGGGTACGCCGCCGCATGACCATCGCCGGCCGGCACCACCGCCTGCTGGTACAGGTGGACGTGATAGACAACGGCCCGGGCGTGCCCGAGCACCTGCGCGAGCAGATTTTCCATCCGCTGATCACCGGCCGCAGCACCGGCACCGGTCTTGGCCTGTCAATTGCTCAGTCCCTGGTCAGTCGGCACGAAGGCTGCATCAACTTCCACAGTGCGCCGGGGAACACCGTGTTTTCCGTGCTGCTGCCGATTGCCGGAGAACGCCGATGAATCGCCAGGGACGCGTATGGGTGGTCGATGACGACCGTTCGATACGCTGGGTGCTGTGCCGCGCGCTGCAAAACGCGGGCTTCCAGGCCATTGAATTCGAAGACGCCGAACGTGCCAGCGCGGCCCTGGCCGGTGACGAGCCGGATGCGATCGTGTCCGACGTGCGCATGCCCGGTCGCAGCGGTTTCGACCTGCTGGCCGAGCTGCGCGAACGGGCGCCCAAGGTGCCGGTGATCATCACCACCGCCTACCCGGATCTGGACAGCGCGGTGTCGGCCTTCCAGGGTGGTGCCTTCGAGCACCTGCCAAAGCCGTTCGACGTCGATGACGCCGTTGACCTGGTCAGTCGCGCCATCGCGCAGCGGGCCGACGCCACTCCGGCGGCGCAGGATGCTACGCCGGCGCCCTCCGACATGATCGGCTCGGCGCCGTCCATGCAGGAGGTGTTTCGCGCCATCGGCCGCCTGTCGCGCTCCAGCATCAACGTGCTGATCACCGGCGAATCGGGTACCGGCAAGGAACTGATCGCGCGCGCCCTGCACCGCCACAGCCCGCGCAGCGGCGGGCCGTTCATTGCGCTCAACATGGCCGCCATCAACCGCGAGCTGCTCGAATCCGAACTGTTCGGCCACGAGCGGGGCGCCTTCACCGGCGCCCAGGCGCTGCGCCGCGGGCGCTTCGAACAAGCGCACGGCGGCACGCTGTTTCTGGACGAAATCGGCGACATGCCGGCCGAACTGCAAACCCGTCTGCTGCGCGTGCTGCAGGAAGGCGAGTTCTACCGGGTCGGCGCCCACGCACCGCTGCAGGTGGACGTGCGCGTGATCGCCGCCACCCACCAGAACCTTGAAACACAGGTCCAGGTTGGCAAGTTCCGCGAGGATCTGCTGCACCGCCTCAATGTGGTGCGCATCCGCGTGCCGCCGCTGCGCGAACGGCGCGAGGACATCCCGGGCCTGGTGCTGTACTTCCTGGCCCGCGCGGCGAAGGAATTGCACGTCGACTGCAAGACCGTCGCCCCGCAGGTGCTGGAGCGGCTCAGTCATTTCGACTGGCCGGGCAACGTGCGCCAGCTCGAAAACGTCTGCCGCTGGCTGACCGTCATGACACCCACGCAGGTCGTACGGATCGACGACCTGCCGACCGAGGTGGTCGGCGCGCCGGCGACGCTGGACGAGGATTGGCAAAGCGCGCTGCGCCGCTGGGCCGCCGGGCGCCTGGCCTGCGGCGAGCGCGGCGTCATGAACGACCTGACGCCGGCCTTCGAGCGGCTGATGATCGGCGTTGCGCTCGAGCGCACCGGCGGGCGCCGCCAGGACGCCGCTGTGCTGCTCGGCTGGGGTCGCAACACGCTGACCCGCAAGATCAAGGAACTGGGGATCGCCGACGACTGAACGCCGCGGCGCTGGGCCGTCCGTTCAGGCCAGCGCGGCGGCGTCCAGTTCCAGCAACACCGGCGCGTGATCCGACGGCCGCTCGGCACGGCGCAGGTCAAGCTCCACCCGGCAGGCGCGACACGTGCCCAACAGCGGCGTACTGACCAGAATGTGGTCGATGCGCAGCCCATGGTCGCGCCGGAATGCGGCGGCACGATAATCCCACCAGGTGAACGCCCGCAGATCCGGATTCAGATGCCGGAACGTGTCGTGCAGACCCAGCGCCATGATCCCGGCCAGGGCTGCCCGCTCGGCCTCGCTGACCAGCACCTGACCCTGCCAGGCGAGCGGATCGTGCACATCGATATCCGCCGGGGCGATATTGAAATCACCCATCACCAGCACCTTGGGTGACTCGCGCAGCAGCGCCTGCAGGTAGCGGCGCAAGTCCTCCAGCCAGCCAAGCTTGTAGGCGTACTTGTCGGAGCCGACCTCGCTGCCGTTCGGCACATACGCGCACACCACGTCCAGGCCCCCGAAACGGGCAGCCACGAAGCGCTTCTGCTCGTCCTGAAGGCGCCCGGGCAGCGCCGTCAGCACCGTGCCCGGCGGCTCGCGACTGAGCAAGGCCACGCCGTTGTAGGTGCGCTGACCGACAAACACCGTCCGGTAGCCAGCCGCCGCCAGCTGCGCCACCGGAAACTCCTCGTCAACGACCTTGGTTTCCTGCAGGCCGACAATGTCGGGCGCCGCCTGCCCCAGCCAGTCGATCAGTTGCGGCAGACGCACGCGCAGGGAGTTGACGTTCCAGGTCGCGACTTTCAAGACACCCTGCTGCTGGTTGGCGGATCCGACGCGGCGCCCCCTGGCGCCCGGACCGAAGCGCCCGGCATTCTAGGGGGTCCCGCAAGGTATGTGCATGCGGCGCCAGCCGGGCGCAGTTTCTGACGCGCCAGACCGCCGGCGCTGGCCTCCGTCAGCCCGGCAGCTTTGCCAGTACGTAATGCACCGCCCCGTTCAGGCTGGCCAGGCGCGGGTAGTCCAGTTCCGGAATCGGCACGCCGAGCTGTTTGTGCACGGCAGTAACGAAGTTCAGAAAATCCATAGAGTCGATGTCGATCTGGTCGCGAAAGCTCTGCTCGGGGTCGAGGTCCAGCTCGCGCGCCTCGGGCGCGATGCCGCCAAGGATGGCGAGCAGGCGCTCGCGCAGTTCGGTTTCGGTCATAGCTCCTCCGGTTTTTGCAGCAGGCGGTCGAGCGCCGCCAGGAACAGCGCGCCACGGTGCCCATCGCTGACGCGGTGATCGCCGGCCAGGGTGAGGGTGATCACGCGGCGCACGGCCAGCCCCTCGCCGACCACCCATGGCCGGCGCACCACGGAGCCCGCACCCACGACTGCCACCTGCGGCGGGGTGATGATGGGATACAGCGTCTCGACGCCGTTGTCGCCCAGACTCGACAGCGTGATGGTGGTGTCGGTCAGTTCGGAGCTGCGCAGGCCGCCGGCGCGGGCGCGCTGCACCAGGTCCTTCAACTCCGTCATCAGGGTGTCCAGGTCCTTGTCCGCCACGTCGTGCAGGGCGGGCGCGATCAGCCCGCGCCGGCGCAGCGACACGGCCACGCCGACATGCGCGGCGGCTGATGGCTCGAAGCGGTCCTGGCGCCAGAAGCCGTTCAGTTCCGGCACTTCCTTGAGCGCCCGCGCCAGCGCCTTGATCAGCAGCACGGCATACAGCAGGCGCTGCTCGGGATCGCGCTGCGCATTGACGCGCTCGACGAAGCGCAGCGCCGGCTCGAAATCGACCGTGGTGGCCAGATAGTAGTGCGGAATCTCGCGCTTGGCGCGGGTCATGGCGGCGGCGATGGCGCGGCGCATGGCGTCCGGCTCGAACGGCGCGGCGGATGGCCGGGCGGGGGCGGGCGCCGGCTTCGCACCGGCCGCCGCGCGTTCCACATCCGCCACAGTGATCGCGCCCTTGGCGCCGCTGCCGGTGACGCCGGCCAGGTCCACGCCGAGCTCCAGCGCGTGCTGGCGCACCGCCGGGCTGGCGCGAGGTGCCCATGCCGGCTGTTTCGCGGGTGCCGCCTCGACGTCGGCCAGCGTGATGGCGCCACCGGGTCCGCTGCCGCTGAGCGTGGCCAGGTCGATGCCCAGCCCGGCGGCGCGCTGGCGGGCGGCCGGCGAGGCACGTAGCCGTTCGCGCGGGGACGGTTCGCCGCTTGGGATGGCAGGCGCCAGGGCCGGCGCGGCCGGTGGTGCAGGCGCGGCTGTCGGCGCAGGCGGGTGCATTGGTGCAGCGGCTTTGGCAGGCAGCTTTGGCACCGTCTCGCCGTCACTGCGCACGGTGGCCAGCACGGTGCCGACCGGCACCTCGCTGCCCGGTTCGACCAGCAGCGATTCGACCACGCCGCTGTCGAAGATCTCGACGTCGATGGCGCCCTTCTGGGTTTCCACCACCGCCACGATGTCGCCGCGGCGCACCCGATCGCCGGGCTTGATGCGCCACTCGACCAGCTTGCCGCTTTCCATGTCGCTGCCCAGCGACGGCATGCAGAACTCAGCCACGCCCGAGCACCCCGCGCGCGGCGGCGACGATGCCGTCCACCTGCGGCAGGGCGGCATCCTCCAGGTGTTTCGGGTACGGAATCGGCACCTCGGCGCTGCACACGCGCGCCGGTGGGGCGTCCAGGTCGTAGAAGGCCTGTTCGACGATGCGGGCGCTGATTTCCGCCGCCAGGCTGCCGCTGCGCCAGCCTTCGTCGACGATCACCGCGCGGCGTGTCTTGCCCACCGAGGCCATGAGCGTTGCGTCGTCGAGCGGGCGCAGGCAGCGCAGGTCGATGACCTCCGCCGCGATGCCGTCGGCGGCCAGTTGTTCGGTGGCGGCGAGCGCCTTGGGCAGGCTGCCGCCGTAGGTGATCAGCGTTACATCCTTGCCCGGCCGGCGCACGGCGGCGCCGGTCAGCGGCACCGACTCGACCGCGTCCAGTGGGCCCTCGGCGTTGTAGAGCATGACGTGCTCGAACACGATCACCGGGTCCGGGTCGGCCAGCGCGGCGGCCAGCATGTGCCGGGCATCCGTGACGGTGGCCGGGGCGACCACCTTCAGGCCCGGGATGTGCGCGTACCAGCCCTCCAGGCTGTGCGAGTGCTGCGCCGCCAGCTGCCGGCCGGCGCCGGTGGCCATGCGGATCACCAGCGGCACCGACACCTGGCCGCCGGACATGTGGCGCAGCGTGGCGGCGTTGTTCAGGATCTGGTCCAGTGCCAGCAGGCTGAAGTTGACGGTCATGATCTCGACGATCGGCCGCATGCCGCCCAGCGCCGCGCCGATGCCGGCGCCGGTGAAGGCCGATTCCGACAGCGGCGTGTCGCGGATGCGCTCCTGGCCGAATTCCTCCAGCAGGCCCTTGCTGACGGCGTAGCAGCCGCCGTAGCGGCCGACGTCCTCGCCCATCAGGAACACCCGCGGGTCGTCCGCCAGTGCCTGGCGCAGCGCCTGGCGCATCGCCTCGCGGTAAGTGAGGGTGGCGGCGTTCATGCCGGGATGTCCGTGTACACGTCTCGCGTCAGCCGGTCTACCGGTTCGAGTGTGCCGGCCTCGGCAAAGGCCACCGCGGCCGCTACTTCGGCGTCCACTTCGGCCTGCAGCGCGGCGCGTGCGTCGTCCGCGAGCAGGCCGAGGTTGCGCGCCTCGCGCTCGAACAGGTCGATCGGGTCGCGGGCGCGCCAGCGCTCGACCTCTGCCTTGTCGCGGTACAGCTGGCTGTCGAACATGGAGTGCGCCCGAAAGCGGAAGGTGTGGCATTCGAGCAGATACGGGCCGTGGCCGCCGCGCACATGGGCGATGGCCGTTTGCGCCGCCTCGCGCACGGCGAGCAGATCCATGCCGTCCACGGCGGCCGAGGCAAGGCCGTAGCTGCGGGCCTTCAGGTGGATGTCGGTCTCGGCCTCGGAGCGCGCCAGCGCCGTGCCCATGGCGTACTGGTTGTTCTCGCACACGAACAGCACCGGCAGTTTCCACAGGGCGGCCAGGTTCAGCGATTCGTGGAACTCGCCCTCGGCCGCCGCGCCCTCGCCGAAGAAGCACACGCTGACCTGCGGGCGTTGCTGCATGGCGTCGGCCAGCGCCAGTCCGACCGTCAGCGGCAGGCCGCCGGCGACGATGGCGTTGCCGCCGTACAGGCGCGTGGCAGCGTCGAACAGGTGCATGGAGCCACCGCGGCCGCGGCTGCAGCCCTCCTGCTTGCCGAACATCTCGGCCATCACGGCGCCCATGTCGACGCCGCGCACCAGCGCGTGGCCGTGTTCGCGGTAGGTGGCGACGATGGCGTCGGCCGCGTCCAGCAGCGGGATGATGCCGGCGGCGATGGCTTCCTCACCGTTGTACAGGTGCAGGAAGCCGCGAATCCGGGTGGCGCTGTACAGCTGCGCGCAGGCGTCCTCGAAGGCGCGGATGCGCAGCATGTGCCGCAGCAGGGCGTGCGCGGTGTCGGCGTCCGGCAGCGCCATCAGGCGTTCTCCAGGGTCGAGGTGTCGCCCTCGGGCAGGCCCAGTTCGCGCGCCTTCAGCAGCCGGCGCATGATCTTGCCGCTGCGCGTCTTGGGCAGGCTGGGCGCGAATTCGATTTCCTTGGGCGCCACCACGGCGCCCAGGCGCTTGCGGGCGTGCGCCAGCAGCGCGTCGTGCAGGGCCGCATCCGGTTCGAAGCCCGGCTTCAGGGCCACGAAGGCCTTGATGATCTCGCCGGCCACCGGGTCCGGCTTGCCGATGACGCCGCATTCGGCCACGGCCGGGTGCTGCATGAACACGTCCTCGACCTCGAACGGGCCGATCAGGTGGCCGGAGGTCTTGATCACGTCGTCGGCGCGGCCGACGAACCAGTAGTAGCCGTCCGCGTCGCGGCGGGCCAGGTCGCCGGACAGATACCAGTCACCGATAAAGCACTTGCGGTAGCGCTCTTCCTCGCCCAGATAGCCGCGGAACATGGACGGCCAGCCGGACTTCAGCACCAGCTGCCCCTGCTCGTCGGGGCTGTCGACGAATTCCAGGCGGCCGTCCCTGGTGACATTGGCGATGGCCGCCTCGATGCCCGGCAGCGGCTTGCCCATGGAGCCGGGCTTGATGTCCATGGCGGCGAAGTTGGCGATCATGATGCCGCCGGTCTCGGTCTGCCACCAGTTGTCGTGAAACGGCCGGCCGAGCGCGCGCTGGCTCCAGATCACCGCCTCGGAATTGAGCGGTTCGCCGACGCTGGCCATGAAGCGCAGGCGCGACAGGTCGAAGCGCGCCGGCAGCTCGTCGCCCAGGCGCATCAGCATGCGGATGGCGGTCGGCGCCGTGTACCAGACGTCGACCTTCTGCTCCTGCAGGATGCCGTACCAGCGCTCGGCGTCGAATTCCTCGGCGTCGATGATGAGCGTGGCGCCGATCACCAGCGGCGCGATGATGCCGTACGAGGTGCCGGTGACCCAGCCGGGGTCGGCCGTGCACCAGAACACGTCGCCGGGGTGCAGATCCAGCGCCAGCCGACCGGTCACGTAGTGCTGCAGCACCGCCGCATGCACGTGCACGGCGCCCTTGGGACGGCCGGTGGTGCCGGAGGTGAAGTGCAGCAGCGCCATGTCCTCACCGCCGGTGGGTGGAATCTCGAAACTGTCACTGGCCTTGGCCATCAGCGTCGCAAGGCTGCGCGTGCCGATGCCGGCGCCGGCGGCGTCGCCCACCAGCAGCACGTGTTCGAGCTTTGGCAGCTGCTCGCGCAGGGCCGCCACCTTGCGCTGGTACAGCTGCGGCGTGGTCACCAGCACGCGGGCGCCGCCCAGCTCCAGCCGGGCGCGGATTGGCTCCGGACCGAAGGCCGAAAACATCGGGCAGAACACCGCACCGGCCTTGAGCGTGCCCAGCGCCGTGACGTAAAGCTGCGGAACGCGCCCCAGCAGGCTGAACACCCGCTCGCCCCTGCCCACCCCGATCGCGGCCAGCATATTGGCGAAGCGGTTGGTTTCGGCCGCCAGCCCGGCGTAGGTGAACTCGCTCGCCACGCCGTCGCGCGACAGGCAACGCAAGGCCACCTGCCCGCCACGGCCGTTTTGCACGTGCCGGTCCACCGCCTCGAAGGCGATGTTGATGCCGCCGCCCGGCAGGCCGCGCAGCGCCAGGCGCTCCACACCCCAGTTGAAGCTGGCGCACGTGGCGGAGTAATCGGCCAGGTTGGGCAGCGCCAGGCTGCCCCTGGCGGATTTTCGGATCAGCGTGTCGGCCATGACGGGCTCCGGTCCGGTGCAGCGGGACACGGCAGTGTAGGAACCGCGTACGCGTGGGGCACTGATCGGGGTCATGCCGGCGGCCCCGCGGTTCAACCGGTGAGGCCATGGATAGCCCCTGCGGGCTGCCGCGTTGTCGCCAGCGCGACCCCTGTGCTAATGTTCGCGCCCTTTTTAGGCGCGTAGCTCAGTTGGTTAGAGCACCACCTTGACATGGTGGGGGTCGTTGGTTCGAGTCCAATCGCGCCTACCAGAACAAAACCCGCAAGTCCGAATCAAGCCGGGCTTGCGGGTTTTTTGTTGGGGCCGCAGCATTCCGGAGCGCCCATGATCGAACCGCTGCTACTGACCACGGTGCGGATCTGCACCTTCGACGGCGACCGGCTGCTGACCGGCGCCAGCGGATTCTTCTTTGCGCGCGACGCGCGCCTGTTCCTGGTCACCAGTCGCCACGTGGTGATCGACACGCCAAGCAGCCACGTGCCAAGCCGCGTCGAGATCGAATTCCACGCCGACCCGCAGAACCTGGCCGCCTCCAGCGTGCTGTCGATCCCGCTGTACCGCGATGGCAAGGCCGTCTGGCGCCAGGGCGCCGATGCCGGCGGCGACATCGACGTGGCCGTGGTCGAGCTCGACCGCTCGGCCCTGCCGCCGACGGTGCCGCTGTGCTGCTTCACACCGCAGCACCTGCAAAGCTCGCTCAACGACGTGGAAGTCGGCACCTCGGTGCTGGTGGTGGGCTTTCCGCTGGGTTTTCACGACACCCTGCACCACCTGCCGGTGGTGCGCCAGGCGGTGATCGCGTCCTCGTTCGGCATGCGCTTTCAGGGACAGGGCTATTTCCTCACCGACGCGCGCACCCACCGCGGCCTCAGCGGCGCGCCGGTGGTGATGCGCACTACGCCAAACGACACCGCCCTGCCGTGGACGCTGCTGGGCGTGCACTCGGCGCGGCTGGACATCGGCAACCGCGACCTGGAGCTGGACGAATCGCTAGGCCTGAACTGCGCGTGGTACGCGGATATCCTGCTCACGCTGACGGCCGGGGACTAGCCCCTGCCCGGCGCAAGCCTGCCCACACACGCGAGGTCGCAATGCACGACGCCATCACGCCGTTTTCGATTCACATCGACGATTCGGTCATCGCGGACCTGCACCGGCGTCTGCAAAACACCCGCTGGCCGGAGAAGGAAACCGTCGACGACTGGTCGCAGGGCGTGCCGCTGGCGTACGTACAGGACGTGTGCCGCTACTGGCGCGAAGGCTACGACTGGCGCGCCAGCGAGCAGCGCCTGAACCGCTTCAGCCAGTTCACGACCCGGTTCGACGACCTCGACATCCACTTCATCCATCAGCGCTCGCCGCACCCGCAGGCGATGCCGCTGCTGATCACCCACGGCTGGCCGGGCTCCATCGTCGAGTTCCACAAGGTGATCGGACCGCTGGTCGATCCGGTCGCGCACGGCGGCACCGCGGCCGACGCCTTCCACGTCATCTGCCCGACCCTGCCCGGCTACGGCTTTTCCGGCAAGCCCGCGCACACCGGCTGGGGCATCACAAAAATCGCGCAGGTGTGGAACCGGCTGATGCTGCGGCTTGGCTATTCCCGATATTTTGCCCAGGGCGGCGACTGGGGCGCCGCGGTAACCGCGTCGATCGGCCAGCAGAATCTGGGCAACTGCCTGGCCATCCACATCAACATGCCGATCGTGGAGCCGGACCCGGCGACCATGAACGACCTGTCGCCCCTGGAACAAGGCGCCCTGGCCGCCATGCAGTACTACGTGGAGCAGGACTCCGGCTACTCGAAACAGCAAAGCACCCGCCCGCAGACGCTGGGCTACGGCCTGGTCGATTCACCCAGCGGCCAGGCGGCGTGGATTCTGGAGAAGTTCCAGGCCTGGACCGACTGCGACGGCCACCCGGAAAATGTGCTCACCCGAGACGAAATGCTGGACAACATCATGCTGTACTGGTGCACCGCCAGCGCCGCGTCGTCGGCCAGACTCTACTGGGAGAGCTTCAACAGCCTGTCGCGGTTCGATATCGCGCTGCCGACCGGCGTCAGCATCTACCCGAAGGAAATCTTTCGCGCCTCCCGGCGCTGGGCCGAGCGCCACTACACGAACCTGATCGACTGGAACGAACTCGACAAGGGCGGGCACTTCGCCGCCCTGGAGCGCCCGCAGGTGTTCGTGGACGAAGTGCGCGCCTGCTTTCGCTCCCAGCGCTGAATTTCAAACAATGTAGCCTGGATGAAGCGCAGCGGAATCCGGGACTTCCTTGCTTATGGCTATCTACCGCCGAGCCACCAGCCCCGGAGCAACCTATTTCTTCACGGTCACGCTGCGGGACCGCAGAAATCGTAGAAATCGTAGCCTGGATGCAGCGCAGCGGAATCCGGGATTTCCTCACCCATGGTGAACTACCGCCGAGCCACCGTCCCCGGAGCAACGTACTTCTTCACGGTCACCCTGCGGGACCGCAGCTCCCGCCTCTTGATTGACCAGATCGCCGCCCTTCGCGAAGCCCTGCAAACCACCAGGCGAAGCCAGCCATTTCGCATCGATGCGATGGCCGTGCTGCCCGATCACGTTCACGCCATCTGGACCCTGCCGGCGGACGATCATGACTATTCCGGGCGCTGGCGCGCCATCAAGGCGGGCTTTACGACAGCCGTGCGAGCGCGCGGCGTGTCTGTGTGCCGCAACCGGCGAGGGGAATATGACATCTGGCAACGC
Organism: Immundisolibacter cernigliae; assembly: GCF_001697225.1. Classification (GTDB taxonomy): domain Bacteria; phylum Pseudomonadota; class Gammaproteobacteria; order Immundisolibacterales; family Immundisolibacteraceae; genus Immundisolibacter; species Immundisolibacter cernigliae. Next base: position 1,040,401 of record NZ_CP014671.1, read on the forward strand.
CGGTTCTGGGAGCACCTGATTCGGGACGGCACGGATTTCACCCGGCACGTGGACTACATCCACTTCAACCCAGTGAAGCACGGCCTGGCACAGCGACCCGTGGACTGGCCTTGGTCCTCCCTGCACCGATACATCCGGCAGGGCATTGTTCCGCCCAACTGGGCCGTCGGCGTGGACGAAGGGCAATTTGGGGAGTGATGGGGATCCCGGATTCCGCTGCGCTTCATCCAGGCTACGATTTCTACGATTTCTTTCGCAGGCTACAATAATGTTCCTGCCGCTTGATTGAGGCGCCAAATGTTAGACATCAGCATCCCTTGGTGGGAGCCTGCAATACGGGCCACGGCGATTTACTTGATTCTGTTGCTGCTGATGCGCCTCTCGGGAAAGCGCTCCCTTGGCCAGCTCACACCGTTCGATCTCCTCGTCATCATGCTGCTGAGCGAATCTGTGAGCCCCGGACTTACCGGGGATGACAGCTCCGTGCCGGGGGGGCTCATTGCCGCCGTAACACTTGTGCTGCTGAACGCGGCCGTGGGATTCGTTGCCTCCCGTAGTCGCAAGTTCGAGAAGCTCGTCGAAGGCACAGCCGTGCTGATTGGAAAAGATGGCACGATTCTGACCGATGTACTGCGGCGACATCGCATCAGCGAAGCGGACATGCACAAGTCGCTGCGCGAGGCCGACTGCCGGCAAGAAGAAATGCATCGGGCCTATCTGGAAGCCGACGGAAGTATCAGCATCCTCAAAAAGCGGCGTGACGATTGATCGGTGCGTGAAAAGCGGGCCTGGCCGCTGACCTGCCTAAACACCCCTGAAACCGCCCACGACGACTCGTGTAACGCCAGTACCCGGCCAGCGCGAGCGTGTAGCCTGGATGAAGCGCAGCGGAATCCGGGACTTCCTTGCTCATCGTCAAGCACGGCCTGGCACAGCGACCCATGGACTGGCCTTGGTCCTCCCTGCACCGATACATCCGGCAGGGCATTGTTCCGCCCAACTGGGCCGTCGGCGTGGACGAAGGGAGGTTCGGGGAGTGATGGGAACCCCGGATTCCGCTGCGCTTCATCCAGGCTACGATTTCTGCGCGGCTTTATCGCGCAGCGTCCGGTGGACCGCAGGGTTATGTTTCATAGCTGTAGTGGCACGATCCATAAGCTCGCAAATGCGACGCCTACGCTGAAGGCATTAGCCAGAACAAGCCAAGCAAAATTCTTACTCTTGATTTTGAAGTCGACCTTAAACGCCTTCTTGTACACAAACCCCTCCAATACGGCGTTGACTACGCAGGCCAGTAAGAATGTGCCCGCCCAAGTGATGGGGTTAAATGTTCCCCATCCCAACGCCCAGTTATAAACAGAAGCAGGAAACAGTTCCCAAGCGATACCTGCAAGGGGAACTAGAACTACCCCAACTACCGCTGATGCGGCGTTAGCCGATAGATCTGCAATAGCCGCACGACTTGGAGCCAAACCAAACAGCCAGCGTACGAACAAATACTCGATGACAAGGCCAACTGAGATTGCCCACCAAGAGAATAGCCGCGTTTCCAAATAGAGTGCAGGCCAGACTACGTTGGCATAGGCGAGGGTTGGCGCTGCCAGAAGAACTGCGACTAATAGCTTCCTCAACGGTGGCTCCATGAAACATAACGTGAAATAGACACCAAATGGCGTATAACTCGGGCGCAGACATGTCGTAACCGACTGTCACGCAAAGGAATATCGGTCACGTCAAGATTATCCGTCATTGGGCAGCCCACCGCAGGATGGGGGGAGGCCGCCAAGCCATGATTCATCGTAACGCGCCCCCATGTATACGCAATGCCGTAAGCCAGCGTGTAGCCTGGATGCAGCGCAGCGGAATCCGGGACTTCCTTGCTCATGGTGAAGCACGGCCTGGCACAGCGACCCGTGGATTGGCCCTGGTCCTCCCTGCACCGATACATCCGGCAGGGCATTGTTCCGCCCAACTGGGCCGTCGGCATGGACGACGGGCAGTTCGGGGAGTGATGGGGATCCCGGATTCCGCTGCGCTCCATCCAGGCTACGATTTGTCCACCGGCATGGCCGATCAGCTTTCGTCGGCCAGCAACTGCGCCGGCTTTTTCTCGGTCAACCCCGCCGCAGCGGCTTCGTCGGCCGTATCGCGCAGCGCTTTGCGCAGGCGGTCGGCATAAAACCGGCGCATGGCATCGTAATCCTTGGCGCTCACCATCACCCCGACCACGCGGTTGTGCCGCGTTACCTGCACTGGCGCACGCTGCACGCGGTCCAGCAATTCGCCGAAGCGGGTTTTGGATTCGTTGGCGGTAAAGGTCTGCATGGGTCACCCGGCGGTCAGCAGGAGAATGAGCGAAGTATGGTCGAATCGAACGAAACGATCAATTTGGGCGCTTGGCGCGGCCTGGCCGCTCGATCATCCCGGATTCCGCTACGCTCCATCCAGGCTACGATTTCTGCACGCGGTCCAGAAATTCGCCGAAGCGGGTTTTGGCTTCGTTGGCGGTAAAGGTCTGCATGGGTCGCCCGGCGGTCAGCAGGAGAATGAGCGAAGTCTGGTCGAATCGAACGAAACGATCAATTTTGGCGCTTGGCGCGGGCTGGCCGCCCGATCAGGTCCAACGCGCCCTTTAATCCCAATATCCTCGCCAAAAACATTTGACACGGATCACGGTATCTACGATTTTTGGTTGCGTAGGATGTGCCGACGAAGAAGAGCATCGTTCACGAGATTGATGCGCTTCGTACCTCAGCGCATCCTACTCGGGGCTTCGCACACAGTACGGCGTGCTCACTTCGAGCACGACCCGCCGGATTTCTTGAGTTCCACAATCAAGACGTGGGTAGGGGTTTGCCCAACGTTCTCGCCTATGTGGGTTTGTTCTTCGGACCACATGACGTCGCCCTCTTTGAACTCACGCTTAATTATTTTTCCGTCTGGCAAGGTCAATGTTCGCTTGAATGGACTCAGCACATACAGAATAAATGGAGGATGTTTATGCTGATGAGTCTTCTCGCCGGGGTTGTCGCGATAGTCGAGGACTCTAACGCAATCGTTCTCTAATATAGCCTTATGGAAACGCTGATCAATCCCCCGAAACCAGCGCTATGGACATGACGGCGCTGACGCGTGACCGCCCCTGGGGAAAAACGGCCCGTTTTCGGGTGTGGATCGGGCCAATGTGCGTGTTCTGGCCGGATATTCCGGTTTTGGGCTCCCTCAGGACGCACGGAGGGTGTGCCGCGCCCGAAGGCGCCAGCCGGCAATCACCACGTTGGCCAGGCCGAACAGCGTGAACAGCTGCGCCTGGTTCTTGGCCAGCCCCCGGTAACGCGCCTTGCGGTGCTTGAACAGGTTCTTGATGATGTGAAACGGATGCTCGACCTTGGCCCGCAGGCTCGCCTTGACCTGTTCGATCCGTTCCTGCAGGCGGCCCAGCGCGTCATCGGGCAGGGCCCGGCGCACGCCCGGGCGCAGCGCCACGTGCCAGGTGACCGGCGTGTCCCGATTCTCCGGGCGCTTGGCTACGCCCTGGTAGCCGGCATCGCCCAGCGCGTCCGTTTCCTGCCCGTGCAGCAGGGCGTGCGCCTGGGTCACGTCGTTGACGTTGGCCGGCGTGGTCAGCACCGTGTGCACCAGCCCCGAGTCCAGGTCGACCCCGATGTGCGCCTTCATGCCAAAGTGCCACTGGTTCCCCTTCTTGGCCTGATGCATGTCCGGATCGCGCGCCCGGTCGCGGTTCTTGGTCGACGGCGGGGCGGCGATCAGCGTCGCATCCACGAGGGTGCCCTCACGCAGCAGCAGGCCCTGGCGGGCCAGGTGATCGCGAATCGTCTCGAAGATCACCCGGCTCAGACCCTGATCTTCCAGCAGGCGGCGGAACTTCAGCAGCGTGGTCGCATCCGGCGCCGCCTCGCGGGCCAGGTCGATGCCGATGAAGCAGCGGATGGCGTGGCTGTCGTACACGGCGTCCTCGATGCCCTCGTCCGACAGCCCAAAGCACTGCTGCGCCACGTACATGCGCAGCATGCGCGACAGCCCCAGCGGCGGGCGGCCCGGGCCCTTGCCGGCCGGGTAGAACGGCGCCAGCGCCGCCTCCAGCTGCGCCCACGGCGTCACCGCCTGCAGCTGCGCCAGGAAGCGCTCGCGGCGCGTCTGCTTCTTCTTGCCGGCGTACTCGAGGTCGGAAAAGCTCGTTTGCATGACGTCTGCTCACCACCGCTGCGGACCAGGTCACATTGTCTCAGGACCAAGGTCTCATGCCTCCAACGGGAGGGAATAAATCAGCGTTTCCTTATATTTATCTCCATCAGTTTGGATCGCGTCTTGGGCGAATGCAGAAGTCGCGAGAAAAACAGACCCTATGAGGATCGAGTTGCGGAGCATCATGAGAACTCTCCTTATATTTCCAAGTCCCAAGGGACCACTAATTAAGCGAGCCATAGGGTGGACGGAGGTCCCGACCGTAACCTATCGTCACCATATAGCCAGCGGCCCAATACCGGCAAGCAGGGCGCCAATGGTCGCGTGGAGTCGATGGGTTTCACTGTGCTCCACCCATCCTCCCGCTACGGTCGTATCCCGCCCCCCGTCACGTCACCCCACCCGTATTCTCATCCGTCGCCTTCACGCGACGCAGTTTGGCCGCTTCACCGATCTCGTAGTGCCGGCCTTCGACGGCCATCTGCGCCTCGGTTTCGCATTGCTCGGACCAGAAGCCCAGGTCGTAGCCGTGCCAGGGCTTTTTCAGTTCCAGTGCCGGCAGGCCGAGTTCCTGCCAGCGCTGGATGGCGTTTTCCATGAAGTCCTTGCGCGGCAGGGCCACCGGCGGGTAGGCCCACGGCCGGCAGGCGTTAATGAGGATGGCGGACGAGCCGTTCGGCTCCATGTATTTGAAGCCTTCGGCCTCTTCCGCGCGGATGGCGGAGAAGTCCATGGCCGACATGCGCCCGTCGATGATGCGCATGTCCCGGTGCGGCATGGCGCGCGTGGCGGTGGCCCACAGCATCATTTCCGGGTCGTGGATGTCCACGTCCTCGTCGGTGACGACGAACATCTTGACGAACGGGTCGTAGGCCGCGGCGGCGTACAGCGCCTGCCACGGGTCGGCCTTGGTGTTGCGCCGGATCTTGATGAAGCAGGTGTAGTAGGCCGAGGTCTGCTGCGGGAAGTGCACGTCGAGCACGCCGGCCAGGTTGCAGTCGTACTTCAGGTGCTTGAAGAACGAGGCCTCGAAGGAAATGGACCGCAGGCGCGTGCTCTCGGACGGCGGGAACTGCGACAGGATGGAGCACCAGGTCGGCTTTTTGCGGTGGGTGATGGCCGTCACTTCCATGAAGTAGGACATGACCGGCTGGGACATGAAGCCGTGGGTCTCGCCAAACGGCGCCTCGGGTTCCAGCTCGGTGGTGGAAATCCTGCCCTCGATGACGATCTCGGCGTAGGCCGGCACCAGCAGGTCGACGGTCTTGGCCTGCACCACCGGCAGCGGCCGGCCGGACAGGGCTCCGGCAATCTGCAGCTCGTCGGACTCGTAGGGAATCTTGGCGTTGGCGGCGTAGGACACGTACGGCGGCACGCCGATGACCAGCGCGGCTTCCAGCGGAATCCCTAAGCGCTTGCACTTGACCCAGTGCAGGCCCAGGTGCTGCGGCGGGTAGGTGAAGCAGCCGATGCGCTCCGGCGCCTTCACCTGGCCGCGGTAGTTGCCGATGTTGTAGATGCCGGTCTCGGGGTCCTTGGTGACCCAGTGCGAGAAGGTGGTGTAGGGACCGTTGTCGTAGCCGGGCGTGGAAATCGGGATCGGGAATTCGCCAAGGCCGCCGTGCTCGGTGAGCGAGGCGCCCATGTGGACTTCTTCCTGGCACGGCGCGTTGGTGACGACTTCCGGCGGCAGCGGGTTGCGCAGCGCGTGGGACACCAGCTCCAGCAGGTTGTCGCCCGGCTGCATGCCAAGGCCGGTCTCGAAGATTTTGCGCGACGCCGCCAGGCAGCCGATGGCCAGATCGCCTCCGAAACTGCGCCCGTCGGCGCTGCGCACGTTTTTGAGCAGAAAGCCGCGCCGCTGGTCTTCCTTCAGGCCGCGGAACTGCAGCCTGACCAGCGGATGGGCTTCGGTCTCGATGGTGATTGGCGCGTCGATTTCCCACAGCAGGTCGCGGGCGCGCAGGTTCTGGATGTGCTCCCGAAAATCGATGGGCACGTCGCTGGAACGCAGGGTGGATTTGAGTACGGCGGACATGGCGGTCTCCTCCTGATCGGATAAACAGTCGATGACGTGGCCGTCCGTGGCCGTGGTTCACGGCAAAGTATGAACCAGGCATGACCGCAGGTTCACGCCGCCGCGCCGCATCTATTTTTGTAGGAGCGCAGCTTCGCTGCGCGATGATCGCCCGCTCATCACGCAGACGCCGCTTGGCAATGATCGCCCGACAAGTCGGGCTCCCACAGTGAACCGACAGTGGGCAGCGCGCCGCCGCTTGCGTCACCATACGCGGCCCTTTCGCCGATCCCGCGCCGCGTACATGAGCCTCGACGACACCATCGAACGCCTGCCGCTGAAGACCTTCACCGAGAAGGCGTACCTGGATTACGCCATGTACGTGATCCTGGACCGCGCCCTGCCGCACCTGGCCGATGGCCTGAAGCCCGTGCAGCGGCGCATCGTCTACGCCATGTCGGAGCTGGGTCTTGCCGCCGGCAACAAGCCGAAAAAATCGGCCCGCACCATCGGCGACGTGATCGGCAAGTTCCATCCGCACGGCGACAGCGCCTGCTACGAAGCCATGGTGCTGATGGCGCAGGACTTCTCGTACCGCTACCCGCTGGTCGAGGGCCAGGGCAACTGGGGCAGCGCGGACGATCCGAAGTCGTTCGCCGCCATGCGCTACACCGAGGCGCGGCTGTCGCGCTATGCGGACCTGCTGCTGGCCGAGCTGGGCCAGGGCACGGTGGATTTCACGCCCAATTTCGACGGCACGCTCGACGAGCCGCAGCTGCTGCCGGCCCGGCTGCCGAACATCCTGCTCAACGGCGGCCACGGCATAGCCGTGGGCATGGCCACCGACATTCCGCCGCACAACCTGCGCGAAGTGGCCGCCGCCGTGCTGCACCTGCTGGATCATCCGGACGCCAGTCTGGAAGACCTGTGCCGGCTGGTGCCGGCGCCGGATTTTCCGACCGGCTGCGAAATCATCACCCCGCGCTCCGAGCTGCTCGACATGTACCGCAGCGGCAACGGCAGCGTGCGGGCGCGGGCGCGCTACGAGCTGGACGAGGGCGACATCATCATCACCGTGCTGCCGTACCAGGTGTCCGGCGCGCGCGTGCTGGAGCAGATCGCCGCCCAGATGCAGGCCAAGAAGCTGCCCTGGCTTGAAGACCTGCGCGACGAGTCCGACCACGAGAACCCGACCCGGCTGGTGCTGGTGCCGCGCAGCAAGCGCATCGATGTCGAGGCCCTGATGGGGCACCTGTTCGCCACCACGGAGCTGGAAAAAAGCTACCGCGTGAACCTGAACTGCATTGGCCTGGATGGCCGGCCGGGCGTGCGCGACCTGCGCGGGCTGCTGGTCGAGTGGCTTGAGTTCCGCACCGTCACCGTGCGCCGACGCCTGCAGCATCGCCTCACGCGCGTGCAGGACCGCCTGCACATCCTGGAAGGCCTGCTGATCGCGTTCCTGAACATCGACGAAGTGATCGCCATCATCCGTTACGAGGATCGCCCCAAGGCGGTGCTGATGGAGCGCTTTGCGCTCAGCGACACGCAGGCCGAGGCGATCCTGGAACTCAAACTGCGCCACCTGGCGCGGCTGGAGGAAACGCGTCTCACCGGCGAGCGCGACGAGCTGGCCGCCGAGCGCGACCGCCTGCAAGGCACGCTCGACTCCGACAGATTGCTGCGCGGCCTGATCCGCGACGAAATCAAGGCCGATGCCGAAAAATACGGCGACCCGCGCCGCTGCCTGCTGGTCGAGCGCGGCGCCTCGCGGGCGCTGGCGGAAGCGGAGCTGACGCCCAGCGAACCGGTGACCGTGGCGCTGTCGGCCCACGGCTGGGTGCGCCTGGCCAAGGGCCACGATGTCGACCCGCAGGGCCTGACGTATCGCTCCGGCGACAGCTACCTGGCCGCTGCGCGCGGGCGCAGCAACCAGCAGGCCGTGTTCCTGGATTCGACCGGCCGCGCCTACGCCCTGCCGGCGCACACGCTGCCCTCGGCGCGCGGCCACGGCGAGCCGCTGTCCGGGCGCCTGACGCTGGAAGCCGGCGCGCGCATGCTGCACGTGGTGCTCGGCGAGCCGGACGAGCGCTACCTGATCGCCAGCGATGCCGGCTACGGCTTCGTCACGCCGCTGGAGTCGCTGATCTCGCGCCAGCGCTCCGGCAAGGCGCTGCTCAGCGTGCCGGACGGCGCGCTGCCGCTGGCGCCGCTGCGCGTCGATGGCGACGCCGACCTGCGCGTTGCCTGCGTCAGCACGGCCGGACGGCTGCTGGTGTTCCCGGCCGGCGAACTGCCGGAACTGGCGCGCGGCAAGGGCATGAAGCTGCTTGGCATCCCCGGCAAGCTGGTCGCCAGCGGCGAGGAGAAGCTGCTGGCCGTGCTCGCGCTGCCGGGTGATGCGGCGCTTCGGGTGCTGTCCGGCGGCCGTCACCTGACCCTGCGCGGCAGTGATCTGAACGCCTACAGCGCCTCGCGCGGCGCGCGTGGCAAGCCGCTGCCGCGCGGCTTCGCCCGGGTGCGCGGACTGGAGCTGGAGGTCTGACGCACCGCAACAGGCCACCGGCAGCGCCCGTCAGGCAACGATGAGCACCCCGGCATCACCCGAATAACAAGGCAGACACTGGCGCCGCGCGCAAAAATGGCGATACTGTGCGCGCCGGGCGTCTTGCCGGGCGCGCCCCACCGCCGACCCGACCGGTCGGACCAGCACCTTCAAGGGAGAACGATGCGGCCATCCCCGGTATTGCGCCTCATGGTCGGCACGCTGATCGCCGCGTGCCTCGCCACCGTCCAGGCAGCACCCAGCGCGCCGGCGAGCCGATCCGCCGTGGACCTGCGCTCGCGCGCCGCGCTGATCATGCGCGCCGACACCGGCCAGGTGCTGTACGCCAAGAATGCCGACCAGACCCTGCCGATCGCCTCCATCACCAAGCTCATGACCGCCATGGTGGTGCTGGATGCCGGTCAGCCGATGAACCAGATACTGACCATCACCGACGCCGAGCGCGACCGTCTGCGCGGCACTACCTCACGTCTGGCCATCGGCACCAAGCTGTCCCGCAGCGAGCTGCTGCGCCTGGCGCTGATGTCGTCCGAGAACCGCGCCGCGGCGGCGCTGCTGCGCAATTACCCGGGCGGCCCGGCGGCCGGCGTGGCGGCCATGAACCGCAAGGCGCGGGCGCTGGGCATGACCCACACGCGCTTCGTGGAAGCCACCGGCCTGTCGGGCGACAACCGCTCGACGCCGAGCGATCTGGCGCGCATGGTGCAGGCCGCTGCACGCTACTCGACCATCCGCGCCTACTCCACCACGCCCGAGTACACGGTCAAGGTCGGGCGGCACCTGACCCAGTACCGCAACACCAACCCACTGGTGCGCAACCCGCAGTGGAACATCGCCGTCACCAAGACCGGCTACCTCAACGAAGCCGGCCGCTGCCTGGTAATGCACACCACCGTCGGCAACAAGCCGGTGGTGATGGTGCTGATGGACTCGTCGGGCACGCTGACCCGCGTCGGCGATGCCGGCCGGGCGCGCCGCTGGATGGAAGCCTCGGCGCGCACAACCCAGGTCGCCGCCAGCCGCTGATTGGACGGCGGCGGCGCGGCCTCAGCCCGACCGATCCGGCAACTGCGGCAGGTTCGCCGCCAGCCACGGGCGTTGCCGATCGCGCGCGAGTTCCGTTGCGCGGGTGATGGCGCACAGGTCGTCCAGCGCCTGCTCGAAGGCGTCGTTGACCACCAGATAGTCGAACTCCGGCCAGTGGCCGAGCTCCGCCAGAGCGTCCCGCATGCGCCGGTCGATGACGGTCGAATCATCGCCGCGGCCACCCAGGCGCGCCCGCAGCGTTGCCACCGACGGCGGCAGGATCATCACCGTGACGCAGCCGGGCAGCTTGTCCCGCGCCTGACGCGCGCCCTGCCAGTCTATCTCCAGCACCACCGACTCACCCGCCGCAAGCGACCGGGCCACGGCCACCGCCGAGGTGCCGTAGTGATGGTCGAACACCTGCGCGCACTCCAGAAATTCGCCGGCCGCCTGCATGGCCGCGAAGCGCTCCTCGCTCACGAAGTGATAGGCCACGCCGTTGCGTTCACCGGGCCGCGGTGGGCGGGTGGTATAGGACACCGACAGCGACAAGCTCTGCCGACGGCCCACCAGGGCGCGTACCAGACTGGTCTTGCCGACTCCGGACGGGCCGCAGACGACGTACAGGAGACCGGGATTGGCAGACATGACGGTGGTTTCAGCTCGGGCAGGGGAGTGGATTCGCGGCAAATTATCCGCCCGGCCGGGCGCAGGGTGTACGAGGCCCATGCGGCGCTCCGCCGCGAAGCGTCGCATCAGGCATTCGGCCCGGGGGCGGGCCTCCCACAGTCGAGTGACGGGTCGTGGGAGCGGCGCCCTCGCCGCGAATCCCGGACTTGACCTGCCGCATCGGCCACATTCGACCCGGGAGCGGGCCTTCCACACAGGAGAACCGCCGGAATACCGTTTGGTTCAGGCGGTCGGGACCGTCGACCTGCTTTGGCGGGACAATACGCTTCCCGCTGTGTCCGTGGCACCGAATCCCGATCATGACCCCGCCCTGCCCGCTCGCGACTGACGCATGGCGCATCGACCCAGGCACCGGCCTGGCGCAGGGCGCGGTCCAGTTGCCCTCTCCGCACTGCGACGCCCGCCCGCCGGGGATGGCGATCGAGCTGCTGGTGATCCACGCCATCAGTCTGCCGGCCGGCGAATACGGCGGCGATGACGTGGCAGCGCTGTTCCTGGGCACGCTCGACTGCAGCCGCCGGGCCGACTACGGCGAGCTGGCGAATCTTCGCGTATCGGCCCATTTCCTGGTCCGCCGCGACGGGCAGGTGCAGCAGTTCGTGCCCGTGCACCGGCGCGCCTGGCACGCCGGCGTGTCGTGCTTTGCCGGGCGCGAGCGCTGCAACGATTTTTCGGTCGGCATCGAGCTGGAGGGCTGCGACCGCGACCGCTTCACGGCCGCCCAGTACGCCACGCTGGCCGCGCTGACGCGGGCAGTGCGCGCCGCCTGCCCGGCCATTCGGGCCGAGAACATCGTCGGCCACAGCGAGATCGCGCCCGGCCGCAAGACCGATCCGGGCCCGCACTTCGACTGGGCCGTTTATCGGGCGGCGCTGATGGCGGCCTGATGGACGCGCCGGTCACCACCTTCGACCTGCTGCGCCACGGCGAACCGGCGGGCGGCCCGCGTTTTCGCGGCTCCGTGGACGATCCGCTGTCGCCCGCCGGCTGGGCCCAGCTTGAAACGGCCACCGCCGGCGGCGCCTGGGATCGCGTCGTCTGCTCGCCGCTGCGCCGGTGCCGGGAGTTTGCCGAGGTGCTGGCCCGGCAGCGGGGGCTTGAGTGCCGGGTCGAGACCGATTTTCGCGAAATCAGCTTCGGCCTGTGGGAAGGCCTCACGTCGGCCCAGGTGGAGGCCGCCTACGGCGCCGCGCTGGCTAATTTCTGGAATGACCCGGTGGCCCATCCGCCGCCGCAGGGCGAGCCGTTGGCCGACTTCTGCGCCCGGGTCGAGACCGCCTGGCAGCGCCTGATTGCCGACTCGCGCGGCCAGCGCGTACTGGTGGTGGCCCACGGCGGAACCATCGCCATGCTGCTGCGCAGCGTGCTGGGCATGCCGCTGAGTCACAGCTGGCGGGTACGCATGGGTTATGCGGGCCAGGCGCGGCTGCGCCTGGACCACACGCCGCACGGCGTGCTGATGGCGCTGCTGCGGCTGGATCCGGGCGTCTGAATCGGGTCGAAATCAGGTCGGCAGGCGCAGCGGCAGCGAGCGCAGGCGCTGACCGGTCAGTGAAAACAGCGCATTGGCCACGGCCGGCGCCAGCGGCGGCACGCCAGGTTCGCCGGTGCCGCCGGGCGGCTCCTGGCTGCCGACGATGTGCACCTCGATGCGCGGCATCCGGTCCAGCCGCAGCAAAGGATAGGTGTCGAAATTGCCGATCCGGGCGCTGCCGCCGGCAATCGGCACCTCGCCATACAGGGCCGCCGTCAGGCCATAGACGATGCCGCCTTCCATTTGTGCCACGACCTGGTCGGGGTTCACGTGCCGGCCGCAGTCGATGACGCACACCACGCGCCGCACCCGTGGCGCGCCGTCCGCCACCTCGACCTCGGCCACCTGCGCCACGTAGCTGCCGTAGCTCATGTGCACGGCAAGACCCCGGGACTGCCCCTGGGGCAGTGGCTGGCCCCAGCCGGCACGCTCGGCGGCCAGTTCCAGCACCCGCAGGTGACGCGGCTGCCGGGCCAGCAGGCGGCGGCGGAATGCCAGCGGGTCCTCCCCCGCGGCATGAGCCAGCTCGTCGATGAAGGACTCGACCACGAAGGCATTGCCGGAGCTGCCCACCGAGCGCCAGTAGCCGACCGGCACGCCGGTTTCCACCAGCGCACAGTCCACGGCCACGTTGGGGATGGCATACGGCAGCTCGCGCACGCCTTCCACCACCGTGCGGTCGATGCCGCCCTTGATGGTGTCCGGCGCCAAGCGGGACTGGATCGACGGGCTGGCGATGCGGTGCTGCCAGGCGCTGGGGGTCTTCTCGTGGAGCGCCGCCGTCAACCGGTGCGCCGCCGCCGGGCGATAGAAGTCATGCGCGAGATCGTCCTCGCGCGACCAGATCACCTTGACCGGCGCCCCCGCGGCACGTGACAGCGCCACCGCATCGAGCACGAAATCGACCTCGAAACGCCGCCCGAAGCCGCCGCCCAGGTACGTGGTGTGCACGGTCACCCGCTCGCGCGGGATGCCGAGCAGCTTGGCGGCGGCGTCGCGGGAGCGCGTCTGGCCCTGCGTCGGCGCCCAGATTTCGCACTGACCATCCCGCACATGGGCGGTGGCGTTCATCGGCTCAAGACAGGCGTGGGCCAGAAACGGCAGGCGATAGGTGGCTTCAAGGGTTTTGCCGGCCGCTTTCAAAGCGGCGTCGACATCCCCGTCCCGGCGCGCCGGACTGCCGGGTTGCTCCAGCGCCGCATCGAGCGCCCTAGCGATGCTGGCATCGTCCATTGCCAGCGCCGCCGGCCGCCATTTGACGGTGATCCTCTGCGCCGCCCGGCGCGCCTGCCAGTAACCGTCCGCGATCACGCCGACACCCGAATCGATGGCGACGATCTTGCGCACGCCGGGCAGCGCCTGCGCGGCCGTGGCGTCGAAGCTCTCCAATACAGCGCCGAACTGCGGCGGGCGCAGCACCACCGCCGTCAGCAGGCCCGGCTGTGTCACGTCGATGCCAAATTGCGCCTGGCCAGTGACCTTGGCCAGGTTGTCCACCCGCGGCGTGGGCTTGCCGATGTAGCGGTACTCGGCCGGCGGCTTGCGCGGCGGTTTTTCGGGCACCGGCAGGGTGGCGGCCAGGGCCGCCAGTTCGCCATATCCGAGCGCCTGCCCGGTCGGCCCCAGCACCTTGCCAGCCGCCGTGCGGCAGGCGGTCGGTTCGACCTGCCAGGTACGGGCGGCGGCCGCCACCAGCATGGCGCGAGCGCTGGCCGCGGCGTCCGCCAGGGCATCCCAGGACATGCGGATGCTGGTGCTGCCGCCGGTGCCCATCATGCCCATGGCCAGGTAATAGGCCGGGTCTTCGTCGGCCATGGTCAGGCGCACCGAGGCCAGATCCACGTCCAGCTCGTCGGCCAGGATGGCGGCAAGGCCGCTGTGTACGCCCTGTCCCATCTCGGACTTGTGCAGCGTCAGCGTGACCGCGCCGTCGCTGGCGATGTGCACGAACGCATTGGGCGCAAGCGCAGATTCGGATGTCGACCCGGCTGCCCCCGCCAAGGGCAGGCGCAAGGCCAGGCACAGCCCGCCGGCCAGGCTGGCGCCGCTGGCCAGAAACGCGCGGCGACTCAGGGCGACCATGTCAGGCCGGCTCCCGCGCCAGTACGGCGGCGCGCTTCACGGCCTGCCGAATGCGCTGGTAGGTGCCGCAGCGGCACAGGTTGCCGCGCAGCGCAGCATCGATGGCCGCATCGTCCGGATCAGGCGTGCGCGCCAGCAGCGCCGTCGCAGCCATGATCTGCCCCGACTGGCAATAGCCGCACTGCACCACGTTCAGCTCCATCCAGGCGCGCTGCACGGGGTGACTGCCTTCGGCCGGCAGGCCCTCGATCGTCGTCACCTGCCGCGCGCCGACGGCAGCCAGTGGCGTCATGCAGGCCGGCGCGGGCTGACCATCCAGGTGCACCGTACAGGCCAGGCACTGCCCCACCCCGCAGCCGAACTTGGCGCCGGTGAGCCCCAGATCCTCACGCAGCACCCACAACAGGGGCTTGTCCGGCTCGGCATCGACCTCGAAGGTCTTGCCGTTCACATGCACGCGGGTCATGGCACGCTCCACCTGATCGACAGTCCGGCCAGCCTAACAAGCATGCCGCCGATCGTCGATAGCCGCGGCGGCACCGCAATCTGCTCAAATAGCGCGGCAGAAAAACACCAGGAGGAGCGCGCCATGAGCGACAGCCGGAGTCAACTCGCCGGATTGATCGAAGCCGCCCATCGCATCGGCGAGCGTGCGGCCACGGAAGCCGATTCCGCCGACCGCAACCGGCGCCTGTCGGACGAGCTGGTCACCGACCTGGCGCACGCCGGGCTGATCGGCATGCTGCAGCCGCGCCGCTGGGGCGGGCTCGAGGTGTCGTTCCCGGACTTCGTGCGCGTGTCGCAGGTGCTGGCCCGCTACGACGTCGCGACGTCCTGGGTGCAGGTGCTGCTGGGCTGTCATCACTGGTGGGGCGCGCTGGTCGGCGAGGAACTGCAACGCGAGCTGTGGGGCGACAACCCGCACCGACTGTTCGCGGACGTGTTCGCGCCCATGGGCGACCTGCGCCACGCCAGCGACGGTCTGCATCTGTCCGGACGCTGGATGTTCGCCTCCGGCGTGCACTGGTCGGACTTCGTGGCGTTGGGCGCCAACGGCCCCCTGACGCCGGGCGGCGAGCCCGAATACCTGATGCTGTTCGTGCCCAAGGCAGATTTTCGCGTCGTCGAAGACTGGGACACGGTCGGCCTGCGCGGCACCGGCTCGTGCTCGGTGGAGGTGACGGACGCGGTCATCCCGCCGCAGCGGGTGGTGCGCATGGGGCAGATGATGGCCACCGGCACGGCGCCCGGTCAGGCCCTGAACCCCGGGCCAATTTATCAGGTGCCGTTCGCCGCCGGCCTGTCGATTGCGCTGGCTCCCACCAACGTCGGTGGTGCGCAGGGCATGCTGGCGGCCTTTGGCGAGCGCATGCGCGCACGCACGCCGCTGTTCAGCGCCCAGCGGCAGGACGCGCTGGTCACCTCGCAGGTACTGCTGGCGGAAAGCGCCGTGCGCGTGGACGCCATGGAGCAGCTGATGTACCGCTATGCCGACGCGTTGCAGGCCTACGGCAACGGCGGGCGGGAGATGGACACGCTCGAGCTTCGGCTGCGCAGTTTCGCCTGGCGCGCCTGGCTGGGCCGCGAGGCGCGCGACATCGTCACCCAGCTGTTCACCCACACCGGCGCAACCGCCATCTACGGCGGCAACGCCCTGCAGCGGCGCTGGCGCGACCTGCACGCCATGGCCCAGCACGTGGTGCTCAATCACGAGACGGCCAGCCGCAACTTCGGCCGCTACCTGGCCGGCCAGGACCCCGAACCGGCTCTGTACTGATCGCGAGCCCCGCCACAAGACCGGGCGCGACACTGCGGCCGGGACCAGCGCCGGTAGCCGCCGTAAGCGCGGCAGCGTACCGACGCCGGCGGCAGGCGGGGCTATGGTGCGCGGCACTTGACCGGCCTGTTGATTACGCGAGTCTGAAACTCCTTGGTCAATCACCACCAACAGACGCGCCGGCGCAGGCATTGCCGATGCGCTATCCGGCATCGCAGAGATTTCGAACGCGTATCGACCCGCCGTGAACTTTGCGGAGGTTCTCAAGTCGAACCCGAAACAAAGCGAAATTGCTGCGTCCTGTGATCCGGTTCTCGAAGTGGAACCCAATCCGGATCCGACTGCACGCAGCTGGAGCGCTGACGACGACGGGCAAGCCAACAACAGGAGATACATCATGAACCTACCCAGCAGCGACGAAATGAAGGGCCGATGGAAACAGCAGATCGGTGCCGCCAAGATTGCCTGGGGCAATCTGACCGAGGACGAACTGCTGAAAGTCGAAGGCCATGAACAGAAACTGGCCGGTTTGATTCAGGAGCGTTATGCCATAACGCGCGACGAAGCAATGGCGCAGGTCAAGGCATTCTTCGAGAAAAACAAACCCTGAAACAGGCCAAAACCACCGTGCGACTGACGCGGTGTGATGTGAACCAACCCCCCTTGATCTGCACAGGATCATTCCGCGCCCACCCAATGCTGGCCGGACGATCCGCAACTCTTTATCCAACCGGAGAATTTCATGAACACACTACGACATGGCGCTCTGGCGCTGTTTCTTGCAACCACCGCCGCCCTGTGCGCAGGCCTGTTCAGCGGGCCCGCGGCGGCGGCGGCGTCTACCGCAGCCGAGCTTGACCGGGATGCCAGGCAGGCACTGCAAACCCTGTACAAGAACAATCCGCTAGCGCTGGATATTTCGAAGAAAGCCAAGGCAGTCCTGGTGTTCCCGAACATCGTCAAGGCCGGGTTCGTGTTCGGCGGCGCATATGGCGAAGGCGCCCTGCTCAAGGGCAACACCGTCGCCGGCTACTACAACTCCGTGTCGGCATCCTGGGGCCTGCAGATCGGTGCCCAGTCCTTTGGCTATGCGGTTTTCCTGATGAATGACAAGGCCTTGGAATATCTGGACAAGTCGGAAGGCTGGGAGCTTGGCGTCGGCCCCACGGTGGTGGCGGTCAACGAGGGCGTGGCGAAGAATCTTTCGACCTCGACGCTGAAAGACGATGCCTATGCCTTCATTTTCGACCAGCAGGGCCTGATGGCGAGCCTGAGCATCGAAGGCACGAAAGTCACGCGCATCAAGCGATAAGCAGCCACCGCATTTGAAGCCATCGAAATACAAACCGACGGCACCACGAAAGTTTCTTTTTCATTGATAAGGATGAATCCTCATGTACATACCATTTCGAAAATCAGTACTCGCCTCGGCGGTCGCGTTGGCGATTGGCGGAATCAGCAGCGCAGCCAGTGCCGACACGGTGTCGCAGGATGTCACCGAGGCACGGCAGGAAACCCAGATCTGGACGACGTACGCCCTGAACCCCTATCTGCGCGCCAATGACCTCAAGGTGTCGGTGGACAACGGCAAGGCCACCCTGACCGGCAAGGTCGACGAGAGCGTCAACAAGGATCTGGCAAAGCAGATCGCGCTGGGCGTCAGCGGCATCAAGGAAGTGGACAACCAGATCGTGGTGCAACCCGACTACGTGGCCCCGGCAGCGTCCTCGACGCGCAGTTATGGCGAGGCGATCGACGATGCGACGATCACCGCGACCGTCAAGTCGAAGCTGCTGTGGAGCAAATCCACCGATGGTCTGGCCGCCGACGTGGACACGAACCGCGGCCGTGTCACCCTCAAGGGCACTGCCGACAGCAAGGACGCCAAGGCGCTCGCCGGTCGGCTGGCCCTGAACAGCCGCGGCGTGGAGTCGGTCGACAACCAGCTGGTCGTGACCCCGAAGAAGCCAACCGCAGCCGACAGCGCCAAGAGCGCCGCAAAAGAGGCTGAGCAGGACATCGCCGACAGCTGGATCACGACCAAGGTGAAATCCACCTTGATGTATTCGAGCAATGTCGACGGTTCGGATGTCGATGTGAGCACGAGTGCTGGCGTCGTCACGCTGAAGGGCAAGCTGGACAGCGGCGCCGAGCGTGCCCTGGCCATCGAGCTGGCCGACAACGTGCGTGGCGTCAAAAGCGTTCGGTCCGAGGGGCTCACGGTCCTGAACTAGAGCAAAAACAACCGGAAGACCGCCGCGCAATCCTATTGGGGTTGCGCGGCGGTTTTTGGCGTTCCGGCGCTCGGCTGTCCCAGGGACGGGCAATCGGCACGCCTTGACGCCCATCCATCGGATACCTTGCGGTCGAATGGCAATCCTTCACCGGCGCGGCCATGGAGTGACAGGAGCATGAAATTTGGCGCACGCGTGGCTGGCGGATGCCGATGGCAGCGTGTGGTCCTGCTGTGGGCGCTGGCCGGCATGGCACCCGCCCACGCGATCGACGCGGCGTCCCTGACGACGCGCCACGCCGCTTTGCGCGAACAGTTGGCCAGCAACCAGTTCAACCGCCCCCTCTACCTCGAATCGCTCGAAACTGCCGGTCGGCTGCAGGGCGACATCTACACGCAGATCGAACAGCCTTTCGGCGAGGTGGCTCCGGCCCTGCAAGGCATGGATCGCTGGTGCGACATCCTGATCCTGCACCTGAATGTGAAAGGCTGCCGCGCTTCCTCCCCGCAGGCCGGCGACACGCTGAGCGTGAGCATCGGACGCAAGTTCGATCAACCGTTGGGCGATGCCTACGGGTTCGAGTTTCTGTACCGGGTAGTGACGGCGAGTGCCGATTATCTGCGGGTCGTTTTAAGTGCCGACGAAGGCCCGCTGGGTACCAGTGCCTACCGCGTCGTGCTCGAAGTGGTGCCGCTCGATGCCCGGCGCAGCTTCCTGCACCTGTCGTATGCATACGCCTACGGCATGACCGCCCGCCTCGCCATGCAGGGCTACCTGGGCACCATCGGGCGCAACAAGGTGGGTTTCAGCGTCACCGGGCACACTGCCGACGGCGGTCCCGTTTACATCGCCGGCACGCGCGGCGTGATCGAGCGCAACACGATGCGTTACTACCTGGCGATCGAGGCCTACCTTGGCGCCCTGTCGGCACCAGCCGCGCAGCAGGCCGAAAGGCGCCTGAATGCCTGGTTCGATGGCGTGGAACGTTATCCGGCTCAGTTGCACGAAATGGAACGCGGCGAGTACCTCGACATGAAACGCAGGGAAATTGCGCGCCAGCAAGCGCCAGGCCCCACCGCGACAGCAAAGTAACGTTGTTTCAGTTATATATCCGCGCTGGCCGGCCGGTGGCCTCTCAGGCGATCCGTACGCCAACGCACAAAACACCTCACCACCGCGAGTTGACAATGTCGGCGTCCGCTTTCGCTTTCTGATTCGGGAAGCCCGCCGCTGCCCGCGCAAGACCCTGCCGGCATGGCTACCGGCTTGGGCGCGCCGACATACATTGAAGAGGAGCTCGCCATGTCGAAGCCATCGCGCGCGGGCGCCCTTGTCGGCGCACTGCTGGTGTTCCTGTACTGGGCGCCAATCGCCAACGCGCAGCACGCCGATCCGTCGGGGCGTGTTGCGCGTTTCAGCGACATGGACGGCGACATCAGCTACTCGCCCGCTGGCGAGGACGACTGGATAAGCGTGGTGCGCAATCGACCGCTGATCACGGGCGACCGCCTGTGGACCGACAGCGACGCGCGCGGCGAGATGCAGGTGGGCAGCGCCGCCGTGCGGCTGGGGCCGGACACCAGCGTTGAAATCCTGGAGCTGGACGACAGCGTCGCGCAGTTCCGGCTCACGCAAGGCACGCTGAACCTGCGCGTGCGGCGCATGGATTCCGGGCAGGTCTACGAAGTGGCCACGCCGACCCTGGCGTTTACCGTCGACCGCCCGGGCCGCTACCGCATTGACGTCGACGCGCGCGACCAGCACACCACCATCGTGGTCTGGGAAGGCGCCGGCACTGCTTACGGGCAGAGGGCCGATTTCCCGCTGCGGGCTGGCGATACCGTTCGCTTCTACGACGCCGATTTGCGCGATTACAAGCTGTTCGGCCTGCCGCGCGAGGACGACTTCGACCGTTACTGTTTCGCGCGCGATGAGCGCCTGGACCGCTCGGCGTCCCTGCGTTACGTGGATGACGACCTGGTGGGCTATGCGGACCTGGACGAGTACGGCAGCTGGCGCCCGGTGCGCAGCTACGGCGATGTGTGGTTCCCCAGCCGGGTCGATGACGGCTGGGCGCCCTACCGCGACGGTCACTGGATGTGGCAGGAACCGTGGGGGTGGACCTGGGTCGATCACGCACCCTGGGGCTTTGCGCCGTCGCACTATGGGCGCTGGGTCTTCGTCTCCAGCCGCTGGGGCTGGATTCCGGGGCCGCGCCACGCGCGCCCGGTTTACGCGCCGGCCCTGGTCGCGTTCGTCGGTGGCAGTGGCTGGAGCCTGTCGCTGTCCCTGGGCGGTGGCTCGCCGATCGGCTGGTTTCCGCTGGGTCCGCGCGAGGTCTATGTACCCTCCTACCGGGCCAGCCGCGACTATTTCACCCGCGTCAATGTCCACAACACGGTCATCAACAACACCACCATCAACAACGTCTACAACAACTACCAGCGTGGCGACACCAACGTCACGCAGGTGAACCACGTCAACCGCGAGGTTGCCGGCGCCATCACGGCAGTGCCCGCCGAGGCGTTCAGGAATTCGCGCTCGGTCCGCAAGGCGGCCGTGCGTCTGGACCGAAATGCCGCCACCACCGGTCAGATCACCAACGTCGCGCCGATCGCGCCAAGTGCGCAAAGCGTCATCGGCGCGGGCAACGCCGCCCGGTCGCGTCCACCGCGCGAAGCGGTCGACCGGCCAGTGGTCGCACGCCATGCCCCGCCGCCGCGCGAGCGCCCGTTCGCGGCGCGTGAGGAGCAGCTCAAGCGCAGTGACGGGCGGGTGCCGGAGCCCGTTGCCACAGAGCCGGCGCCGCGTGCCAGCAGCCAAGCCACGCCCGGCGTGCGCGTGATCCCCGAGCAGCGAACCCCGGTTGACGCCCGGGCGCAGGGACCCCGCCGCCGCGACGCCGAGCCGACTACGCAGACCCCGGGAATCCGCCCGCCGCCCTCCCGGGACCGGCCCACGGACTCCCTGCGGCAACCCGCGCGCGAAACGGGAAGCCGCACCGAAGCCAACGCGCCCAAGCCGCAAGGCGATGCGCAAACACCCACCGAACGCGAGATTCGGCCGCAGGACAGACCGCCCCGCCCGCGTGATCAATCGCCACCCGGCGACCCAGCACGGGCGCGCGAACCGCGTGTCCTGGAATCGGCGCCCGGCCCCGATGTCGATGGCACACCGCGCCCGACCGTCGACCAACAGCGGTCCCCGATGAACAACCACCGCCCGCGCACCGAGGCGCAGCCGGCCCCCGATGCCCCGCAAGCCCGGCCGCTACCGCCCCTGGACCGGGCCGCCGAATCCGCGAACGGGCCACGGCGCCGGGCGGAAGATCGCAACCGCGACCAGGCACCCGATGGTCCCGACGACCCGCAGACACGGCGCAACCCAGGCAGGGCCGAGTCAGAGGCGCAGCGACTTCGCCGCGAAGACCCGAATGACGGCACAAATGCCCAATGAGCCGTATCGCGTGATTGCCGTTCAGGACTGTGACGACCGGTGCAGCGTGGCTGCAGATGGGCTCGACGCCGCGGTAAAAGCCAGGCCCAGGCTGCATCCGGGTGCGGCGTCGGGACACGTCGCGGCCATCGTGCTGTGCCTGTGCGCGGTGGCCGGCTGTGCGAGCCTGCCCAACGCCAAAACCGAAATGGCCGCACCGCACCCGCAGGAGGTCGAATTCGAGGGCGCGCGGGGTCCGGTTTCAGCCGCACGCAGCGACGCGATCATTGCCCGACTGGAGGGCAAGGGCGGCGATTCCGACCTGCTGGAAAAACACCTGGCCTACGAGCAGGCCGTCAACTCCGACACCCCGCTGGTGCTGGGCAACAAACTGAGCCTGCTGCAGAACGGGCCAGCCACCTACCAGGCGATGTTCACCGCCATGCGCGCCGCCAGGGACCACATCAACCTCCAGACCTATATTTTTTCTGACGACGAAGTCGGCAAGCAGTTTTCGGATCTGCTGCTGGAACGGCAAGCCGCCGGAGTCCAGGTAAACATCATCTACGACAGTGTCGGCAGTCTTTCGACGCCCAAAGCGTTTTTCGACCGTCTGCGCGAAGCCGGTGTCCGGGTGCTCGAATTCAATCCCGTGAATCCCCTGGCCGGCAACACGACGGCCTGGAAGCTCAACAACCGCGACCATCGCAAGCTGCTGTTGATCGACGGGCGTGTCGCATTCGTCGGCGGGATCAACATCAGCGATACCT
This sequence comes from Immundisolibacter cernigliae, assembly GCF_001697225.1. GTDB lineage: Bacteria > Pseudomonadota > Gammaproteobacteria > Immundisolibacterales > Immundisolibacteraceae > Immundisolibacter > Immundisolibacter cernigliae. Next base: position 1,062,735 of record NZ_CP014671.1, read on the forward strand.
ACACCAGCGCGCCGCGACGCCACCGTGACCGAACGCGGGACGATCCGCCCCAGGACGTCACCTCCGGCTGGCGCGACACTCACATCCAGATCGCAGGGCCGGTGGTCGCCGATTTCCAGCGGCTGTTCATGGACACCTGGGCGCGGCAAGAAGGCGAGCCGCTGCCGGCCAGGAACTACTTTCCAGAACTTGCTGCCCAGGGCGACGAAATCGTGCGCGCCATCGGCAGCACCCCCGACGACGCCAAAAGCCTGATCTATCTGACCCTGATGTCGGCAATCACCCATGCGGAACTGCAGGTGCATCTGACGATTGCCTATTTCGCACCCGACCCTCAATTGCGAAAGGCCCTGCGCGACGCCGCGCGGCGCGGTGTCGACGTCAAACTGGTGCTTCCAAGCTACGCCGATTCGGCTCCAGTCTTCTACCTGGGCCGTTCCTACTACACCGAGCTGCTGCGCGCGGGCGTGCACATCTACGAGCGGCGCGGTTCGGTGATGCATTCGAAGACCGCCAGCATCGACGGCGTCTGGTCCACCATCGGCTCGACCAATCTGGACTGGCGCAGCTTCCTGCACAACGACGAAATCAATGCCGTGGTTCTGGGGCGCGGCTTTGCCCGAGAAATGGAAGCCATGTTTGCCGCCGACCTGGCCGAATCGGACGCCATCACCCTCGCACAATGGGAAAAGCGGCCGCTGCTGCAACGGCTCAAGGAACAGATGGCGCGGCTGGCTGCCTACTGGTTATAAGGAAGCGGAACGACGGTTCCACCGCGCCGTGCATGTCGCACAGTTGCCGCTGGAGCCGACCGCCAATACGGCGCAGGCAGCGTTCGGATGAATCGCGGCCGGTGCTTTGTGCGCCAATGAGTTGAGCGCCTGCCTGCGCAGTTGCGCCGCAACGCAAGCCTTTCGAGCGCGCCCGCGCCGACCCTGAAGCGGCGCGCTATGTGTGCGATACCGCACGGTCTTCCTTTCCCGAAAGCGCAATCCTTCCAGCACTTTGCTCCAATCGGCACCCCCCGTTCAGGCTCTGCTCCCACGCATGTTCAGCGCTCCTGGTCTCGACCAAAATCACCTGCTCGCGGCCCTCCCGCCGGCCGAGCTGGAACGCCTGTTACCGGCGCTGGAGTGGGTGGCGCTGCCACTGGGCCAAGCGGTCTGCGAATCCGGCGCCCAGTTGCACCACGCCTATTTCCCGACCACTGCCATCCTGTCCCTGAACCATGTCCTGGAGAACGGCGCATCGGCCGAAGTGGCCGGGGTCGGCAACGAGGGCATGCTGGGCATTTCGCTGTTCATGGGCGGCCAGACCACGCCCATTCGGGCGACCGTGCAAACGGCGGGGCACGCCTACCGGCTGCGAACCAAGGTGCTGCTCGAAGAATTCAACCGCGCCGGGGTGATGCACGGCCTGTTGCTGCGCTACACGCAGGCACTGATCACGCAGATGGCGCAGACCGGGGTGTGCAATCGCCATCATTCGGTCTCGCAGCAACTGTGCCGCTGGTTGCTGCTGACCCTGGACCGGATGCCCAGCAACGACCTGGTCATGACCCAGGAACTGATCTCCTGCATGCTCGGAGTGCGCCGCGAAGGCGTCACCGAAGCGGCCGGCAAACTGAAAGACATGGGCGCCATCAGTTATCGGCGCGGCCACATCACGGTGCTGCAGCGCGCGCTGCTCAACCGCGAGGTTTGCGAGTGCTACCAGGTGGTAAAGACCGAATTCGCGCGCCTGCTCAGCGGCGTCAAGTACCGGCAACCGACGGCGACATAGCGGTCGGGAATCAGTCGCCCCTTCACTTCCCGCGCCCGGGTGCCGGGAAGTCCGGCAGCAGTTCAGGAATATGGCCCGAAAAAAGTCCCCCATGGGCGTTCGCAGCCCCGCCGCGGCCGTGCCGCACGCGACCACCGAGTTGCAGCGCCAGCAGGCGCTGCTGAAAACCGGCGCGCTGCAAAACGCAATCCTGAACAGCGCCAGTTTCTCGATCATCGCCACCGACGAGAAGGGCATCATCCAGCTGTTCAATGTCGGCGCCGAGCGCATGCTCGGTTATCAGGCCGCCGAAGTCGTCAACAAAATCAACCCCAGCGACATTCATGATCCGCAGGAAGTCCTGGCGCGCGCCCAGTCGCTGAGCCGGGAGCTGGGCACGCCGATCACGCCGGGCTTCGAGGCGCTGGCCTTCAAGGCCTCGCGCGGCATCGAGGACAGCTATGACCTGACCTTGATCTGCAAGGACGGCAGCCGCTTCCCGGCCATCGTGTCGATCACGGCGCTGCGCGATGACTACAACGACATCATCGGCTACCTGCTGATCGGCACCGACAATTCCGTGCGCAAACAGGTGGAAGTCGAACTGAAAAAGGCCATGGCCGCGGCGGAAAAGGCCAACCTGGCGAAATCCGACTTCCTGTCCAGCATGAGCCATGAGCTGCGCACGCCGCTGAACGCGATCCTGGGCTTCGCGCAGTTGATGGAGTCTGATCCCACGCCGCAGACTGCCGCGCAGAAAGACAGCACCGGCCAGATTCTGCAGGCCGGCTGGTACCTGCTGGACCTGATCAACGAGATTCTGGATCTGGCCCTGATCGAGTCCGGTCGGCTGCTGCTGTCGCAGGAGCCGATGGCGCTGGACGAGGTGCTGCGCGACTGCCAGGCGATGATCGAGCCGCTGGCCAACAAATATCGCGTCACCTTGAGCTTTTGCCACCTCGACGCGCCCTGCTACGTGCACGCCGACCGCACGCGCGTCAAGCAGGTTCTGATCAACCTGCTCTCGAATGCCATCAAGTACAACCATGCCGGCGGCGCGGTGGTGGTCGAGTGCAGCGTGCAATCGGACCAGCGCGTGCGCATCAGCGTCAAGGACACCGGCCAGGGCCTGGAGCCGGACCAGCTGGCGCGCCTGTTCGAACCGTTCAACCGGCTTGGCCAGGAGAACGGCAGCGAGGAAGGTACCGGCATCGGGCTGGTGATGACCAAACGCCTGGTCGAGCTGATGGGCGGCGCTATCGGTGTGGCAAGCACGGTCGGCACGGGCAGTGTGTTCTGGGTCGAACTGTCGCGCGCGGCCGAACCAACACTTGCGGCCAACCCTGACGAAACGTTGGCGCATCTGCCAACGCTGATTCCACATGACCCGGCGCTGCGCTGCGTGCTGTGTGTCGAGGACAACCCGGCCAACCTCAGGCTGATCGAGCAACTCGTCGCCCGTCGCCCGCACACGCGCCTGCTCAGCGCCGGCGACGCCACGGTCGGCATCGAGCTGGCGCGTGCCCACCAGCCGGAGGTAATCCTGATGGACATCAACCTGCCCGGTATCAGCGGCATACGCGCACTGGCCATCCTGCGCCAGGACCCGCTCACACGGCACATCCCGGTGATCGCCGTCAGCGCCAACGCCATGCCGCGCGACATTCGCAAGGGCCTGGATGCCGGCTTCTTCGGTTACCTGACCAAACCGATCAAGGTCAACGAATTCATGGAGGCGCTGGACCTGGCCCTGGCACACGCGCTGAATCCGGAAAATGCCGCCTCCGACATCGCCGTCGCCGCAGGAGCCAACTGACCATGAACGCCACCGACATCCTGAAGGCCAAAATCCTGATCGTGGACGATCAGGCCGCCAATGTGCATCTGCTGGAGAAAATGCTCGGCGGTGCCGGATATACCTGCCTGACTGCGACGATGGACCCGCGCAGCGTTTGCGAGCTGCATCGCACGAACCGCTACGACCTGATCCTGCTCGACCTGCTGATGCCCGGCATGGACGGGTTCGAAGTGCTCGAGGGCCTCAAGGCCATCGAAACGGACGGCTACGTACCGGTGCTCGTGATCACCGCCCAGCCGGGCCACAAGCTGCGCGCGCTGCAGGCCGGCGCCAAGGATTTCGTCAGCAAGCCGTTCGATCTGGTCGAGGTCAAGACGCGCATCCACAACCTGCTGGAAGTGCGCCTGCTGTACCGGGAAATCGCCAATCACAACGCGCTGCTGGAGCAGACAGTGCTGGAGCGGACCGCCCAGCTGCGGGCCAGCGAAGAGCGCTTTCACCGCCTGACGGAGCTGTCGTCCGACTGGTACTGGGAACAGGACGCCGACGGGCGCTTCACGCAGGTTTCCGGGCCCGCGCTGGAGATGCTCGGCATTGGCGGCAGCGGCATGCCGCAGCCGGCGGGCGAGCACTGGAACGAAGCGGAACGCGCCACGCTGGAAGCCAACATCGCGCAACGACGGCCGTTCCTGGACCTGGTCTACAGCCGCGTCGTCGGCGATGGCTCACGGCAGTTTTTTCAGGTCAGCGGCGAGCCCATCTTCGATCCGGCGGGCCGCTACAGCGGCTATCGCGGGATCGGCATGGACGTGACCGTGCGCATGCACTCCGGTTCGAATCAGGATATGGAAACGGTAGCCTGATCCTCGCGCCGGCCCGGTCAGGGCCGGATCACCGACACCCGCCCGCGGGCCAGCCAGCGGGCGCCGGCAGCGACTTCGAACTCGTACAGCCAGCCGGTCGGGCCGACAATCTTCTTGTGCGCGACCACCGTCAGGGGCCCCTCGATGTCGTCGATGCGCTCGACGGCGAATTCCACTTCGCGCAGTGCGGCCAGCATGCCGGGCGCAGCTGTGCCGCCGTGTTCGAGTCGCGCCAGCAGGCCGCCGTGCACGGCCATCGCCTGCGCGCCGTATTCGCAAAGATGCAGGGCCGACAGCCGCTCGTCACTGCGCAGCGGATTGCGTGGATCGCGATGGCTGTCCGTGGTGCAGCGGATGGTCTGCTCGTCCCAGGCCAGCACCGCCTCCAGCAGGCACATGCGTCCGGCGTGGGGAATCAGCTCGCGCAGATCGCCGATTGGGATCAGGTCGAAGCCGGCGTCGCTCACAGCGATTCCAGGTCCAGCCGCAGGCTGTGTTCGCCGACGCCATCGAGCAGCACGGTGCCCGGCTCGCGGCGCGCCAGCAATGCCAGCAGCGGCAGCGCGCGCGCGGCGGCGTTGCTCAGGCGCAGCGTTTCCAGGCCGGCGTCCGGCATGCTGGTTTCCGCCACCGGTGTGACCGCTTCGACCCGCAAGGCGGCCAACGAGACGGCGCTGCGCCGCGGCGACAGGATCAGCGCGAAGGCGGCCGATTCGGTAACCGGCCACAGCGGCAGCAACAGGTCCGGCGCTCGCACGTCGAACGCCACCAGCAGGCAATCCAGGTCCTCGACCTCGGCCAGGCCGGCGGCTTCCAGCAGGCCGGCGGCGAAACTCGCGTGGCAGGCCGACAGGCTCACCGACGGCAGCCTGGCCTGGGTCGCGATGCTCCAGTAGCCGGCGGCGGCGTTGTGCACCGAGTTGTGAAAATCGGTGGGCGACACCACGCGCTGCGGCTGCGCCAGCGCCTGACTGATGCGGTGCGAGATATGCGTGTCACCATCCGACGAGGCAAATACCGACGCCAGGCGCTGCGGCGAGCGCGGGTCCAGACGCAGCGCATCCTCGGCCACGTGAAATGCCAGACGCACGGACAGCGGCGCGCGGCGGCGCTCATTGGCGGGCAGCAGTTGCGATTGATGTGGCGGCAGGTCCTGGCGCCGGTACGGACGCTCGCCGCGCAGCACCGCCTGCGCCTGCTGCCAGCCGTCGAGGCCCGGCGCGCAGCAGCCGACGGCGTCGATGTACAGCGGCTTCACGCCTGCATCCCGAACAACAGGCTGCAGTTGCTGCCGCCAAAACCGAACGAGTTCGACAGGACCTGCGCCACCGGCTGCTCGCGGTTTTCCATCAGGATCGCCGCGCCCAGTTGCGGGTCGCGCTGGCGGGTGTTCAGGCTGCGCGGCAACAGGCCGTGTTCGAGCACCAGCAGGCTGATCGCCGCTTCGAGGATTCCGGCGGCGCCCAGCGTGTGGCCGGTCCAGCCCTTGGTCGAGCTGCACGGCGTTGCGCTGCCCAGCAAGGCGCAGACCGCCTTGTCCTCGGCCAGATCGTTGGCCGGCGTGCCGGTGCCGTGCAGGTTGACGTAGCCGACGTCGCGCGGCGTGAGACCCGCACGCTGCAAGGCCGCTGTCATCGCCGCCAGCGCGCCGTGTCCTTCGGGATGCGGCGAGGACATGTGGTGGGCGTCGCTGCTCTCGCCATAGCCCAGCAGCGCCGGGCCGGGCTGGTCCGAGAACTCGACGATGGCAAAGCCGGCGGCCTCGCCGATCGAGATGCCGTTGCGCTGTGCATCCGCCGGCCGGCAGACATCGGTCGACAGCACCTGCAGGGAGTTGAAGCCGTACAGCGTGGTCAGGCACAGGCTGTCCACGCCGCCGACCACGGCCGCATCGCACAGGCCGCTGTGCATGGCCCGGTAGGCCGAGGCAAAGGCCTTGGCGCTGGACGAACAGGCGGTCGAGATCACATGCGCGACGCCCTCCAGACGCAGCCGGCGGCGCACGTAATCGGCGCAGGAAAAGATGTTCTGGGTCCTGCCGACGTCGAACCAGCCCGGCAGGGCACCGTCACCTGCGGCGGCGCGGGCGCGGTAGGCAAGCTCGGCCTGCTGGATGCCCGACGTGCTGGTGCCCAGGAACACGCCCACGCGCTGTGGACCGTGGCGCTGGCGCAGCCGCTCGACCGACTCCAGGAACCCGTCCTGACACAGGCCCAGCTCGGCCAGGCGGTTGTTGCGGCAGTCCCAGCCGGCCAGTTCGCCGCTCAGCGGCGTGTCCAGACCTTCGACGTACCCGGTCCAGGTCGCCAACTCGCAGGTTTCAAACGGCGCCTGGCGCAGGCCGCTGCGCTGTGCCCGCAACGCCGCCAGATGCGCCGCCTTGCCCGCGCCCAGCGCCGAGGTGGCGGTGTAGTCGCTAATCCGCAGCGGTTTCATCGGTCCAGAAGTCGAAGAAGTTGAACCAGTTGTACGGCGCCGCCCGCACCTGGGTTTCGAGCCACTCGGCATAGGCTTGGGCGTAGCCCTGCACGGCCGCGGCGCGCGTGGCGCGCGGCAGCACCACGCGCTCGGCCAGCCGCTCGAAGCGGATGCGGTAGCGGTTGCCACCGTCGTAGATTCCAAAGGCTAGGAACACCGGCACCTGCAGCACGCTGGCCAGGATCCAGGGGTTTTCCGGCAGTTGCGCGGTGCGGTTCATGAAACGCACCGGCACCGTGCGCTCATTGGCGTAGGCGCGATCGCCCATCATGCCCAGCACGTGGCCCTGATCGAGCGCGTCCTTGAGCACCAGCGCCAGTTGCGGGCCGCGCTGCGAGGCATCGATCACGCCGGCGGCCAGAGTCGGGTTGAGCGCTTCCAGAAGCTGCGTGAGCATGGCCCCGTGCGCGCGATCCATGACGATGCGCAGTCGCAGATCCGGCTCACGCTGACTGATCGCCCGCATCACCTCGAAGCTGCCGAAATGCGACACCAGCAGCACGGCGCCGCGCCCCTGCCGCGCGGCTTCGAGGATCAGGTCTTCGTGTTCTACCTGCACCGCGAAGTAGTGCGTGCGGTCACCGAGCAGGAATACCCGGTCCAGCACCACGGCGGCAAAGGTGTACCAGTGACGGGCGCGGTCGATCCACGTCGGCTCGCGGCCCAGCGCCTGGCGCAGGAAGTTGCGCGAGGCGCGCGCCGGCTCGCCGCCGGTCAGCAGGAAATAGGCCACGATCGGGTACAGCAGCAGGCGGGTGAACCTGCGGCCCAGATGCAGCGCCAGCCAGATCACCAGCCGCAGCGTGCGCGGCGTGCTGCGCTCGCGTTGTGCCTCCCAGACCTCGTGAACCGGCATGCTGGGCACCTACTGCGCCACTTCCCAGCTGCCGTGGGCCAACAGGCGGCCGTCGCTCTGGCAGCGAAAATCAAGGCGCGTGCCGTCCATGGTCAGCTCGATGTCGAAACGCTCGTCCGGCCGCAATGCCGACACGAACTTCGCCGCCACTATTCGATGCAGCCGCCACTGCGGCCCGCGCCAGGCGTGCAGGGCGTCCAGCACCCGCTCCAGCAGCACCACGGCCGGCACCACCGGGTTGCCCGGAAAGTGACCGGCCAGGCACGGATGTCCGGCAGGCACCTGCGCGCCGGCGCAGTGCCGGGCGCGGGGCGGTGAATGTGTCGCCGGCATGCCCCGCTCAGGCACGGCCCCGCTCCAGCTCGGCCTGCAGCGCCGCCTGCGGCAGCTTGCCGACCGTGTTGCGCGGCAGGCGCGCCACGCGGACCAGCGGCCGCGGCAGGAACACCGGATCGACCATCGTCCCGAGCGCCGCCAGGATGTGCGCCTCACCCAGATCCGGCGCCACCACCAGCGCCGCCGGCCGCGCCTCGCCGCCCCGCGCTGCTTCGGGCACGAACACCACGGCATCGACGACGCCCGGAATCCGCAGCAGATGCGCCGTCAGCTCGCTCAGGGACGCACGCTTGCCGGCCACCTTGAGCAGGTCGGTACTGCGTCCGCGCAAATGGAACCGGCCATCCCCCAGGTCGTCCACCCGATCCGGCAGCGTTACCGGCGCCGGCAGATGCTCGCCGTGCACGAGGTCCGTGCCGTCGTGCCGGCTCAGGTGCATGCCGGGGAACAACTGCCAGACCGGCGTGGCGACGGTATGGCGCGTGGCCATGCTGCCGGCCTCGGTACACCCATAGATTTCGTGGACCGGCGCCCCGAGCGCGGCTTCCGCAGCCGCCGCCAGCTCCGCTGCAAGGGGGGCGGTGGCCGACACGATCAGCTGCAACGCCGGGAACGGCCCACCGGCGGCGAGGAACGCGCGCAGGTGAACGGGCGTCGTGACCAGCACCCGCGGTGCCGGCACCTGCGCCAGGGCGTCGCGCAACTCGGCCGGAAAGAAGGTGCGCCCGGCGTGCACGGCGCAGCCACTGGCCAAGGCCATCATCACCGTGGTTTCGAGGCCGTACATGTGCTGCGGTGGCACAGTGGCCACGATGTTGGCTGCGGCAACCCCCTCTCCCAGGAAGCGCTGCGCGATCAGCTGCGCCGTGCGCGCCAGCGTGCCCCAGGTCTTGGCATGCACCTGCGGCGTGCCGGTGCTGCCGGAGGTGAAAACCAGCGCGGCGATGTGGTCCTGGAGCAGCGTCGGAACCGCGTGCGGCGCGGTATCGGCGCCCGTTTCGTCGCTCACCCCGATCCATGTCAGCGGCAGGTCGGGCGGTACCGTGTCGGCCAGCCCGTAGCAACCGGGATACGCACCGACGATTTGCGCCATGACACCGGGCGCATGGCTGGGCGGCAGCAGATTGGTCTGGCCGCGCAGGCACACCGCGGCGAAGGCGGTCATGAAGCGGTAGCGGTCCTCGCACAGGTTGAGCGCGTGCGTCGCATCCGGAAGTCGGCTCGCCAGGGCGAGCACGTCGCTCAGGAATCGCCGCCGGCTCACGCCACCCGAACCGCGCCACGCCACCGGACCCGGCGGGTGATTGAGATCGATGAGCGGCAGCCGCGCGACGGCGCTAATACTTCCCTCCACATACGCGCAGGGCTTGCGCGCGCGGCGCCCCGGGACCGTGGGCGTAATGCCTGAACGGGTGCGAGACCATGTCAGACGGCCTTGTAGTCGGTGCGCGCGACCAGGCGAAGGTGGGCCAGAAATCCGCCGTGAACATGGGCCGGGAAGCGCAGCCGCCGATACAGGTACTCCAGCACGAACACCAGGCCGACCAGCAGGTAATTCACGAAGTTGCTGAACAGCGACCACACCGGCAGCGGCGCGAACAGGGCCAGGGCCGCGTTGCCGACCGCGATGCCCGCCAGGATCAGCGCCCACAGCGCCGTGACGCGCCGCGTGTAGACCAGCACTTCCGGCTCCAGCGTGTCGCGGCTCAGCTGCGCCAGGCGCGTCGCCACCGGTACCTGACCGGCGCGCAGCGAGCCGGCAAACACCGCCAGCACGGCGGCCGGCGTGACCACCGGCGGCACGAACAGGGCGTACATGCCGCCGCCCATGCGCGTCAGTACGTGCAGCAACCCGGCCAGGGCCAGCAGGCTCAGCCAGTGGCCGGGCCGCAGCGCTCGCAGGCCCTGATACAACGGGATGGCGCACATCACTACCAGCGCCAGCCATTCAAGGCGCGGCGCGCCCCACAGCACGGCCAGGTGCACCAGCACCGGGTAGGCGAGCAGCAGAACCGGCATCAGGCAGGGCGGCGGCTTTGCACGTAGGCGCTCAGCGCCCGCAGCGAGCCGAAGATCTGCTTGTTGTTCTCGTCGTCGGCCCGCAGCTCGACGCCGTATTTCTGCTGCACGCCCAGAGCGATCTCCAGGGCATCGATCGAATCCAGACCCAGGCCGGCGGCCTCATGGCTGAACAGCGGCGCCTCGGGTGGGATGTCATCCGGCGCCACGCTTTCCAGGTTGAGCACGGTGACCAGAAATTGCGCCATCTCGCGCTCTGCATCGGACAGTGGGGACATGCCTGATTCCCCTTCAGTGGCTGGTTCAATGGCTGACATAGTGGTTGAACTATAATCCGGTTCGGCAGCGCCACGTACGTTGCGCACCGCACATGCGCTGCCTGTTGCCGGCATTTGCCGGTCCGTCAATGCGTATGCGGGGGACGGTGCGTCGGCCCGCGGCCCGGCGGCGGCAGGGCTGACAGGATCGCAAGTTTTGTGTGTGGTAGCGGACAGACCCCGCCGCCCGCAATGCCTACATTCTTCCATGGGAAGAACCCCCCTGATCTACTGGCAATAGCCCCAGGTATCGGTGGCGATCACCGAGTCAAAGGATGTCAATTAATTCATACGTCGACGGCTGCTCCTATTGGCTGTCTCACGAGCCGGACTCGCCCGGGACGCTCGATCACGACGTACTGGCGCGGATCCATTACGGCACCGACCTGACCGCGACACAGGATCCCCGCCAGATCAACGTGGCGCTCCCGCAGATGGGCGGCGCGCCGGTGGCCGAGGTCTGGCGCAGTCGCCGGTCGGTCGAGCACGGCTGGGCCGATGGCCTGGGTTACGCCCACAATGGCGAGGTGCTGTTCGGCCATGTACGCCTGGACGAGCCCGAACTGGTCGACCTGGTTCGCGCCACCACGCGCGCCTACCTGCGCATCGACCTGCTGTTGCGGCAGCTGGGTTATCCGTACTGGCTGCGGATGTGGAATTTCCTGGGCCACATCAACCACGGCGAAGGCGATGCCGAGCGCTATCGCCAGTTCAGCCAGGGGCGCCACAATGCCCTCGCCCTGAAGCCGGGCTTTGAATCCCGGCTGCCGGCTGCCACCGCCATCGGCACCCAGGAGGGCGGCATGACGGTGTACTTCCTGGCCGCGCGCGACCCGGGCGCGCAGGTCGAGAACCCGCGCCAGGTGAGCGCCTTTCGCTACCCGCCCACGTACGGCCCCAAGAGCCCCAGCTTCTCGCGCGCCTGCCTGAAGCAGTGGACCGATGCCCGTCATCTGTTCGTGTCGGGCACCGCCAGCGTGGTCGGCCACCGGACGCTGCACCCCGGCGATCTGCTGGCGCAGCTGGACGAGACGCACCACAACCTTGAAGCCCTGCTCGGGCAGGCCGGCGCGCTCGAGCCGGCGGCCGGGCCATTCCGCGCTGCCGGGCTCAAGATTTACGTTCGCCCCGGCCATGATCATCCCGAGCTGCTGCCGCGCGTGCGCCGCCTGTTCGGCGACCAGGTACCGCTGCTGTGCCTGGCTGGCGATATCTGCCGCCGCGACCTGCTGCTGGAGATCGAGGGGCTGTTCACTGCCACCGCGCACAGCGCATCGGCGCAGGCAGCCGCATGAGTGGCTGGCGCCAGAGGCTGGATTACGCCTCGCGGGTCGCGAGCACCGGCCTGTGTTTTGCCACCTTCGGTGTGGCCTGTGTCGTGGTGAGCGTGGTGTGGTTCCCGCTGCTGCGCCTGAGCTCGCCGGACCAAGCCACTACCCGTCGGCGCGTGCGCCATTGCACGCATGTGTTCTACCGCTTCATCCTGGGCATGGCGCGCCGGCTGGGCATGCTCAGCTTCGAAGTGCACGGCGTCGAGCGGCTGGCGGCACCTGGCCAGCTGGTGGTGGCCAATCACCCGAGCCTGATCGACGTGCTGTTCATCGGCGCCCAGATGCCGCAGGTCGGCTGCATCGTCAAGGAATCCCTGCAGCGCAATCCGTTCCTGGGTGCGCCGATCCGCTGGGCCGGCTACATCCCCAACAGCACGCCCGAACACCTGATCGAGAACTGCCTGGCGGCGCTGCGCGGTGGCGACTCGCTGCTGGTATTCCCGGAGGGCACGCGCAGCGTGCCGGGCCAGCCGCTGAACATGAAACGGGGGCCGGCCCACATCGCGCTCGCCGCCGGCTGCGACCTGCTGCCAGTCACGATCGTGTGCCATCCCAGTGCCCTGACCAAGTCCGACGTGTGGTACCGGGTGCCGGCGCGCCGGCCGCACTGGCGGATAAGCGTGGGCGAGCCGATCCGGCTGGCGGATCTGGTGCTGCCGGGCGAGCCAAAGTCGCGTGCCGCGCGCCGCGTGACGGCCCATCTGGCGGCGTATTTCAGTGCCCGTTTAGGCTTGCCCGCGCACTCCCCCGTCGCGGCCGCGGCCACCCCGGCCTCTGACAAGGCATCGACACCCGTGGATTCGGCGGCAGCCTAGTGGTCGAGGGCGAGCATTCCGCGCAGGACCGCGGCCCGGCGCCTTACCGACCCTGCATCGTCATCCCCTTTTACCGTCACGAAGGCGCGATTGCCGGCACCGTCGAGCGGCTCAAGCCCTTTGGCCTGAACTGCTGGATCGTCGATGACGGCAGCGGCGAGCCCAGCCGCGAAGTGCTGCACCAGATCGCCACCCGCGAGGCGCATTGGGTTCGCCTGAGCAGCCATGCGCGAAACCGTGGCAAGGGGGAAGCGGTGATGACCGGCCTCAGGGAGGCTCACGCCGCCGGCTTTACCCACGCCGTGCAGATCGACGCCGACGGCCAGCACGACGCCAGCGACCTGCCGCGCCTGCTGTCGGTGTCCCGCGCGCAGCCACAGGCGCTGGTCACCGGCATCCCGGTTTATGACGAGTCGGTGCCCAGGGCGCGGCTGTATGGCCGCTACCTGACGCATGTTCTGGTCTGGGTGCAGACGCTGTCGCTGCAGATTCGCGACTCGATGTGCGGCTTTCGGGTCTACCCGGTGGACACCGCGCTGGCGGTGTGGGACCAGGGCCACGTCGGGCGGCGCATGGAGTTCGACACCGAAATCATGGTGCGCATGTTCTGGCGCGGCGTGCCGGTGCAAAGCGTGCCCACGCGCGTGACCTACCCCGCCGACGGCGTGTCGCACTTCCACATGGTGCGCGAGAACCTGCGCCTGGCCTGGATGCACCTGCGGCTGCTGGTCGGCATGTGCCTGCGCCTGCCGCGGCTGCTGTGGCGGCGCAGCGCATGAGTGCGCCACCGACACGCAGCGCGCAGGTACAGGTGCAGGTGCCGTTCCATGACCTGGACCCGGCCGGCATCGTCTGGCATGGCCACTACGCCAAGTACTTCGAGCTCGCCCGCTGCGCGCTGCTGGAGAGCTTCGATTACAACTACCCGCAAATGGCAGCGTCCGGCTACAGCTGGCCGGTCATCGACCTGCGCGTGCGCTACATCCGGCCGGCCCTGTTTGCGCAATGCCTGAACGTCAGTGCCACCCTGGTGGAATGGCAATTCCGGCTGCGCATCCGCTACCGGATCAGCGACGCCGCCACCGGCGAGCGCCTGACCCAGGGCGAGACGGTGCAGGTTGCGGTGGATCTGGAAACACGCCAGATGTGCCTGCCCTCGCCCACGGTGCTGCTCGAAAAACTCGGACTGGCGACATGAAGCATGCATTGCGCTGGCTGATCGCCATGCTGTTTGCCATGCCGGGGCTGGCCGACGACCTGTTCGACCACCCGCAAACGCCGGCCCGGGCGCAGGCCGTCCTGCGGGCCGCCATGCCCGATCTGGGCCAGATTCAGGTGCTGCGTGGCCGCTTCGAGCAGCGCAAGTATCTGAGCGAGATTCCCCAGCCGCTGAGCTCTGCCGGTGAGTTCCTGCTGGTGCGCGATCTGGGCGTGTGGTGGCATGCTCAAACGCCGATCGACTCCGCGGTGACGTTGACGCACGGCGGTCTGGTGCAGCTGGACGCCGGCCCATCGACGCAGGGCCGCACAAGCCTTCACCAACCAGGGTCCGAGCTCGTCGCCAGCGTCTTTTTCGCCCTGTTCACGCTCGACATCGATACCCTGGCGCGCAGCTTCGACCTGTTCATGACCGACTCCGGCGGGCGCTGGCAGCTGGGCCTGCGACCGCGCGATGCGAGCCTCGCCGCCTGGTTCCATCAAGCCACCATCAGCGGTGGCGCGCGCGTGGAACAGGTGCGCCTGTACGAGGCCGCGGGCGACCGTACCGAGATCGACCTGGATGCGACAGCGCAGCCCCGGTCCAGCCTCACACCCGCCGAGCGCCAACGCTTTGAGCCCTGAGCCCGGCGGGATTTACCTGCGCTTCTGGCTGTGGACCGCGGCCGTGGCGGCGCTGGTCCTGTTCTATGCGCTGCGCGTGGCCCCGGTGCTGCGCATCGACACCGACATCATGGCCCTGCTGCCGGGCGCCACCGATCAGACCGCGGCCGCGCAGCAACGCCACTCCGACGCGCTCGGCCGAAAATTGCTGTTCCTGGTTGGCGACGCCGATCCGCAGCGCGCGCGTGAGGCGGCCCGGCAGCTGGGCGATCGCTTGCGCGATGCGCACGTGTTCACGGCCGTGAGCCTGGAAGCCGATGCCGGGATGGCGGATCTGGCGCTGTACCGCGAGCATCGCTTCGGCCTGCTGTCGGACGCGCAGCGCCGGCTGCTGGGCCAGGCTGGCGGCGCCCGGCGCCTGCACGCGCAAACACTCGCCGGACTGTATGGACCGGGCGTGATGCCGCGGGCACTGCCGGTGGCGCAGGACCCCTTCAACCTGCTCGGGGATTTCCTGTCGCAACAGGTGGCGGGACTGGGCGCCGTGCGCCCGGACCACGGCATGCTGATGCTCACCCAGGCCGGCGTCAGTTACGTGCTGGTCGGGGCCGAAATCGGCGGCGACCCGTTTTCGGTGGAAACCCAGACCCGGATCATGCCGGCGATCGATGTCGCGGTGGCACGGGCGCGCGGCGCGGGCGCGCAGGTGCTCTCGTCCGGCGTCATCCTGCACGCGACGCAGGCGGCAACGCGCGCGCGGGCCGAGATCAACCTGGTCGGCACGCTGTCGCTGCTCGGCGTGGCGCTGATGATCCTGCTGACCTTCCGTTCGCTGCGCCCGCTGCTGCTGAACGTCGTCGTGCTGGGCAGCGGCGCGCTGGCCGCCCTGACCCTGTGCCAGCTGGTATTCGGCCGCGTGACGCTGATCGCGCTGATATTCGGCGCCGGTCTGATCGGCGTGGCGGCGGATTATTCCACGCACTTCCTGGCCGACCAGTTCCGCAACCCGGCCGGCTGGACGCCGCGCCAGGCGCTGCGTCATGTCGGCCCCAGCATCGTCATGGGCATGGGCTGCGCCGTGCTGGGTTACCTCAGCCTGGGCCTGACGCCACTGCCGGGGCTGAGGCAAATGGCCGTGTTCTCCGCCGCCGGACTGGTCGTGGCCTGCATCGGCGTGCTGTGCTGGTACCCGGTGCTGGCGCCGCCGGCGCGGCGCGGTCAGCCGGCACCGCTGCGCTGGGCAGTCAGCCTCGATCGGCACCTGGGCCGCCTCGGTGGACGGCAGACACGGCGCGCGGCATGGGCACTCGCGGCGCTCGCGCTGCTGGCCGCCGCGCGCGTCGACTTTGCCGACGACGTACGGCTGCTGCATGCCGTGCCGGCGCCGCTGCACGCAGCGGACAGTCGCGTGCGCGAGTTGCTGCAGAGTGTTCCGGACAGTCAGTTCTTCCTGGTGCAGGGGCCGTCTCCGGAAGCGGTGCTGCAGGCCGAGGAGCGCCTGCGCGAGGCCCTCGATGCCGCAATCGCAGACGGCGCCCTCGGCAGCTACCGCGCAGTCAGCCGCGGCCTGCCGTCGGTGCAGCGACAACAGGAAAACCATGCGCTGCTGGCAGCGCAGGTCTACCGCCCCGGCGGCATCGGCCCGCAGCTGATGGATGAGCTGGGCTTTCCGCCAGCGCTGGCGGCGCAGCGCCTGGCCGAGTTCGCGAACGCCCCGCCACCGCTGGGTGTGGAACAGTGGCTCGCCGATGCCGTGTCCATGCCCTATCGCGATCTTTGGCTTGGCGCTGACGCACACGGCCATGCCTCGATCGTGAGCCTGAGCGGTATCCGCGACTTCGCCGCCCTGCGGGCACTACCCGCCCGGTTGCCGGGCGTGCAGTTCGTGGATCGGGTGGCAGCGGTGTCCGAACTGCTCGGCCACTACCGGCGACTGGCGCTGCTGCTGCTGGCGGCCGCGTATGTTCTGATCGGTGGCGCGATGGCACTGCGCTACGGCATCACGGACGCCGCCCGGCTATTGACTGCGCCGCTGGGCGCCGCGCTGCTCACTGCCGGCGTGCTGGGCGCCTGCGGCGCACTCAACCTGTTCCACGTGCTGGGCCTGTTCCTGGTACTGGGTCTGGGCGTGGACTACGCGGTATTCCTGCGCGAAGGCGCGGCCTCGCGCGCCGCCACGGTGCTGGCCATTACGCTGTCGACGGTGGGGGCGGCGCTGTCCTATGGCCTGCTGGCCTTCAGCGCCACGCCGTTCATTCGCGCCATCGGACTGACACTGCTGATCGGCGTCGGTTTCACCTATCTGCTGGCACTGCTGCTGCAGCGCCCGCCGGCTGGGACGATCCACACGGAGGCTTCGTGAATTCCTTCGAGTCTGCTGCACGCCAGGCGGGAGCGCTCCGTCTGTCCGCGCTGGCCCTGACGCTGGCACTGACCGGCTGTGCTGTCTCGCCACCGCGCACGGTGACCAGTGCATTCCCGGTGCTGAACCCAGCCACGCTGGACGCGGCCCACACTGCCCGGCAACTGGTGCACGCCGCATTTGGCGAGCACGACCTGGTCTTCCAGTGCGTGGTCGACGCCCGCCCGGACGCGTTCACCGTGGTCGGCCTGGATGCACTCGGCCAGCGCTGGTTCAGCCTGCACCATGATGGCCGCGCGCTGGAAACCCGGCTCGGCCCACAGGCGCCGCAGCAGCTGGACCCCGGTCGCGTGCTGGCGGACCTGCAACTGGCGCTGTGGCCACTGAGCGCGCTGCAGCTGGCGCTGGCGGGCAGTGCCTGGCAGGTCAGCGAGCCGGCCCCGGCCACCCGCCGCCTGCGCCGTGACGGCCGGCTGGTGGCGGAAGTCCACTACGCGGGCGCGGACCCCTGGCAGGGCCAGTTGTGGCTGAGCAATTTCGAAACCGGCTACACGCTGTCCGTCGAATCGAGGCCGGTGCAATGAGGACCGCGCGGCAGTGGATTCTGATCACCGGCGCCAGCCGCGGCATCGGGCGCGCCATAGCCCTGCGTCTGGCTGGCGACGGCTTCGGTCTGGTGCTGCACGGCCGCAGCCCGTCGCCGGACCTGCAGCAGACGGCCGAGCAGGCACAGGCGCACGGCGTGCCGACCCGCATCGTGCATTTCGACATCGCGGATCGCGCCGCCGCCGCCGCGGCGCTGGAGGCGGATGTGGCCGCCCACGGCGCACCCTATGGCGTGGTGTGCAACGCCGGCATGCGGCGCGACGGCATCTTTCCGGCGCTGACCGCGGACGACTGGGATAACGTGCTGGGCACCAACCTGGACGGCTTCTACAACGTCCTGCGGCCACTGGTGCTGCCCATGATCCGGCGCCGCAAACCGGGGCGCATCGTCACCCTGTCGTCGATGGCGGGCCTTGCCGGCAACCGAGGCCAGGTCAACTACAGCGCGGCCAAGGGCGGCATCATCGGCGCCAGCAAGGCGCTGGCGCTGGAGCTGGCGACCCGCGGCATCACCGTCAACTGCGTCGCACCGGGGCTGATCGGAACCGACATGATCCAGGGCGTGCCGCTCGATGAACTGCTGCGGGACATCCCGATGCGCCGCGTAGGCGAGCCCGGGGAAGTCGCAAGCCTGGTCGGCTATCTGATGTCGGAAGGCGCGGCCTACATCACGCGCCAGGTGATCTCGGTCAACGGCGGGATGAGCACGTGAGACTGCCGGCGCGATCAGGGCTGTCATCGCGCGCCTCGGAAGGCGCGGCCTACATCACGCGCCAGGTGATCTCGGTCAACGGCGGGATGAGCACGTGAGACTGCCGGCGCGATCAGGGCTGTCATCGCGCGCCGATGTGCTGGCACTGGCGTATGCCGCCGCCACCGCCGGGTCGGTGGGCGTGTTCGGCTTCTCGCTGCCAAGCGTCGGCATCCCGGCGGCAATCCTGCTGGCGCTGTTCGCCGACGGCATCGCGCGGCCCGGATCGAGCCTGTTCTACCCGACCGTCACCCACGGCCCGCGCACCGGCCGGCGCGTGGCCCTGAGCTTCGATGACGGGCCGGACCCGCAGGTGACCCCAGCGGTGCTCGATGCACTGGCGCAATACGACGCGCGGGCGACCTTCTTCACCATCGGCCGTTCGCTGGAAGCGCATCCGCACTTGGCGCAGCGCCTGATGGCGGAGCAGCACGAGCTGGGCAATCATTCCTGGCAGCACTCCCGCTGGCAGAACTTTTTCGGCGTCCGCCGCCAGCTGCGGGAAATCGCGCGTGGCGGGCAGGCGGTTGCCACGCTCACCGGCGCTACGCACCCGCCGCTGTATCGGCCGCCGATCGGGCTGAAGAGTCCACCGCTGGCACAGGCCGCGCGGCGCCTGCAACTGACCCTGGTCGCCTGGTCGCTGCACAGCCGCGACAGCCGGAGCGATGACCCGCAACGGATCGCACGGCGCGTGCTGCGCAAGATCCGCCCTGGCGACATCGTGCTGATGCACGACGGACACGACCGGCCCGGTCACCATCGCCCGGCCTGTGCGCCGGCGCTGCAACTGATCCTGCAGGGCCTGCACGAGCGGCACCTGCGGTGCGTCACCGTGTCCGAGCTGCTGGGCCGCGACCAGCCCAACGCGGGCATCCCCGTGCAGCCGGCCACGGCGCGGGCCCGCGGCGACCCGGAACTGCTGGGCGCCAACCGCGGGTTTTACGATCCGCTGTGGCGCGACGCACGCCTGGTCGCACCCGAGCGATTCAATACCTGGCCGCTGGTGCAGTCGCTACTGGATCGGTCGCCGCGCCGGCTGGAAGTCGCCCCCGGCCTGCGGCCACGCCTGCCGATCGCCGGCACGCAGTTCGTCGATATCAGCGCACCGGCACTGGCGCGGCTGCGCGAGCGTGGCGGGCGGGCGACGCAGGGCAACATCACCGCCCTGCCCTTTCCGGATGGCGCCTTCGATCTGGTCTGTGCGCTGGACATCGTCGAACATGTCGACGATGACGACGGCGCCCTGTCCGAGCTGTCCCGCGTGGCGGCGCCGGGCGCCGCGCTGCTGCTGTCGGTGCCGCTGCACCCGGCGCAGTGGACGGCCTTCGACGATTTCGTCGGCCACCGCCGCCGCTATGAGCCGCAGCGGCTACGCTCGAAACTCGCCGAGCATGGATTCGCGGTGGACCAGAGCGCGGTTTACGGCATGCAGCCGAAATCGTCGCGCCTGCTGGACCTTGGAATGTGGCACCTGGTGCACCGACGCCAACGCGCGATGTGGTGGTACAACCATGTCTTCATGCCGCTGGGCGTGCGCTTTCAGAAGAAACTCGTGCTGGTGCCGGGCCTGATCGATGACCCGAACGTGGCCGAGATCATTCTGGTGTGCCGCAAAACCGGCACTGCGGCGACACCACAACCGGCATCCCGGCCCTGACGTGGCTGCCCAAACGGACTGGGCGGGTGAGCTGTGGCGCGGGTTCAAGGCGCATTTCTGGCTCAAGATGCTGTGCGCCTGGCTGCTCGCCCTGGGCTTCTTCCCCTGTTACTTCCTGCTGCTCAAGGCTCCCCTGTGGCCGGTCACGTGGATGCCCGTCACGGCGCCTGATCGCTGGATCGGCTTCTGGCCGGACTCCCTGTGGCTGTACGTTTCGCTGTGGGTGTATGTGCCGCTGGCGCCGGGCCTGCTCACGGACCGACGCGAACTTACGGACTATTACCGGGCGATGGTTGCGCTCAGCCTGAGCGGCCTGGCGGTGTTCCTGCTGTGGCCGACGGCCAGTCCGCGCCCGCCGATCGACTGGATGCAGCATCCGCCGTTCGGGCCGATCATCGCGGCCGACGACGTGGGCAACGCCCTGCCGTCGCTGCACGCGGCCTTTGCCGTGTTCTCGGCAATCTGGCTGGACCGCCTGCTGCGCCGCATCGGCGCGCCGCTGTGGCTGCGAATTGCGAACGTCTGCTGGGGGCTGGGAATTCTGTATTCGACCATCGCCACCCGCCAGCACGTGGCGGTGGACATCGCCGCCGGCTCGGCGCTGGGCTGGCTGGCAGCGATGCTGCACGCCCGCTGGCTGCGCTCGCGCCGGCCTGCGTTCGGGAAACCTGCAAATTCCGAATGACGGGAAACGGGCTGGCGCGACCGAGCAGCGCGGCCCGACGATCGGGAGTGTCGCTGCCCGCTCACCGGCCCGCCCGACACTGCGCAACGTGGTCTTAGCGTCTTAGCGTCTTAGGGAAACGCTGATCAATCCCCGAAACCAGCGCTATGGACATGACGGCGCTGACGCGTGACCGCCCCTGGGGAAAAACGGCCCGTTTTCGGGTGTGGATCGGGCCAATGTGCGTGTTCTGGCCGGATATTCCGGTTTTGGGCTCCCTCAGGACGCACGGAGGGTGTGCCGCGCCCGAAGGCGCCAGCCGGCAATCACCACGTTGGCCAGGCCGAACAGCGTGAACAGCTGCGCCTGGTTCTTGGCCAGCCCCCGGTAACGCGCCTTGCGGTGCTTGAACAGGTTCTTGATGATGTGAAACGGATGCTCGACCTTGGCCCGCAGGCTCGCCTTGACCTGTTCGATCCGTTCCTGCAGGCGGCCCAGCGCGTCATCGGGCAGGGCCCGGCGCACGCCCGGGCGCAGCGCCACGTGCCAGGTGACCGGCGTGTCCCGATTCTCCGGGCGCTTGGCTACGCCCTGGTAGCCGGCATCGCCCAGCGCGTCCGTTTCCTGCCCGTGCAGCAGGGCGTGCGCCTGGGTCACGTCGTTGACGTTGGCCGGCGTGGTCAGCACCGTGTGCACCAGCCCCGAGTCCAGGTCGACCCCGATGTGCGCCTTCATGCCAAAGTGCCACTGGTTCCCCTTCTTGGCCTGATGCATGTCCGGATCGCGCGCCCGGTCGCGGTTCTTGGTCGACGGCGGGGCGGCGATCAGCGTCGCATCCACGAGGGTGCCCTCACGCAGCAGCAGGCCCTGGCGGGCCAGGTGATCGCGAATCGTCTCGAAGATCACCCGGCTCAGACCCTGATCTTCCAGCAGGCGGCGGAACTTCAGCAGCGTGGTCGCATCCGGCGCCGCCTCGCGGGCCAGGTCGATGCCGATGAAGCAGCGGATGGCGTGGCTGTCGTACACGGCGTCCTCGATGCCCTCGTCCGACAGCCCAAAGCACTGCTGCGCCACGTACATGCGCAGCATGCGCGACAGCCCCAGCGGCGGGCGGCCCGGGCCCTTGCCGGCCGGGTAGAACGGCGCCAGCGCCGCCTCCAGCTGCGCCCACGGCGTCACCGCCTGCAGCTGCGCCAGGAAGCGCTCGCGGCGCGTCTGCTTCTTCTTGCCGGCGTACTCGAGGTCGGAAAAGCTCGTTTGCATGACGTCTGCTCACCACCGCTGCGGACCAGGTCACATTGTCTCAGGACCAAGGTCTCATGCCTCCAACGGGAGGGAATAAATCAGCGTTTCCTTAGGGAAACGCTGATCAATCCCCCGAAACCAGCGCTATGGACATGACGGCGCTGACGCGTGACCGCCCCTGGGGAAAAACGGCCCGTTTTCGGGTGTGGATCGGGCCAATGTGCGTGTTCTGGCCGGATATTCCGGTTTTGGGCTCCCTCAGGACGCACGGAGGGTGTGCCGCGCCCGAAGGCGCCAGCCGGCAATCACCACGTTGGCCAGGCCGAACAGCGTGAACAGCTGCGCCTGGTTCTTGGCCAGCCCCCGGTAACGCGCCTTGCGGTGCTTGAACAGGTTCTTGATGATGTGAAACGGATGCTCGACCTTGGCCCGCAGGCTCGCCTTGACCTGTTCGATCCGTTCCTGCAGGCGGCCCAGCGCGTCATCGGGCAGGGCCCGGCGCACGCCCGGGCGCAGCGCCACGTGCCAGGTGACCGGCGTGTCCCGATTCTCCGGGCGCTTGGCTACGCCCTGGTAGCCGGCATCGCCCAGCGCGTCCGTTTCCTGCCCGTGCAGCAGGGCGTGCGCCTGGGTCACGTCGTTGACGTTGGCCGGCGTGGTCAGCACCGTGTGCACCAGCCCCGAGTCCAGGTCGACCCCGATGTGCGCCTTCATGCCAAAGTGCCACTGGTTCCCCTTCTTGGCCTGATGCATGTCCGGATCGCGCGCCCGGTCGCGGTTCTTGGTCGACGGCGGGGCGGCGATCAGCGTCGCATCCACGAGGGTGCCCTCACGCAGCAGCAGGCCCTGGCGGGCCAGGTGATCGCGAATCGTCTCGAAGATCACCCGGCTCAGACCCTGATCTTCCAGCAGGCGGCGGAACTTCAGCAGCGTGGTCGCATCCGGCGCCGCCTCGCGGGCCAGGTCGATGCCGATGAAGCAGCGGATGGCGTGGCTGTCGTACACGGCGTCCTCGATGCCCTCGTCCGACAGCCCAAAGCACTGCTGCGCCACGTACATGCGCAGCATGCGCGACAGCCCCAGCGGCGGGCGGCCCGGGCCCTTGCCGGCCGGGTAGAACGGCGCCAGCGCCGCCTCCAGCTGCGCCCACGGCGTCACCGCCTGCAGCTGCGCCAGGAAGCGCTCGCGGCGCGTCTGCTTCTTCTTGCCGGCGTACTCGAGGTCGGAAAAGCTCGTTTGCATGACGTCTGCTCACCACCGCTGCGGACCAGGTCACATTGTCTCAGGACCAAGGTCTCATGCCTCCAACGGGAGGGAATAAATCAGCGTTTCCTTAGCGGTTGCCGCGCAGGCCGTCTTCGTGATGGTCACGCTCACCCTGCCGGTTGTCGTGGCCACCTGACTGACGACCATCGCGTCCGTCCCCGTGGTCCTGTTGTCCGCTGTCACGACGACCATCGAGTCCATCGTGCCGGTTCTGGTAGCCGCCGTCGCGGCGACCGCCACGCTCCCGATAGTGCGGAACGTAAACGTTGCGGTACCAGTCGTGGTTCACGAAATGGACCCGCTCGCCGCAGGCTCCATACTCGCGGCAGTATTTTTTCCAGTTCCGGGAGTGACCTGGCCGGACGAGCAGGTAGACCGGTTCCCGGTAGCGGGCGCCGCGCTCGATGTACATCGGCTCGGAGTAATAAACCCGTGGCCGTGGGTAGTCCCCAATGTCGATACGACCGTAAAAACCCGGCTCACCGACACTGATCGAAACGCCCACATCGGCGGCGAATACCGGTGCGCCATAGGCCGCCAGTCCCATCAGGGCTCCGGCCACGAGTGCAATTGTCCTGTTCATCGAATACTCATTCCTGGTCAGTTCGGCGCGCATGCGTGCGCGCCGCTGTACGGTGCCGACTATGCGAAGTTGCCTGCAAGCAAACCGTACGTTATCGAACATAGCCCGTGCTGATTCGGATTCGCACGGACATCTGTACAGCCACCGGGTCAACCACGAACCGGTGATCGTGCGTTGGCGTACGGAAGCGGTAGGCCGGTTCGCGTAGTTTTGGCGCTGTTATCCCATTCGCCCCGTCTTTGCACATACGCAAAATCCGGGAGCGAGTGTCTTCTCAGGAGAAAGCTGCATGAAATATTCAATGGTTTTTGTTGCGCTGATGACCGTGATTGGAATTGGCGCATGTGACCGGCAGCCGGCGACTACCTGTCACGTCCCGGCCGATTATTTGGCCTTCGATGAAACAGCTCCGGTTTTGAAGCGTACCAGTGCTGAAGCGCTTGAGCCGGAGTCTGGGCGTTCAGTGCCTTCTGCGGCAAGTGGTGGTTGTAGAGCGTGACATAGCGGTGCAGGGTCTGCTCCAGGTCCTCGCTGGACCTGAAGTGGTGCGTGCGCAGCAGGTCCGCGATGCGCCCGTTGAAGCGCTCGACCATGCCATTGGTCTGCGGGTGGCGCGGGGGCGTCAGACGGTGCTCGATGCCCAGTTCCTGGCACAGGCGATCGAACTCATGCGTCCCGGTCGGGGCCCGCGCCCGGCTCCCGAACAGCCGGTCCGTGAACTCGGTGCCGTTGTCGGTGAGCAGGCGCGTGATGCGCACCGGGCAGGCCGTGGCCAGGGCACTGAGGAAGGCGCGCGCCGAGCGCGCGCTCTTGTCGGCTTTCAGGGCCACGTAAACCCAGCGGGTGGCCCGATCGATGGCCACGAACAGGAACCGGCGCCGGTCCTCGTCGGCCATCTGCGGCAGGTACTTCACGTCGACGTGCACAAAGCCGGGCACGTAGGTCTTGAAGGTCTTGCTGACCGCTTTGTCCGGCGCCGGGCGCAGGGCGCGCAGGTTGCCCACGCCGTGGCGGCGCAGGCAGCGGTCCAGCCCGGAGCGGGACACGTCCGGACACAGGAACTCGCGCGTCACCGCCAGCAGGTCGTCCAGCGGCAGCAGCAGGGCCCGGCGCAGGTAGACCACGATCGCCTCCTGGCCGGGGGTCAACGTCGTTTGCAGGCGGTGCGCGGTGTGCGGCCGGTCGTAGACATCCGGGCGCCGCTTCCATTTGTAGATCGTCGGCTCGGTGACGCCAAAGCGGCGGGCCAGCACCGCCACCGGCTCATCACTGGCCGCGATCTGCGCCCGCACGTGGGGCGTGGTGCGGGCTTGTTTGTGCAGTGCAATCAGCATGCGGACACCTCCCGATCAACCGCTTTCCCGTCCCCTGCCAGCTCCCGGAACACCTCGCGCGCCAGCAGCAGCGGGGACCGAGACGGAACTATATGATGATCCGGGATGGAACAACTACCGTCGTCGCGGTCCCTGGTCCCGCCGGGCCGCCGGGCGCGACTGGCCCTGCCGCCCAGAAGGGTGCTACCGGCGCTACCGGAGCAACCGGCTATACGGGTGCCACCGGCGAGACCGGGGCGACGGGCAACACCGGCTCAACTGGCTATACCGGGGCAACCGGCGACACCGGCGCCACGGGCTCATCCGGCGCGGAAGGGGCGCAAGGCGAGCCCGGCAAAGCCGGTGGCGAAACGACCGTGATCGTGACGCCCAAGTAGGCTTCCCGGCAGGGCCCCAGCACTCCGGACCCGCATTCGCGCGCGGTGCTCGGGCTTGCCTGAAACAGGCGTGATGAATTGTCAAATGCCGAGCACCGCGCTGCTCGCGTGCCGAGCGCCCGGGAAGCGCTCCCCCAGGAAAATTCGGGATGGTTTTAATCTGGATTTCCCGAAAGGAAACGCTGAAGTATTCAGCGTTTCCCGCAGCGCAGGGACGCGCTGCCAAGATCAGCGACTGTAAGCTGCTGATCTTGTGAGCCATCGGAAAACTGTGGGAGCCCGGCTGCGCCGGGCGATCATCGCGCAACACAGTTGCGCTCCTACAAGTTTTTCCCCCGATGGTGGGCGCTGAGAAATCCAGGATGGATTTATTCAGCGTTTCCGAACTGGGCAGTCACTCATTCAGCGCCTTGACCTGGAACTCTCCCAACAAGACGGGCACCGGCTTTTCCAAGAAAACCGCTTCGCGCGCTGTATGCCGCAGCGCATTCCTGACCAGCGCCACCGCGGGTCATGCCCGCACTGACACTTACTGTACGGGCGCGCCATTGCCGAATATGTTCGAGTAGTCGTCGACGACTGCCCGGTAGCATTCGCAGGACGCAGCCTCCAGTCCCTTGCGGTCCAGAATGACAATCCTGCCGCGACTGTAGCTGATCAGTTTCCGGCGCTGCAGCGCGCCGGCGGCGATGGTGACGGCACTCCTTCTCACGCCGAGCATGTCGGCCAGGAAGTCGTGCGTGAGACCGAAATGATCCCCATGCGCCCGGTCGTGCGTCATCAATAGCCAGCGCGCCAGACGCGCTTCGATGGCATGAAAGCGCGTGCAGGCGGCGGTCTGCGACAGTTGCGCCATCAACACGTACAGGTAGCGATCGAGCGTGCGTCGCAAGGCCGCGCTGTCGCGAAGCTCCGCCCGCAGGTGCGCGACAGTCATCCGCAAGGCGGTACCCGAACCCTGGACCACGCCGCGCTGGGGTGAGTTCCTGACCCCGAGCGCAAGCGTGGCGCCCAGCATGCCCTCGTTACCGATCAAGCCCATCTCGAGCGGCTTGTGACCGCTCACTGTTGCCACCAGTGAAATGAAGCCCGTCAGCGGGAAATACACGTACCGGAACGGTTGGCCAGGCTCACACAGAATCGTGCCGAAGACGAGGTCGACCGACTCG
Organism: Immundisolibacter cernigliae; assembly: GCF_001697225.1. Classification (GTDB taxonomy): domain Bacteria; phylum Pseudomonadota; class Gammaproteobacteria; order Immundisolibacterales; family Immundisolibacteraceae; genus Immundisolibacter; species Immundisolibacter cernigliae. The sequence goes on from NZ_CP014671.1 coordinate 1,089,147, forward strand.
CAGTGCTCCAAAGCACGCGCGTGGTCCCTGGCGGGCAGGCCGCCGATCAAGCGGTTAGTGACGGGGGGAGTGATTGCGACGAACATTGGGCCTTTCCGTCAGCACCGGGGTCGCCCAGGAAAGGTACGGGAGAGGCGCTGGAGCTACCCCGCTGGCGCAGTCTACGTGAGGCAAGGGACGGCGTCCGTGGTGTTCCGAACACAGAGGCCAACGCACGGTGCCGGCCAGAGCGTGGCATCCTCAATCGCTCTTCGTCTGATAGTAACTGTGAATCTCGTTCTCCCAGGTCTGATCCGCCATGTTGGGCCAATGGCTTCTGTCGAAACGGGGCGCATCCTTGAGACGCTCCTTGTCCACATTCAGCGTAAAGCGCTTGTGTTCGGTATCGCGCGTCAACGCGCCCCACGGTACCGCAAACAGTTTGAGGCAGGCTAGCGCCCCTTCTTCATCTTGTCCTTGGCATTGCCATAGCCGGTCTGTATTTTTCCGGCGGTTTTTTGAATCACGCCTTTGGTTTCCATGGCCTTGTCACCAACAAGCTTGCCGGCCAATTCCTTGACTTCGCCTTTCGCCTGCTTGGCCTGGCCCTTGATTTGATCCTTGTTCATGCGGTCTCCGAATCGAACGTGTGCGAGTGGGCGCAAGGCCGCACCCGGTTTCAGTGCTTGCTGATGGCAACGATAAGCAGCACCGTGCTTCGGGTCTGTACGGCAACACCCATAGGCAAGCGCTGAAATCCATCCTGGGTTTCTCAGCGCCTGCCATCGGGTAAAACCCGGTCGGAGCGCAGCTTCACTGCGCGATGATCGCCCGGCGAAGCCGGGCTCCCACAATTCTGCGATCGCTCACAAGATCAGCAGCTTGCAGCCACTGATTTTGGCAGTACGTCCCCGCGCTGCGAAAAGCGCTGCATGGCTCGGCGTTTCCTGAAACGGTTCCTGTGCCTGCCCGGCCGTCGGGTCAGGCGCCGTGCGACGCGCAAACGCACCCGCTCAGGCGAACGGCTGGCGGTTGCTTACGTGACGATCGGCTGCATCGTGAGCACGTTCTCCGGCGGGGAGACGCGATACGGCAACAGGCGATCGGTCTCCCGCTTGACCACGGCGTAGCACTCGCAGCTCAGCTGCTCCAGTTTGGCCCGGTCCAGCACCGTGATCTGGCCGCGGCTGTAATGGATTACGCCCGCCCGCTGCAACTTGCCGGCCGCCTCGGTCACACCCTCCCGGCGCACACCCAGCATGTTGGCAATCAGCTCCTGGGTCATGGTCAGGCGGTTGTCCGGCAGGCGGTCCAGCGACAGCAGCAACCAGCGGCACAACTGCTGGTCGATGGTGTGGTGGCGGTTGCAGACCGCGGTCTGGGACATCTGCGTGATGAGTGCCTGCGTGTAGCGCAGGAGCAGGTTTTGGAACTCGCCGTGGCGGTTGAATTCGTCCTTCAGCTGCTGGCCACGCAGCCGATAGGCGCTGCCGGCGCTCTGCACGATCGCCCGACTGGGGGTGCTTTCGCCGCCCATGAACAGGGAAATCCCGACCACGCCCTCGTTGCCAACCACGGAGATTTCCGCCGAGGCGCCGCTTTCCATCACGTACAGCAACGACACGATGGAGTCGGTCGGGAAATAGGCGTAGCGCAAGGTGTCGCCGGACTCGTACAGCACCTTGCCCAGCGGCAGAGTCACCGGTTCCAGGATCGGGAACAGGCGGATCTGGACGTCCTCTGGCAAGGCCGCCAGAAGATGGTTTTGCTGTGGCACGGGGCCTCCTGAATCGGGCTTGTGTATGTTGTGACGCCCTTGGGTGGCCTCAACATCCGCCCAACAGGTTACTAATGCCTGCTCCACGATCAGTGCGGTATCGTACATAACATGCCCGCAGGGGGCTGTGCGTCGTGCCGCGCGCCACATGGCACGGAACGCAGCCAGAGCACCTTGTGTGTGTGTTGCCGTACAGACCGCTCGGATCCGCAGCGACCATTCTGCGTACCTTGTCGATTCAGGATTGAGGATTCGGACGTGCTTGAAACAATTGCGATTGTTCTGCTGATCCTGTGGGCCCTGGGACTGGTTTCGTCCTACTCCATGGGTGGATTGATCCACATCCTGCTGGTGGTGGCGATCGTCATGATCCTGGTGCGGGTGATTCAGGGACGACGGATCTGAGCGTGCCATCGCGCGCGCCTGGGGCGTAAAGATCACGGCTGCTTGAGGGAAATCACAGGATGGATGCACAAAGACTTGCCGCGATCGTGCTGATCGTTGCCGGCGCCCTGGGGCTCGCCTATGGCGGGTTCAGCTACACCAGGGAAACCCACGAGGCCGACCTGGGACCGTTGCACATGTCGGTAGCCGAAAAGAAGCGGGTCAATGTCCCGGTCTGGGCGGGTGTTGGCGCCATCGTGGCGGGCGGGCTTCTGCTGGTAGTCGGCCGCAAAAGCTGAGCCTGGCCAAGGCTGAGCGATTCGGCGCCGCCCTGGGTCCATAACGACCGAACGCCCCAACCGGTACCTGACCCGCAGGGTCCGGGCGCCGGCCGTGCGGCGCAACTGTGGCAGGCCAGGCTGCCGGCCCGATCGTCACCGCGGCCGGTGTGGTGCCCGGCCAGACGTACCGCGTGGTGGTCGTCGGCAACACGTGGGCTAGCGCACGGAACGGGCCCGATGCCCCGCGCCAGAATGACGGCGACAAACTGAAAGCCGGCGCTCGTGTGGCAGACGGACACCCCTCGAAATCCGACGTCATGGACAACGACCTTCGCACCGTACTGCTTGTCTCGGACTGCGCCGCTGATGCGATGCTCATTCGCAAGGCCTTGGCCACGTCGGTTGATGAAGAATGGACGCTGCAACAGGTCAACCGGATTTCAGACGGCATTGACCGTTTGTACAGACCCGGAATCGTCGCGGTGTTGCTTGACCTGTTCCTGCCCGACAGTCAGGGCATAAAGACCTTCGAGATGGTGTTCAGGGCCGCGCGGCGGGTTCCGATACTGATTCTGAGCAGCGCCGAAGATCCTGTGGTAGCCCGGCAAGCCATTCAGCTTGGCGCGCAGGATCAGCTCCTGAAGAATCACCTTGACGCGTACTGGTTGCCGCGCATTCTGCGCAGCGTGATCGAGCGTCACACCAACGAGCAGGCCGCGTCGGTCCTGACCGATCGCGCCCAGGCCACGCTGAACTCGATCGGCGATGCCGTGCTGAGCACCGATCTTGCGGGCAATGTGACGTATCTGAGTCCGATAGCCGAAGACATGACCGGCTGGACTGATGCGGAGGCAACCGGTCACTCGGTTGTCGAGGTATTCAGAATCGTTGATGGCATTACGCGCGAAGCGGCGCCCAATCCATTGCAGCAGGCAATCCAGGAAGACAAACCCGTGGGCCTGACCGCCAACTGCGTGCTGGTTCGGCGCGATGGAACGGAATATGCCATCGAAGATTCGGCCGCCCCCATCCATGATGCTGCTGGCAAGACCAGCGGTGCGGTAATCGTGTTTCGCGATGTGACTGCGGCACGCGCCAAGGCGCAACACATGGCTTACCTGGCCCATCACGACGCCCTGACCAATTTGCCGAACCGCGTATTGCTGGGCGACCGGATCGAAAATGCAATATCCCTGGCACGCCGTCATGGCAACCAGGGCGCCGTGCTGTTTCTGGACCTGGATGGATTCAAACAGATCAATGACTTTTTGGGCCACCTGGTGGGCGACAAACTGCTCCAGTCGGTGGCACAACGCCTGCTGACCTGCGTGCGCGGATCGGACACCGTAAGCCGGCAGGGCGGAGACGAATTTGTAGTCCTGCTGTCGGAAATCCAGCACGCCGGGGATGCCGGCCTGAGCGCCCAGAAGATGCTGATCGCCCTGGCAGCACCGCATACCATCGCCGGCTCCGACATTCGGATCAGCGTCAGTATCGGCATCAGCCTGTTTCCCGAGGAGGGACACGCGGCGACCGCTACGGCCTTGATCCGCTGCGCGGATGCCGCGATGTACCACGCCAAAAACGAAGGGCGAAACAACTACCAGTTTTTCAGGCAGGGCATGAAGGCAGGCGGACGTTCGCCGCGACTTCCCGAGCAGCAGGCGGCGCGCCGCCCCAAGGCGAAAAAGGCGCGAGCCGTCTTGCCAGTCACGCACCCGGCCCGACCCTGCGCCGACTAGCTCCATCCCGGACTTCCCGGCTGTCGCTGCCCGAACGAGCGCTTCGCGCTCAGCTCGAAACGCCCGCCTCGCCGCCTTGCCAGCATCGAAAGCCCACGCGTCGCGCAACAGTTTCGCGCGCTGCCCCGTTGCCCGGTCGTTCCCGGTTTGTGTTTCGGATACGATGACCCGGCCATCAAGAAGCTGCCCAGCACATCGCTGGTAGCAGCCCAGCCGGCGAAGAACACCACGCTGGCCGCCAATCACAGGGGGAGCGTGTATGACCGCCGGACTGGAACTTGCTTATCTGGGTTTCGAGGTATCCGACCTGCCCGGCTGGGAGGCTTTGCTGACCAGTGTCATCGGCATGACCGGCAACGGCGTCAACGCTGACGGCTCGCGCGGCTACCGCATGGACGAGTGCGAACAGCGGCTGTTCCTGCGTCCCGGCAGCCAGGACGACGTGGCGGCGGTGGGCCTGGCGGCCCTCAACCGCGGCGAATTCGATGCCGCGCTGGGCCGCCTGAAGGCCGCCGGGGTGGCCGTGCACAAGGGTGACGACAGCGCCTGCCGCGCCCGTCACGTGACCGAACTGGTCAGCTTCAGCGACCCGTCCGGCAATCCGCTGGAACTGTGTCTGGGCCAGCGCGTGGCGGCGACGGCGTTTGCCTCATCGGTCATGCCAGGCGGCTTTGTGACCGGCGACATGGGCATGGGCCACATCGTTCTGGTGACGCAGGATCTGGAGCCGACGCTGCGTTTCTATACCGACGTGATCGGCATGGCCGTGTCGGACCGCGGCGCCGAAGAATGGGCGGGGCTGACCATCGAGGCAGTGTTCCTGCACTGCAACCGCCGCCATCATTCGATTGCACTGGGCGCCGGCATTCCGCCGGTCAAGCGCACCGCGCATTTCGAGATGCACGTGCCGGACATCGACGCCGTGGGTTTGGCCTGGGATCGCGCGCGCGCCGCCGGGGTGGAAATCACCCACCTGCCCGGCCGCCATACGGACGACGTGTTCTCCTTCTACGGCCGCACGCCGTCGGGTTTCGAGTGGGAGATCGGCACCGGCGGCTACGATGTTGGCCCCAACTGGCGTCAGCGGCATCTGACGCGCTTCACCGCCTGGGGACATCAGCCGCCGGCGAGCTGAAGGCAGCGCTGCATGAATCCATCGGGGATTTCGCAACGCCCGCTGCCGAAAAACCTTGTAGCGCAGCTTTGCTGCGCGATGATCGCCCGGCATAGCCGGGCTCCTACATCCGCTGATCTTGACAGCGCGTCCCTGCGCTGCGGGAACGCTTCCGCGTTTCCCTAACCTTCGAGCACTGCCTTGGCGCCGGCCAGCCCGCCCTGATAGATGCTGGTGATGAAGGCCACCGCGTCCACCGGCGCGTCCTTCAGCGGCAGGAACTCGGCGGTCCAGGTGATCCGCGCCCCGCTGCCGGCCGGGCTCACCGCCAGCCGCGACCGATAGTCGGTGCACGGCAGCGCACCGGCGATGACCACGTACTCGTAACAACGGGCGGCATCGTCGCGCGCCTCCTGGCGCTCGGTCAGCTGATTCCCGTCGGGCATGGTCAGGTGGCGCAGCGCGCCCACACCGCTGCCCTCGACGGTGCTTTCGGTCACCGCCGGAAACCAGCCGACCAGGCCGCCGAAATCGCCGACCAGCGCCCAGGCCTCGTCCGGGGATGCGTTCACGTCAATGGTTTCGGTCACCGTCGCCTTGCTCATGTGCTCCTCCGGTTGGCTTGGCTTTGTGAAATTCTGTAAACGGCGCCAGCGGCATCCCTGTGTCCGACCGACTTCTGAAGGCGAAGGCGCCGTGTAGGAGCCCGGCTCAGCCGGGCGATCATCGCGCAGCAAAGCTGCGCCTAAAACCCGTACCCCAAGATGACCGGTCAGTCCGCCACGGTCTTGTAGGCACTGCGAAAGTACAGCAGCGGCGGCAGCGGCTCGCCAACTGCGGCCTGTTCGATCTGGCCAACCAGGATCACGTGGTCGCCGCCGTCGTAACTGTTGCGCAGCGTGCAGTCCATGTGGCCGATCGAGCCCTCGACGATCGGTGCGCCGGTGACGCCCGGATGGGTGAGGACGCCGTCCATCTTCTCCGGTCCGCCCTTCTTGGCCAGGCGGTTCGAGATGTCCTGCTGGTTTTCGGCCAGGATGTTGATGCTGAAGGCGCCGGCGGCCTCGATGACCTTCAGGGTCTCGGACTCCCGGATCAGCGCGAACAGCGCCAGCGGCGGGTCCAGCGACAGCGAGCTGAAGGAGTTGACGGTGATGCCGTAGCGGCGGCCTTGCGTGTCGGTGGCGCACACCACCGTGACCCCGGTGCAAAACTGGCCGAACACCTGGCGCAGGGCCTTGGGGTCGAGCGGGCTATTCATGGTGGAAAGTTCCTGCTTGGGCTGTTGATTTCTGGAAGGCTCAGTCCGGCCAGGCGATGCCTTCGGCCGCATACGCCTCGCGCAGCAGGTCGGTGGCCAGCCAGTCGCGGGTCGGGAAATTGTTTTCGATGAAGCCGTGCGCGTGCAGGAAGCTTTTCATGATCTCCAGCGTCTCGATCAGGCGCATGCTCAGTTCGGGCTTCAGCTTCTGGTGCAAATCGGCGGTGTAGTAGGTGTCGATGTCTGCCGGAGTGACACCGGTTTCCAGCGCCAGGGCTGCTGTCGCCGCGACCTTGTTCTCGGGCTGCGCCGCCCAGGTGGCGGCCTTCAGCAGCGTGCGGGCGTAGCGGATCACCATGTCGGGCCGCTCGCGGACCAGCGAATTGCTGACCGTCAGCAGGCGTGGGGTGGCGTTGTTGACCTTGGCCCACAGCGGCTTGGCCTCGATCAGGTTGTACAGCATGCGGATGCCGCCGCCGGACTCGCGCTGCATGGCGGCAATCTCGCCGCCCTTGGCGAAGAATGCATCCACCTTGCCGTCCAGCAGCGCCTGCATCTGGCAGTTGTAGTAGGACGGAATCTGCCGAGCCTCGGCATCCGCAAAGCCCGGGTTCAGCAGCTGGTAGTGATCGCCGGTTTCCACCACGTCGGTGAACGCGGCATCCGCCTCGTGCAGACCGTGCAGTTCCAGTGCCGACACGAATGCCTTTTTGGCCGCGAAGCGGAAGAAATTCATGACCAGCCTGGGCCACACCGGCAGCGCCAGACGCTTGCCGGCCAGATCCCGCACCGAGTGGATGGGGTCATCCGCCCGCACGAACAGGCCCAAGGTCTCCTCGACGAAGCTGATGCCCAGCAGCGACGTATCCGCCCCGCGCGAGCGCGCCCACACCGGCGGCGAGCCGCCGCCCTCGCGGAATGAATCTTCCAGCGTGTGGGCGAAATGCGTGTCCGAGTTGGCGCGGCCCAGCTCCTTGATGTTGCGCACTTCGCAGTCGGTGCCGACGAATTCGCTGTCGAACAGCTTGCGCTGATAGGCGATGCCGGACGCGGTCGGCACCGGGCAGCGGGTGTACCAGATGGTGCGGGCCATGCGGATGCCTTCTTGTTGCTTTATTGGGGTATGCGGCGAGCGGTCAGACGCCGATTTCGAGTTCGTGATGGAAGGCGAAATCCGGATCGCCGAAGGCGCGTACCTTGTCGCGCAGGTCCGGGCGGTCCAGGAACACCAGCCGGCCGGCGTCCCACAGCTTCTCGCCATCGAACTCGATGGTCGGATCGACCACCGGAATCGACATCTCGCCCGGCTGCACCGGGCCGATGGTGTGGAAATGCACGATGCGCGGGTTGGCGTGAACCATGTACATCCACTGGTCCAGACCCTGTTCGGGCCCGGCCGTGACGGCGCAGCGCGGGTTGATGCCGGCGTGCCAGGAATTGACGATGTAGGGCTCCTTGCCCATCTCGCTGCCGCATTTTTCCATGTAGGCGCGCAGCTGGGCCACCGCTTGCGACTCGCCGTCGAAGCCGGTGATGCGGCCCTTGTCGATCTGGATCATGACCGGACTTGGCAGGGCAATGCCGTTGGGCTCGAACACGTGCACACCGGACGGCGTCAGCCAGCGCACGGCAAGGCGACCGCTGGCCTGCATGCTGTCGAAGACCTGGCACACGCCCAGCGGAAAGGTGCGCAGCGTGAAGCCGTCGCCGGTGGCCTTGGCGTCGGTCCTGGCCGGCTTCGGCGACTGGCCCGGCTGCGGGATCGGGCCGGACAGGTCGCTGCCCAGCGGGCAGGTGATGCGCCAGCCTTTGGCCGATCCCAGGCGCGGGCCGAGGTTCTTGAGCACTTCCAGCCATACGTTGTACGGCACCTGCCCGAACGGCGAGCCCAGCTGGTCCCAGGTCTGCAGAAAGTTCAGCATCTTCATGCCGCGACCGTTGAACGGCACCATGCGCAGCACGCCGGCGATCATGTGGTTGAAGATGGTCACGTCCGGCGACTCGAAGGCCTTGACCACGGACGGCGGCATGTCCTCGGGGCCCTTGACGGTGTCGGTCCACATCACGTGCACGCGCCCGCCCAGCTTGCGCGCCTCGTCCTCGATGACGTCCGAGGCGGCCGGTTCGGTGATGCCGTTCTCGTTCAGGATCAGTACTTCATCGCCGGCCTTCATCTGGCAGCCGTCGATCAGCATGTTGCGCGCCGCGCGGCGCACGTCCTGTTCCGAATACTTGCGGTGACTGGCGTCGAAATTGAAGCGTTCCAGGGTGCCCATCGGCGGTTCCTCCTCGGTATTTCGGCGCGGCAGAGCGGTCGAATGGTAGGCCGCGGCCAGCGGCCTTGGCAACGCTCGCACCTCCGCCCGGTTTGTGAACAGGCGGTGAATCGCTCAGGAATACAAGGCGCGGCAGCGTTGCGTGGCCAGCACCCGCTGCGGCGCGGGCGAACAATCCGCTCCCGCAGCTAGCGGCGCCGACACACGAACTCCGCAATCGCGTGCCCCAGGCGTTGGCCGCGGCGCTCGTATTTGGTCTGCGGCCGACCGGCCTCATCCGGCGCCGACCCGGCTGGGGTGAACGCGGCGCAGGCCGGCAGAAGCTCGCCGATGGCCGCGGCGTAATCTGCCCAGTCGGTGGCGATCTGCAACTGCCCACCAGAGCGCAGGACACGCGCGGCGAGGTCCAGAAACGGCGCGTTCACCAGCCGGCGCTTGTGGTGGCGCTTCTTGGGCCACGGATCCGGGAACAGCACCAGCAGGCGGTCCAGGCTCGCCGCCGGCAGGTGCCGCGCCAGCACCTCGACGGCATCGGCGCAGATCACGCGCACGTTGCTCAGACCCGCCTGCTCGACGCGCAGCAAAAAGCTGCCGATGCCCGGCGGGTAGACCTCCACGCCGATGAAGTCCCGTTCGGGATGCGCGGCCGCCAGCGCCAGCAGGGCATCGCCCATGCCAAAGCCGATTTCGAGCGTACGCGGCGCCTGCCGGCCGAAGGCCTGGTCAAGATCGATTGCGCCATCCGGCAGGTCCAGGCCATAGCGCGGCCACAGGCGTTCCAGCGCCTGGCGCTGGCCCGGCGTCATGCGCCCGGCGCGCACTACGAAGCTGCGGATGGCGCGTCGGTGGCTTGCCTCGGGCGGCGGGGTGTTCGGGGCTTCAGCCAAAAAAGAGGCCGTCCAGCGGCGACGAAGCCGATGCATACAGCTTGCGCGGGATGCGCCCGGCGAGGAATGCCTCGCGGCCGGCCTCGATGGCCTTGCGCATGGCGCTGGCCATCAGCACCGGATCCGTGGCGCCGGCGATGGCCGTGTTCATGAGCACGCCGTCGCAGCCCAGTTCCATGGCGATGGCCGCGTCGCTGGCCGTGCCCACGCCGGCGTCGACCAGGATCGGCACCGTCGCCTGCTCCAGGATCAGGTGCAGGTTGTAGGGGTTGCGAATGCCAAGGCCGGAGCCGATCGGCGCCGCCAGTGGCATCACCGCCACGCAGCCCATGGCCTCGAAGCGCTGGGCCAGGATCGGGTCGTCGGAGGTGTAGACCATGACCTCGAAGCCGTCGGCGATCAGGGTTTTGGCGGCCACCAGCGTCTCGGTCACGTCCGGGTACAGCGTCTTGTGATCGGCCAGCACTTCCAGCTTCACCAGGTTATGGCCGTCCAGCAGCTCGCGCGCCAGGCGGCAGGTGCGCACGGCCTCCTCGGCCGTGTGGCAGCCGGCGGTGTTGGGCAGGATGGTGTAGCGGTCCGCTGGCAGCACATCGAGCAGGTTCGGCTGACTCGGGTCCTGGCCGATGTTCACCCGCCGCACGGCGACGGTGACGATCTGCGCGCCGCTCATGTCGATGGCGCGGGCGGTCTGATCCAGGTCCTTGTACTTGCCGGTACCGACCAGCAGGCGCGAGGTGAAGGTACGGGCGCCGATGCGCAGCGGTTCGTCGTTGAGTGCGGTCATGGTTGTGCGTCCTGGCGGCCTGGCCGCCGTTTGCCCGGTGGCCTCAGCCACCGCCAATGGCGTGGATGATCTCGATGCGGTCGCCGTCGTGCAGCGCGCGCGCCGCGTGCTCGCCGCGCGGCACGATATCGCGGTTGACTTCGACCGCCAGGCGCTTGCCGGCCAGACCCAGCTCCGCCACCAGACCCGCCACCGTCAGCTCGTCGCGAACCGTGCGCGGCTGCCCGTTCACCAGAATTTCCACTAGTGCAGGCTGTTGGGCGCCGCCAGGTGAAACGGCGGAATCGGCGCGTCGAACTCAACGCCGTCGTCGCCCACCATCTGGTAGCTGCCGTGCATCAGGCCGGTCGGCGTGTCGAGCATGGTGCCGCTGGTGTAGGTGAACGACTCGCCCGGCGCCAGGTGCGGATGCTGGCCGATCACGCCCAGGCCGCGCACTTCCTGCGTGTTGTCCCCGGCGTCGGTGATGATCCAGTGGCGCGCCACCAGCCGCGCCGGCAGCGTGCCGCGATTGGTGATGGTCACCGTGTAGGCAAAGGCGTAGCGACCCTGCAGCGGGATCGACTGCTCGGCCAGATAGTGCGTTCGCACCTGCACCGCGATGTTGTGCGGCCGGGGCTCGTTGGGGTCATGCGGAGCGTTCATGGCGGTATTCTAGCGCCCGGCATCTTCCCTCGCGCCCCGCCCCTCATGCAGCAATACCTCGATCTGATGCGCACCGTGCTGGAACGGGGTACGCGCAAATCCGACCGCACCGGCACCGGCACCCTGAGCCTGTTCGGCCACCAGTCGCGCTACGACCTGTCGGCCGGCTTTCCGCTGCTGACCACCAAGAAGCTGCACGTCAAATCCATCATCCACGAGCTGCTGTGGTTCCTGCGCGGCGACACCAACATCGCCTACCTGAAACAGTACGGCGTGAGCATCTGGGACGAATGGGCGGACGCTGACGGCAACCTTGGCCCGGTCTACGGCTACCAGTGGCGCTCGTGGCCGGATTACGGCGGCGGCCACATCGACCAGATCAGCGCCGTCATCGATCGCATCCGGCGCGACCCGGACTCGCGCCGCCTGCTGGTCAGCGCCTGGAACCCGGCGCAGGTGGACGCCATGCGTCTGCCGCCGTGCCATGTCCTGTTCCAGTTCTATGTGGCCGACGGCCGGCTGTCGTGCCAGCTGTACCAGCGCAGCGCGGACATTTTTCTGGGCGTGCCGTTCAACATCGCCTCCTACGCGCTGCTGACGCAAATGGTGGCGCACGTCACGGGCCTCGCGCCCGGCGAGTTCATCCACACCCTGGGCGATGCGCACCTTTACCTGAATCACCTTGATCAGGCGCGCGAACAACTCGCCCGCACCCCGCGGGCGTTGCCGCAAATGCGCATTCGCCGGCCGGTGGAGTCGATCTTCGACCTGAGCTACGAAGACTTCGATCTGCTGGATTACGACCCGCTGCCGCGCATCGCCGCCCCGGTCGCCGTGTGACGGTGCCGGTCGAGGTGGTGCTGGTGGTGGCGGTGGCGCAAGGCGGCGTCATCGGCCGCGATGGCACGCTGCCCTGGCATCTGCCGGCGGACCTGAAGCACTTTCGCGAGCTGACGCTGGGCCGGCCCGTCATCATGGGCCGGGCAACCTACGAGTCAATCGGCAAGCCGCTGCCGCAGCGTTTGAACATCGTGCTCAGCCGGCAGGCCGGTTTTGCGCCGCCGGGCGTGCAGGTGGTCGGCACCCTGGACGAAGCCTACCGCCTGGCGGCGGCGCATGGCGGACCGGCGATGGTGATCGGCGGCGCAAACGTGTATGCCCAGGCGCTGGCCGACGCCGGCACGGTCGAACTCACCCAGATTCACGCCGCCTTCCCCGGCGATACCCACCTGCCGCCGCTGGGCGCCGACTGGCACGAAGTTGCGCGCCTGGATCACCCAGCCGACGCGCGCAACGCGCACCCATACAGCTTCGTCACCTACCGCCGCGGCTGAACCCCGGTCAGAACCTCAGCACGTCGAGCATGCGCAGGCCCGCCGTCCCCAGAAACACGGCAAAGAGGCGCTTGAGTGTCACCACCGGCAGGCTGTGTGCCAGGCGCGCACCCAGCGGCGCGGTCAGCACCGATGCCCCCGCGATACCGATGAACGCCGGCAGATACAGATAACCGATGGCGCCGGCCGGCAGCCCCGCATGATCGCGCCCCGCCCACAGGAACACCGCCGCCCCGATCACTCCCAGCACCAGACCGCAGGCCGACGAGGTGGCTACCGCCCGGCGCATGTCCACCCGGCAGTAGTTCAGAAACGGCACCGTCAGGCTGCCGCCGCCGATGCCGAGCAACGTCGACAGGGTGCCGATCACGGTGCCTGTGGCCAGCAGACCGGCGGTGCCCGGCAGCGGCCGACGACCGGGCGCGGTGGCGTTGAAGAAAATCTGCGTCGCCACGCAAATCACGAATACCCCGAACACGCGGCTGAGCAGCGCGCTGGGTAATTTGTCCGCCAGCCAACCACCCAGCACCGCGCCCACCGCCAGACCCGGCAGCAGCCGGCGCACCAGCGGCAGATCCACGGCGCCGCGCCGGTAGTGCGCATAGGTGGACGACATCGAGGTCGGCACGATCACCGCCAGCGAGGTGCCGATCGCCAGGTGCATCAGCACCTCGGACGGAATGCCCAGCAGCGGAAACACCAGCGCCAGCGCCGGCACGATCACCACACCGCCGCCCAGACCCAGCATGCCGGCGATCAGCCCTGCCAGCACGCCGACCGCAAGGTAAGCAAGCAGGATCACGCCGTCAGGTCACACCTGCGCACGCTGACGGCGGCCCGGTCAGAAGCTGGCCGGTTCGACCCGTTTGGACAAGGCGGCCAGCATCTCGCTCGCGCGCACACTACCGGCGCTGGAGGCTTTTTTCAGCAGCCTCTCGCCTTCGGCCACATCCTTGGGCACGCCGGCCCCTTCCACGTACAGCCCGCCCAACTCCGCCCAGGCTTCGGGATAGCCCAGATCGCCGGCCTTGCGCAGCCACTCGGCGGCGGCCTTGTCGTCACGATCGACGCCCAGACCCGAGGTCAGCATGCCCGCCACCTCCACCATCGCCGCCGGATCGCCGGCGCGCGCCTGCGTTTCCCAATGCCCAAAGGCGCGCTTGAACCACACCGTGGCCTGCGGCGGGTCCATGGCCACCCCGTGGCCGTACATATAGAAAGTGCCCATGAAATATTCCGCCTCGATATTGCCCTGCTCGGCCAGCGGCTCGATCAGGCGCACGGCGGTGTTGAAATCGTGCTTCTCGAAAGCGGCGATGCCGTCTTCGAGCTCACCGGCGCTCGCGGCCAGCGACCAGGCGGCAACGGCGGCCATGACGGTGGCCAGCAACATCTGACGACTATTACCCACGGTGGCATCCTCCTGATGGCGCAGCGCCGGCGTGTTGGCCGGCACGGGCCGCATGGTACACTGCGCGCCCCAAAAAACAGGCGCCCTGGCCGGCCACACCGGCACGCCGGCGGCATCCTGGAATCGACGAGTCACATCACGTGGGGCGGTAGCTCAGCTGGGAGAGCGTCGCGTTCGCAATGCGAAGGTCGGGAGTTCGATCCTCCTCCGCTCCACCATTTCGATCTCCAAAAAAGGTCAGCCAGCGTGCTGGCCTTTTTGGTTTTTGCGTCGGATGCAAAGCGTCGGCAATTGCTGGGTGTTTCTTCCGTTTGCGCCGCTGGCGGTCTCTCATTGCCACGCAGGGCGACCAGAACAGCAAGCGTCGGATCCCCTTGGGCCTCTCGGAGTGATCGCCGCCCCTCAGCGCGTCAACGCCTTGTGCAGCTTACCCACCACGCGCAGCGTGAGGTCTTCGTCGGCAAAGGTGCGGCAGGCCAGCGCGTAGCCGGCCTGTTCTTCCTCGGCCGTGACTTGGTCGCGGCTCATCTTGCGCGTGTGGTAGCGGCCGCTGAGCACCTGAATCTTGCACACGCCGCAGCCGCCGCCGTAGCAGCCCTGAGGAATGCCCTTGCGGCCCAGGCGGCTCATGCCGTGCAGGACGGACTGGTCTTCGGCACAGGGAAAGGTCTCGCCGCTGTCGGTGATCAGGATGGTGCGCTGCGGCATGGGCGGGAACGGGCCGGTTGTCGATTAAAATGCCGGCTTCATTCAGCAGGCAGGCGAGGCTATGGCATACGACAAAATCATTGTACCGACCGACGGCGCACGCATTACCGCCAAGGCCGACAACTCCCTGAACGTGCCGGACCGGCCGATCATCCCGTTCATCGAGGGTGACGGCATCGGCGTGGACGTGACGCCGCCGATGATCGAGGTGCTCGACGCGGCGGTGGCCAAGGCCTACGGCGGCAAGCGCTCCATCGCCTGGATGGAGATCTACGCCGGCGAGAAGGCGGTGGCCACCTACGGCGGCGACACCTGGCTGCCGGCCGAGACGCTGACCGCCATGCGCGAGTTCCTGGTCGGCATCAAGGGCCCGCTGACCACGCCGGTGGGCGGCGGCATGCGCTCGCTGAACGTGGCGCTGCGCCAGGAACTGGACCTGTACGTGTGCCTGCGCCCGGTGCGCTATTACGCCGGCACGCCCAGCCCCATCAAGCGCCCGGAAGACACCGACATGGTGATCTTTCGCGAGAACTCCGAGGACATCTACGCCGGCATCGAGTGGGCGGCGCGCTCGCCGGAGGCCCGCAAGCTGATCGATTTCCTGATCAAGGAAATGGGCGTCACGAAGATCCGCTTCCCGGAAAGCTCCGGCATCGGCATCAAGCCGGTGTCCGAGGAAGGCACCCAGCGCCTGGTGCGCAAGGCCATCCAGTACGCCATCGACAACGACCGCCCGTCGGTGACTCTGGTGCACAAGGGCAACATCATGAAGTTCACGGAAGGCGGCTTCCGGGACTGGGGCTATGCGCTGGCCAAGGCCGAGTTCGGCGCCGTGGAAATCGACGGCGGCCCGTGGTGCAGCTTCAGGAACCCGCGCACCGGCAAGGACATCGTGGTCAAGGACGCGATTGCCGATGCCTTCCTGCAGCAGATCCTGACCCGGCCGCGCGACTACAGCGTGATCGCCACGCTGAACCTGAACGGCGATTACGTCTCCGACGCGCTGGCGGCGCAGGTCGGCGGCATCGGCATTGCGCCGGGCGCCAACATGTCCGACACCGTGGCACTGTTCGAGGCCACCCACGGCACGGCACCCAAGTACGCCGGCAAGAACATGTCGAACCCGGGCTCGATCATCCTGTCCGGCGAGATGATGCTGCGGCATCTGGGCTGGACCGAGGCGGCGGACCTGATCGTCAAGGGCATCTCCGGCGCCATCCAGGCCAAGACCGTGACCTATGACTTCGAACGCCTGATGGAAGGCGCGACCAAGCTCGGCAGCCGCGAGTTCGGGCAGGCGATCGTCGCCAACATGTAGAAGCCGACCGCGGGGCGTGCGGCGCACGCCCCGCGGCGGATTTCAGGCACAAAAAAAGCGGGTGGACATCGCTGTCCACCCGCTTTTTCATTTCTGTTGAGGCAGGTTTAAGCCTTACAGGGCCTTGCTGACGCTGAACACGGCACGGCCACCGCACCAGTCGCCAAAGGCGCCGCCGCCGAAGCACTCGCTCTTGCTCAGCTCGGTGTCGGTGTAGGCCAACTTCAGGCCGATGCCCGCCACGGTGGTGGAGGCATACACCGACCAGTTGTTGTAGTCGGTGGTGCCGAATTTGGCATTACGCTCGATGTCCTGGTGGCCGAAGGTGCCGCCCAGGGTGAACGAACCCACCGGCGCCGACAGGCCCAGTTCGGAGTACAGACCCTTGCCGGTTTCGTTGTAGAAGTTCGGGCTCCACAGGACCAGCAGGCTGGCGGTGGCCGACCCGATCGGGTAGGTCAGGGTCGGGCCGAATTCCCAGTAGTCGTACTTCAGGCCGGAGCTGTCGGCGACGCCCGGGTAGTTGTAGTACACGCCGCCGAACTTCCAGCCCAGGTCGTCGATCTTGCCGGTCATGCCGGCATACAGGTCGATCTCGATCTGCGCCTGGTCGCCGTCGTTGAAATCGACATTGGAGGCCCACACACCGGCATAGGCGCCACTGCTGTGCGCGTAGTCCAGGCCGCCCTGAATGGCCGGCTTCTCGTCGGTCTGGCTGATGCCGCGGAACACATAGTCGGTGGTCAGGCCAACGTTGCCGGTGATGTCGGCTGCAGCCGCGGTTGCGGCCAGCAGGCCGGCCGCAGCCAGCGTGGTCAGGATTACTTGCTTCATGAGTTGCTCGTCTCCCATTGCTGTAGGCAATTGCTTCACGATTCCTTTGCCAGACGGGCAAGCCACCCAGGGGGCAAAGGGCCGCGAATGGTACAAGCAAGTGTCGGGCCAATCAAACCGGGCTTTGGTGTGGCATTTGTCCCTTCGATGCAATGAGGATGTCTCGCTTTGAAGCGCGGCGCCCGATTCACGATCCAAGGTGGTGCAACCGACGTCACTCGGCAACACAGGGATCTCCAGCCATCCGGCACCGGCAATTGCTCGGCAGGCGAACGTGCGTTGGTATTTCCCGGACCCGGAACGCACAATTCCGGGCGCCCGGGCTCACCGGGCCGGTACTGCAATCCGGGAGAACACAACATGAGCGTGCTGAAAGAATTTCGGGAATTCGCCATGCGCGGCAGCGTGGTCGACATGGCGGTCGGCATCATCATCGGCGCGGCCTTTGGCGCCATCGTCAAGTCGCTGGTCGACGACGTGCTGATGCCGCCGATCGGCCTGCTGCTTGGCCAGGTGGACTTCTCCAACCTGTTTGCGGTGCTGCGCGAGGGTGCAACGGCCGGTCCGTATGTGTCACTGGCGGCGGCCAAGGCGGCCGGCGCGGTCACCATCAACTACGGACTGTTCATCAACTCGATCATCAGCTTCGTGATCGTCGCGTTTGCCGTGTTCATGCTGATCCGCAGCCTGAACCGGCTCAGGAAGGCCGAGCTTCCGCCGGCCCCGGCGACCCGGGACTGCCCCCACTGTTGCACGGCCATTCCGGTGGCGGCGACCCGTTGCCCGAACTGCACCTCGCAGCTGTGATCTGAAACGCGCCCGGCGCCGGCTGCGGATGGGCGGGCCGCTATACTGGCCACCCGTTCTTTTCGAATCCCCGCCATGTCGTCCGATACGCTGCACCGGTTCACGTTCGCCCAGGCACCGGTGCGCGGCCTGCTGGTGCAGCTCGAAACAACCTGGCAGGACGTGCTGTCGCGTCACCATTACCCGCCCGCCGTTCGCGACCTGCTCGGCCAGCTGCTGGTCGGTGCGGCGCTGCTGGGCAGCAATCTGAAGGCCGCCGGACAGGTCATCGTCGAGCTGCGCGGTGCCGGCCCGCTGCGTCTGCTGGTGGCCGACAACCGGACCGGTTCCACAGTGCGGGCGCTGGCACGCTGGGAAGAACCGCTGCACGACACCGACTGGCACGCGCTGCTGGGTGACGGACGGCTGGTGATCACGCTGGATGCCCGCGGCGACGGGCGCCGCTACCAGGGCATCGTGGAGCTGGCCGCCGGCGGCCTCGCGGCCACTCTCGAGGGTTATTTCGCGAGCTCCGATCAGCTGCCCGGCTGCATCGTGCTGGCGGCGGACCAAACGCGCGCAGCCGGCTTGTTGCTGCAGCGCCTGCCGGGCAGCGCCGGGCCGGACGATGCGGCGCAGTGGGATCACGTGGCGGCCCTGGCCGGGACCACACGCCCGCAGGAACTGCTGCACCTGGAGCCGACACGCTTGCTCGGCCGGCTGTTCGGTGACCAGGACCTTCACCTGCTGGCGTCGCAGTCGATGCGGTTCGGCTGTTCGTGTTCCGTGCCGCGCGTGGAGGCGACGCTGCTGGCGCTGGGCCGGGCGGAAATCGAGTCCCTGCTGGCCGAACGCGGCGGCATCGACGTGGACTGCGAGTTCTGCAATCAGCATTACCACTACGACCGCGCCGCGGTGGAACGCCTGCTGGATGACATGGGGAGCGGGCCGCTGCACTGACCGCGGTGCGCCGTCTAGTCCGGGGGCGGTCAGAAGGTCTTGTCAGTCACCAACGGTGCCAGAACGGCGCGCAGAAAATCGCTCGCCAGCGCATGAATGCCGGGTGCGCCGGTCTCGCGCGGGCCAGCCAGATTCACGCTGGTCACCGCGCAGGCCTGCAGCCAGCGCTGCACTTCCAGCGGCTGCCAGGGCCGGCGCAGGTCGATGACCAGACAAGGCTTGTCCAGCGCGCAGGCCGCCTCCACCGTCAGCAGCGTGCCACCGCCCAGGCCCCCGTGGCACAGCACCAGCGTGGCGTCGGCCTCGGCCACGTTGCGCCGCGTACGCTCGGCGTAGTCGATGGTGTCGGTTTGCGCGAGCGGATACCGGGCATCGATCGGTCCGTCTTCGGCCCGCCGGCCGGCCGGACACCAGCCGCCGCAGGGCAGGCCAAGCTCCAGCGCCACGTCCAGCGCGGCGCGATCGACGCCGGTCTGGCCGCCGGAAATCACACGCAAGGGTTTACCTGGCAACGCCACGCGCCGCCCAGGCCATCAGCAACCAGGCGGCAATCCAGGCCGTTCCACCGAGCGGGGTGATCGCCCCCAGCCAGCGCTGGCCGGTGATCGCCAACAGGTACAGGCTGCCGCTGAACAGCAGCACGCCCGCCAGCATCAGCCAGCCGCTCCAGCGCAGCGCGCCGTTGGTCGGCGCATGCAAGGCCAACAGGCCGACCAGCAGTAGGCCAAGCGCGTGGTAGACGTGGTACTGACTGGCGGTCTGATAGATGGCCAGCAGATCTGCCGGCAGTCGCCCGCGCAGCCCATGCGCGCCGAAGGCGCCCAGCATCACCGCCAGCGCCGCATTGAGCGCGCCGGCCATCAGGAAAAAACGTGCCGCGGCCATCAGTGCAGCGCCCGCTGCAAACGCCGTCGCCAGTCGCGCAACTGCGGATGCTCGGTGCCCAGCAGCTCGAACAGGGCCACGCAGGCCTTGCGCGCGCCGTCGTCCAGATAAGCGCGCTCGCTGACGATGGCGTCCAGGAAATGGCCAAGCGCGACATCGATGTCGCCCTCACGCAGGGCGTGCAGGGCCAGCTGGTAATCACCCTGCGCCGGCCCGGGCGGCAGGCCGGCCGGATCGGTTGTCAGCAACCCGGCGATCACACGTGCCGCATCTGCGGCGGCAAAACTGTCGGCATCCTCGCGAATCCCGGCCGCCAGGATCAGGGCCTGCTCCGGGTCGTCCAGCACCAGTGCCAGGGCCAGCAGGCCGCGGGCGTCGCGCAGCTCCGGTTCGGCGATCAGCGCCGCCTGCAGCAGCGCGCGGGCTTGCTCCCGCCGGCCGTGCGCAAGGTGGTCACGCGCCTCGGCCAGCTGGCGCCGTGCCGGGGTCGGAATGCGGCTATCGAGCCACTGGACCAGCGCACCCTGCGGCATGGCGCCGCTGAACTCATCGACCAGTCGGCCGTCGATGAACAGCTTGACCGCCGGAATGCCGCGCACCTGATACTGCTGCGCCAGCGCCGGCTGGGCGTCGACGTCCACCGTCGCGAGCTTCCAGCGGCCCTGCGCGGAAGCGGCGAGTTGTTCCAGAATGGGCCCCAGCATCTTGCACGGCGCGCACCAGGCGGCCCAAAAATCGACCACCACCGGCAGTTGTGCCGAGGCGTCGATCACGTCGTGCTGGAAATCCCTGACCTCGTAGTCCATGGCAGTGGCCTTGTTTTGAAGACGCCCGATTGTAGCCAAGCCTTCGCCGCCACCCTGCCCGATTACCTCGCGCCGGGCCTGCGCCTGCTGTCGGTGGGCATCAATCCGTCGCTGCGGGCGGTGCGCGAGGGCTTCTATTTCCCCAACCCGCAGAACCGCTTCTGGCCGGCGCTGAATGCCAGCGGCCTGCTGGCAGCGCCGGTCACGCCCGGTCCGGCGGCAATGAATCTGATCCTGGCCCGCGACCGTATCGGCTTTACGGACCTGTGCAAGACCGCGTCGTCCATGGCGCACCATCTGCGCGCTGAGGATTACCGTGCCGGCGCCAGGCGCCTGGCGGCGGTGGTAGCCGACTGCCGGCCGCCGCTGCTGTGGTTTCACGGGGCCACGGCATACCGGGCATTCTGCCGACATGTGCTGACGCAGCAGGATGTGATCGCGCCCGGCCTGCAGCCCCAGACCTTTGCCGGGGCGCGCATCTTCGTCAGTCCCAATCCGAGCCCCGCCAACGCCCGCTACAACCTGGCGCAATTGATCGACAGCTACCGCCAGCTGGCTGCCTGCATCGCCGGCAACGATGACGGCACCGGGCGTAAGCTTTCAGGCATCGTGTCGGCCTGAGTTCCGGAACCGCTGGTGGCAAGAATCCTGCGCTTTCGAAGCCGCGACCAGTTGTCGGGCGAGCGCGCCCACCGGCAGTGCCAGGACGGTTATCACAACTGGCAACTGGTGGACCTGGGGCCGCACGCGGCGCCCGGTCGCACGCCGTCCCACTGGCGCTGCGCCCGCTGTGGCGAGGAGCGCGATGGCGCCACGCCCGGCACGCCGCCGGCCGGCCGAACCTGAACCGGCGCGCCTTCCGGCCGAAGGTTTTTTTGACTGAACGATCGGTTTTTGGTCACGACCTGGCGCGGCCGCACTAGACTTGCCACCGAGGCGCCACTTCGAAACCGCCCCCGACATACCCTGCAAGAGGAGCCCCGTCATGGACATGGCCACCCGCTCGTCACTGATCGACTACGCCGCCCTGGTGCGGCCGGACCGCGTGCACGGCAGTCTGTACACGGACCCCGCCATCTTCGAGGAAGAGCTCAGCCGCATCTGGTACCGCGAGTGGGTGTTCGTGGGCCACGAGAGCGAGGTACCGAACATCGGCGACTACCGCACCGGCCTGCTCGGCCAGCAGCCGATCCTGATCACCCGCGGCAAGGACATGCAGGTGCGGGTGATGCTCAATCGCTGCACGCACCGTGGCAACACCATCTGCCAGGCGCGCCGCGGCAACGCGCAGACCTTCACCTGCTCCTACCACGGCTGGACCTACAGCTGCGAAGGCGATCTGAAGGGCATCCTGTTTCGCGAGGACTACCCCGCCGACTTCAGGCGCGAGGAGCACGGCCTGTTTCGCGTGCCGCGGGTCGAGCTTTATCGGGGCTTCATCTTCGCCAGCATGGGCAAGACCGGCAAAAGCCTGCAGGAACACCTGGGGCCGGCCGCCGCCAACATCGACCGCTTCTGTGATCTTTCGCCGACCGGCGAGATCACCATGAACCACGGCGTCTACCAGATGCGCATCGAGTGCAACTGGAAGATGTGGATGGAGAACTCGGTCGACTCGTACCACGTCTACCAGACTCACGGCTCGAACATGTACCTGGGCAACATGTTCGAGGCCAAGGAAGGCCAGAAACCGCCGCCGCCGGGCAAGGGCTATTTCGGCCTGATTCACGCCCGTGACCTGGGCAACGGCCACTCGGACCTGGACATGCGCCCGCAGCGGCGGGTGACCGGCATGACCTACACCGGCGAGTGGTCGAACGAGATTCCAGAATCCGCCCAGCGCGAGTATCTGGCCGGCCTGGAGCACCTGCACGGCAAGGACAAGGCCAATCAGATACTCACCGAAGGCCCGGCGCACACGGTGATCTTTCCGAACCTGTTCAACATGCTGCAGGAAATCCGCTGGTGCGTGCCGGTCAGCGTGAACGAGACCTACATCTACTACGCGCCGTGCCTGTTCAAGGGCGCGCCGGACGCCATCAACACCGCCCGCCTGCGCCGTGACGAGGGCGCCTACGGCCCGGCCGGCTTCCAGCTGGCCGACGACATCGAGGTCTGGGCGCGCAACTACCAGGGCCTGGCTGCACGTTCCCAGGAATGGATACTGATGAACCGCGGCCTGCACCTGCCGGTGACTCCGGACGAGGATGGCATCCCCTACCAGGGCGATCTGAGCGAGCTGACCATGCGCTCGCAGTGGCGCCATTACCTCGAACTGATGAGCAACCCCTGAGCAGGAGCGCGCAGATGCCTTTCGATCGCTACGCCGTGGAGCAGTTCCTGTACCGCGAGGCGCGCCTGGCCGACGAGCAGCGCCTGGACGACTGGCTCACCCTGTGGGACGAGGACGCCCTGTACTGGGTGCCCTGCAACCAGGACGACGTCGACCCGGCCCGGCAACTGTCCATCATCTACGACGACCATGCGCGTCTTCGCCTGCGCGTGGCGCGCATCACCAAGACCGGCATGGCGTGGACGCAGGAACCGCGCTCGCGCCTGCGCCGGCTGGTGTCCAACATCGAGATCTACGACGGCCCGGACGGCTTGATCCAGACCTTCTCCAACTTTCACCTGACCGAGCTGCGCGTGAACCGGCGCGACCCGGTGGAGTGGATCGGCCGCACCGAGCACCGCCTGCGGCCGCACGGTGACGATTTCAGGCTGGCCTTCAAGAAGGTCATGCTGATCAACAACGACCACGAAATGACGCAGCTGTCGTGCATGGTGTAGCGTTGCCGGCCGCCCAGCCCGGAGTATTCGCATGACGCGCTATCAGGCCCTGCTGCAGGACGCCAAGACCCGCATCCGTGAAATCGGCATCGACGATCTGCACACCCAGGCCGCGGGTCTTGGCCTGCTGATCGACACCCGCGAGCCGGCCGAGTGGGCCGAGGGCCACATTCCCGGCGCAACGCCGATACCGCGCGGGATCCTGGAAGGCAAGATCGAGCAGCTGGCGCCGGATGTCGACCAGCCCATCGTGCTGTACTGCGCCTCCGGCGGACGCTCGGCGCTGGCCGCCGACAGCCTGCAGCGCATGGGTTATCGCAAGGTGCTGTCCCTGGCCGGTGGCTTCAACGCCTGGCGTGACGCCGGGCATCCGCTGCAGCGCTAGCGCGCGACCTGGACAGCGCCAGCACGGCGCGCGTTCCATACCGTTCATCAGGCGCGCCGGGGCGGTCACCTACAATACGCGACCCCTCGAACGAAGCCTGCCCGTCATGTCACGCCCCGCGCCCGCCCCGCTGCACCTCGCCTTCGACCTGCCGGCCGAAATCCTCTACGACGATGCCGGCCTGGCCCGTATGGATCGGACCTTCGTCGCCTGGCTTGCCGGGTCTGACCCCGGCCTGACAGAGCGCCTGCTGGCCGGCCGCAGGCAGCCCGAAACGCTTGACGACAAGGCCCACAGCGAACTGCTGGTCACGCTCGCGCCCCACCTGGAAGATTTTCTGGGCCAGCTGTTCGGCATCGGCGCCGAGGTGCGCGCCCTGCAGGCCCGCCACCACGCGCTGGCGCCGCTGTATACCTGCAAGCGCCAGTTCGTGCAGCGCCAGGCGGCGCGCAAGCTCACCGCCGAGCAGGCGGCGGGCGAGGACGGGCCGGCGCTGGCCGCGCAGCTCGAGGCGCTGTTTGGCGAGCCGTTCTCGGATCTGGCCTTCGCCCGCCACGTGAATGATTGGTCCGATGCTGCGCAGCAGCACATCCACGGGCTCGATCTGGCGCTGCGCTACGCCGGATGGGCGCTGCACGCGCCGGCCGGCCAGGCGCAGCATGGCCACGGCGTGCTGTTTCGCGAGCCGCACAAGCTCGACCCGCAGCGCCTGGTGCCGGTCAGCACCGTCACCGAACAGGTCATCACGCGCCACGGGCTGGACGCGCAGCATCTGCGCCGACGCGAGGGCTTTGCCCTGACCGACCCCGGCGGCGATCTGCAATACGCCCAGGACCAGGCCAATTACTGCATCTGGTGCCACAACCAGGACAAGGATTCGTGCTCGCACGGCCTGCGCGAGAAGCAGGGCGGCTTCAGATACAGCGCGCTGGGCGTGCCGCTGCAGGGCTGCCCGCTGGACGAGCGCATTTCCGAGATGA
Organism: Immundisolibacter cernigliae; assembly: GCF_001697225.1. Classification (GTDB taxonomy): domain Bacteria; phylum Pseudomonadota; class Gammaproteobacteria; order Immundisolibacterales; family Immundisolibacteraceae; genus Immundisolibacter; species Immundisolibacter cernigliae. The sequence goes on from NZ_CP014671.1 coordinate 1,113,477, forward strand.
ACCTGCTCAAGTCCCAAGGCTACAGCGTCGGCGCGCTGGCGATGGTGACCGTCGACAACCCGATGGTGGCCGGCACCGGACACCGCATCTGCAACGACTGCTCCAAGGCCTGCATCTATCAGAAACAGGAGCCGGTCGACATTCCGCAGGTGGAGACGCGCACGCTGCGCGACGTGCTGGACCTGCCGTGGGGCTTCGAGATCTACAGCCTGCTGACGCGCTGGAACCCGCTGGACCTGAAACGCCCACTGCCGCGCCCGGCCAGCGGGCGCAAGGTGCTGGTGGCCGGCATGGGTCCGGCCGGCTACACGCTGGCGCATCACTTGCTCAATGACGGCCACGCCGTGGTCGGCGTCGACGGCCTCAAGATCGAGCCGTTGCCGGCGGACCTCACAGGCGTCGAAGCGGACGGCACGCGCCGCCCGCCGCGTCCGATCCGCGACGTGGAGGAGCTGTTCGAGCCGCTGGACGCGCGGGTCATGGCCGGCTTCGGCGGCGTGGCCGAGTACGGCATCACCGTGCGCTGGAACAAGAATTATCTGAAGCTGATCCGCCTGCTGCTGGAGCGTCGGGCGGGTTTTCGCCTGCACGGCGGCGTGCGCCTGGGCGGCACGCTGACGCTGGAGGATGCGTTCGATCTGGGCTTCGACCACGTGGCGCTGGCCATGGGCGCCGGCCGGCCGCGCTACGTGGACGTGCCCAATGGTCTGGCCCGGGGTGTGCGCCAGGCGTCCGATTTCCTGATGGGCCTGCAACTGACCGGCGCGGCGCGGCGCGGCTCCATCGCCAACCTGCAACTGCGCCTGCCGGTGCTGGTGATCGGCGGTGGCCTGACCGCCATCGACACCGCCACCGAGGCGCTGGCCTATTACCCGCTGCAGGTGGAGAAATTCCTCGCCCGCTACGACACGCTGTGCGCCGAGCGCGGACAGGATGCCGTGCGCAGCGCCTGGGATGCCGAAGAGCAAACCATCGCCGACGAGTTCATCGCCCACGCGCGCGCCATCCGCGCCGAGCGCGAGGCGGCGGCCACGCAGGCCCGTGCCCCGCGCATTCTGGAATTGCTCAAGTCCTGGGGTGGCGCCACGCTGGTCTATCGGCGCCGGCTGGTCGATGCGCCCTGCTACACGCTCAATCACGAAGAAGTCCTGAAGGCGCTCGAGGAAGGCGTCGAGTTCGCCGAATGCCTGGCGCCAGGCGCGGTGCAGGTGGACGCCCACGGCCACGTGAGCGGCCTGGAAGTCGAGCTTCAGGCGCCGGGCGAGGACGGCAAACTGACGGCCACCGGACAGCGACAGCTAATGCCCGCGCGCGCCGTGCTGGTGGCCGCCGGCACGGTGCCCAACACCGTGCTGCAACGCGAAGCGCCGACCGGACTGGCGCTCGATGGCGGCTATTTCCGCAGCCTGGACGAGAACGGCGAACCGCAAGCGGCGCCGCGCCTGGCCAAGTCCGGCGAGGTGCCGATGCTGACCCAGCGGCGGCCCGACGGCCGGGCGGTCAGCTTTTTCGGCGATCTGCACCCGAGCTTCGCCGGCAACGTGGTCAAGGCCATGGCCAGCGCCAAGCGCGGCTATCCGGTGGTCAGCCGGCTGCTCGGCGCGCACGCGCCGGCCAGCCAGGAAACGGCAGACGCATTTCAGCGCCGCCTGCACGGCCTGCTGCGGGCACACGTCGAGCGCGTGCAGCGCCTGACGCCGACCATCGTCGAGGTGGTCGTGCACGCGCCGCTGGCGGCGCAGCGCTTCGAACCGGGCCAGTTCTACCGCCTGCAGAACTTCGAGACCCTGGCCCGGCGCGACGACGACACCACGCTGGCCATGGAGGGCCTGGCCCTGACCGGCGCCTGGGTGGACCGTGAACGCGGGCTGGTGGCGCTGATCGTGCTGGAGATGGGCGGCTCGTCCGATTTGTGCGCGCATCTGACGCCGGGCGAACCGGTGGTGCTGATGGGTCCGACCGGCGCGCCGACCGAAATCCCGGCCGGCGAGACCGTGCTGCTGGCCGGCGGCGGCCTGGGCAATGCGGTGCTGCTGTCGATCGGCAAGGCGCTGCGGCAGGCCGGCTCGCGCGTCGTCTACTTCGCCGGCTACAAGAATGCGCAGGACCGCTACCACGCGCCCGACATCGAGGCCGCCGCCGACGTCGTGGTCTGGACCTGCGATCAGGCGCCCGGCTTCACGCCCGGCCGGGCGCAGGACCGGGCCTTCACCGGCAACATCGTGCAGGCCATGGGTGCCTATGCGGCCGGGGAACTGGGCGAGGTGGCGATTACCCTGTCGGACGTCGACCGCATCATCGCCATCGGCTCGGACCGCATGATGGCGGCCGTGACCGCCGCCCGCCACGGCGTGCTGGCGCCGCACCTGAAATCGCACGTCGCCATCGGCTCCATCAACTCGCCGATGCAGTGCATGATGAAAGAGGTCTGCGCCCAGTGCCTGCAGGGCCGCCGCGATCCGGCCAGCGGCCGGCCGCTGGCACCGGTGTTCACCTGCTTCAACCAGGACCAGCCGCTGGACGAGGTGGATTTCGCCTGCCTCGGTCAGCGCCTGCGCCAGAACGGCGTGCAGGAGAAACTCACCGGCCAGTGGATAGACCGCAGCCTGCGGCGGCTCGGGTTGCGCCAATGAAGCGCTGAATAAATCCATCCTGGATTTCTCAGCGCCCGCCATCCAAAACCCTTGTGTGAGCGTAGCTTTGCTGCGCGATGATCGCCCGGCACAGCCGGGCTCCTACAGCCGCTGACTTTGGCAGCGCGTCCCTGCGCTGCGGGATGTCGAAAAAGGGCTTTCCTGCCCTTTTTCGACTCGGCCCGGGCGGGCTACCACATCAGATCATCGGGGACCGGATAGTCGGCGTAGGGATCGGGCGCCGCCTCGGCCGGCGGCGGTGATTCCGCGTTCAGCACCACCACCAGCGTCGGGTCGCGCTCGGCAATTTTCTGGGCTGTGGCGGGCGGCACCAGCTCGAAGTTCCTGCCCAGCCGGACCACCGCCAGCGCGCCCTTGACCACCTGCACACGCTGCGCTTCGTGCAGGTAGATCTTGCGGATCTTGCCGGACTCGACGAACTGATACGCCGCCTCCCCGCCCTTGCGATCCAGCCGCTGGCTCTCGATCAACTGGCGCAGCTGCGCCGCCTGTGCCTTGCGCTCGCGCTGTTCCTGTTGCTGGCGGTTGTGCGCGCGGTCGCGCTCGGCCTTGTGCTGCTGAGCCTGGCGCAGCTGCTCGGCCGCCGGATCCGGCGCCGGTCCGCGCCGGGCGGTGTCGCGCTTGTGTTGTGCCGCCTTCTTGAGCTGATCGGTCTTGACCAGGCCAGCCTTGAGCAACTGGGCCTGCAGCTGATTCAACGGATTGGCCATCTTTGCCCCGTGTGTGGTGGTGTCGGACCGGCCGTCAGGCTGCCACAAAGCCCCGACCGGCGGCGAACTGCGCGCACTGGTTGAGCGCCGACAGGATCATGGCGTGGCTGGCAATGCCCTTGCCGGCAATGTCGAAGGCGGTGCCGTGACCGACCGTCATGAACAGGTACGGCATGCCGATGAAGCCGCCGCAGTTGCCCTCGAAACCCCAGGTCTTGAGCGCGATGTGGCCCTGGTCGTGGCACATGGCGACCACCACGTCGTAGCGGCCGTCGATGCAGTGCCGAAACACCGTGTCGGGCGAGATCGGGCCACTGACGTCGATGCCGCCGGCGCGCGCCTGCGCCACGCCGGGCGTGATGGCGGCGTCCTCTTCCGGGCCGTGGGCGTGCGGGTTAAGACCCGCCACGCCGATGCGCGGATTGGCCACGCCCCAGCCGCGCAGGGTGTCGTGCGTCAGGCGGATCGAGCGGGCGACCAGATCGGCCGTCAGGCCGGCGCACACGTCGCGCAGGTACACATGATCGAAGATGTGGGTGATGCGCAGCGGCCCTGAGAACAAGGTCAACAGGCGCTCGCCGGGCTTGGCGTTCAGCAGCGCGCCAAGCGCGCCGGCAGCGGCCATGGCCTCCGAGTTGATCGGGCCCATCACCAGCCCGGCCACCTCGCCGCTCTGGGCCAAGTCCTGCGCCTGGCCGATCCAGCGGCCGACGGCGGCGCCGCAGGCGGCGCGCTCCTGGCCGTAAACGATCTCGGCCGGGTCCAGCTGCCCGTCGTCCAGGATGGATATGACGCGCGCGTCATCCTGGGCCGCCGCGACCGATGCCACCGGCTTTACGACCAGATCGGCATCTGCCACCGCCACGCCCCGGCGCATGGCCTCGGCGCTGCCGATGAACAGCAGCCGCGCCAGACGCTGCGGCTGGCCGGTCGCCATGGCCTTGGCAAGAATCTCCGGGCCGACGCCGCACGGATCGCCAATGGGGACAGCAAGGGCGGGTTTGGTCATGATTTGAGGCTCCTCTTGATTCGGTTCCGGCACCGGCGGCCGGCGAGTCTGACACCGGCGGACATATTGTCGCGCCGCACCGGCAACAAAAAGCCCCGGGCGCCTTGTGGGCCCCCGGGGCTTTTTTCGAACAGAAACGCTGAAGTGGTCAGCGCCGCGTCGGGTACAGGTCGGCGGACCTTACATCATGTCCATGCCGCCCATGCCACCCATTCCGCCCATGCCGCCCATGCCGCCCGGCATGCCGCCGCCGGCTTCCTTCTTCTCCGGTGCTTCCGCCACCGCAACTTCGGTGGTGATCAGCAGGCCGGCGATGGAGGCTGCGTTCTGCAGGGCCACGCGCGTCACCTTGGCCGGGTCCAGGATGCCCATGGCAACCATGTCACCGTACTCGCCGCTGCCGGCGTTGTAGCCGAAATTGGCGTCCGAACCCGAACGCACCTTGTCCAGAATCACCGACGGCTCGTCACCGGCATTGGCGACGATCTGGCGCAGCGGCTCGTCCATGGCGCGCAGGGCGATGCGCACGCCGACGTTCTGGTCTTCGTTGATGCCCTTCAGGTCCTTGATCTTGGCCGCCGCGCGCACCAGCGCCACGCCGCCGCCCGGCACCACGCCTTCTTCCACCGCCGCACGGGTCGCGTGCAGGGCGTCCTCGACGCGCGCCTTCTTTTCCTTCATCTCGACTTCGGTGGAGGCACCGACCTTGATCACCGCCACGCCGCCGGACAGCTTGGCCGCGCGTTCCTGCAGCTTTTCCTTGTCGTAGTCGGAGGACGTGTCCTCGATCTGACGGTTGATCTGCTTGATGCGCGCCTGGATGTCCTCGGCCTTGCCGGCGCCATCGATCAGGGTGGTGTTGTCCTTGTCGATCTGCACCTTCTTGGCCTGACCCAGGTCTTCCAGGGTGGCCTTCTCCAGGGTCATGCCGGTTTCTTCGGCGATGACGGTGCCGCCGGTCAGGATGGCCATGTCCTCGAGCATCGCCTTGCGACGATCACCGAAGCCCGGCGCCTTGACCGCGCACACCTTGACGATGCCGCGGATGTTGTTGACCACCAGCGTGGCCAGGGCCTCGCCCTCGACGTCCTCGGCCACCACCAGCAGGCTGCGGCCGGACTTGGCGACCGCTTCCAGCACCGGCAGCATCTCGCGGATGTTGGAGATTTTCTTGTCGTACAGCAGGATCAACGGGTTATCCAGCTCCACGTTCATGGACTGCTGGTTGTTGATGAAGTACGGCGACAGGTAGCCGCGGTCGAACTGCATGCCCTCGACCAGCTCCAGCTGGTTCTCCAGGCTCTGGCCTTCCTCGACCGTGATCACGCCTTCCTTGCCGACCTTGTCCATGGCCTCGGCGATGATCTCGCCGACCGAGGTGTCGGAGTTGGCCGAAATGGTGCCGACCTGGGCGATCGACTTGCGGTCGGTGCAGGGCTTGGCCAGCTTCTTGATTTCCTCGACCGCAGCGGTGACGGCCTTGTCCAGACCGCGCTTCAGGTCCATCGGGTTCATGCCGGCGGCGACCGCCTTCATGCCCTCGACGGCGATCGACTGCGCCAGCACGGTGGCGGTGGTGGTGCCGTCACCGGCCTCGTCGGAGGTGTGCGAGGCCACCTCTTTCACCATCTGCGCGCCCATGTTCTCGAGCTTGTCGGCCAGCTCGATTTCCTTGGCCACGGACACGCCATCCTTGGTGATGGTCGGCGCGCCGAAGGACTTCTCCAGCACCGCGTTGCGGCCCTTGGGACCCAGGGTGACCTTGACGGCGTTGGCCAGGGTGTTGACACCCCGCATCATGGCGGTGCGGGCATCGGACCCGAAATGCACCTGTTTAGCAGCCATTGTTCAATTCCTCAGTGAATGGTTGGGTGTGGACGAGGTTCAGTCTTCGACGATGCCCATCAGATCGTCCTCGCGCATCACGAGGACTTCCTTGTCGCCCAGGGCGAGCTTGACCTCGGTACCGGCGTACTTGCCGAACAGCACCTTGTCGCCGACCTTGACCTGCAACTTGCGCACTTCGCCGTTGTCCAGCATCTTGCCCGGGCCGACCGCGAGCACTTCGCCCAGGATCGGTTTTTCGGTCGCCGAGTCGGGCAGTACAATGCCGCCCGCGCTCTTGCGTTCCTCTTCCATGCGACGAATCACGACACGGTCGTGAAGGGGACGAATGTTCATTCATGCCTCCGGTAATGAACTGCGAAAAAATCCAGCCGGACCCGCACGTTTCAGGAACGGGCTGCCGGGATGTATTGGCACTCTCGTGCCGAGAGTGCCAAATGATAGGCGCAACGCCCCTCGCGTCAAGGGGGCACGCCGATCACCCGCACCAGATGGGGCCTTGGAGAGCGCTTTGCAAGGCCCTGTCGGCGCCAAAGCCTGAGTCGGCATGACCACCGATGCTCTGCCCTATCGCCTGCTGCTGTCTGCCTGTGCCGATGGCGCCGGTGCCGCACGAATCGCCGACACGCTGGTCGAAGAAGGCCTGGCTGCCTGTGTCACGCTGCTGCCGGGCGCCCGCTCCGTGTATCGGTGGCAGGGACAACTGGAAAGGGCCGACGAATGCCTGCTGCTGATCAAGGCGCGCGCCGATGACTACCCCGCACTCGAACGCCGGCTGCTGGAGCTGCATCCCTATGCGGTGCCGGAGCTGCTGGCCCTGCCGGTGCTGGGCGGCAATCCGGCGTACCTTGCCTGGTTGGAATCGGGCGGTGGGTAGGGCGCTGGCGCTGCTGGCCGGCTGCCTGCTGCTGTCACCGACCGCCAACGCCGATCTGGCCGACCTGCTCGGCGACAGGCCCACCATCCTGAGTCCACAGCAGGCTTTCGCGCCGCAACTGGTGGCCGGCGCCGACGGCCGGCTGCAGGTGCAGTTTCGCATCGCGCCTGGCCATTACCTGTACCGCGATCGCCTGCAACTGACCGACGCCACCGGCGCGCCGCTGCAGGCCGAGCTGCCGCCGGGCGATGTTTACGACGACCCCGAATTCGGCCGCGTGGCGGTCCTACGCGGCGACCAGAACATTCATCTCCCCGTTCCCGCCCGCCCGGGCGCGGCCATCGGCCTGCGCTACCAGGGCTGCGCGCAGGACCGGCTGTGCTACGCGCCGGTCAGCGTGCAGCTGCAACTTCCGGAGTGATTGCCGATGAGTCTGCGTCGCCGGCTTGGCATTGCCGCCCTGCTGCTTGTGGCCTTGGCCTCCGGCATGGCGCTGCGCACCTTTCTGCTGCCGGGACCGGCACTGGAAGCGATCAGCGATGGCGTGATGGTGGAAGACTTTTCCCTGCCGGACCTCGACGGCCAGCCGCGCCGGCTGTCCGAGTTCGCGGGCAAGACGGTGGTGCTCAATTTCTGGGCCAGCTGGTGCGGACCGTGCCTCGAGGAAATGCCGGATTTCATCGACCTGCAGAACCGCCATGGCCACCGCGGCGTGCAGTTCCTGGGCGTGGCGGTCGAACAGGCCGCGCCGGCGCGGGAACTGGCCACGCGCCTTGAGCTGAACTACCCGAGCCTGGTCGGCGACCTGGAGGCCATGGACATCGCCCGCCGGCTGGGCAATACGGCCGGTGTGCTGCCGTACACCGTGCTGATCGGCGCCGACGGGCGGGTACTGGCCCGACTGGAAGGCCGGGCCGATCCACAAGATCTGGAAAAATGGCTGAACGCGGCCGGCGCAGTGCAGGATCCGGCCGACTGAGGAAGCGCTACATGGTTCAACCCCCCGTTTTCACGGGGGCCAGGCCTGGATTTCCTGGCGCCCGCCGGAACCCGTACACGCTTTGTGTAGGAGCCCGGTTATGCCGGGCGATGTTTTGGCCGCAATCGCGTAGCTCAGCTGCGCGATGATCGCGCCGGCGCGCAGGCGGGAATGATCGCCCGGCACAGCCGGGCTCCTACAGCCGCTGATTCTGGCGGCGCGTATCGGCGCTGCTGAATACCTGCGTGTTTCCCTAGACGACCCGCCGCCATACTGCGGCGCGGCCATCACCCTGCACCCGCCCTTCCGCCGCCAGCTTGATCAGGTGGGCATAGACGGACAGCTCGGCCAGGGCGTGCAGGGCTTTGGGGACGGCCGCATACAGCTCCGCCACCAGGTCCGGGATGCTGCGCCCACGGCCGCCTTCCAGGGCCTTGAGAATGGCCGCCTCGCGCGCCAGGCGGTGGTCGATCACGTGTTGCAAGGTGGCCTGCGCACCCTCCATCAGCCGGCCGTGCCCAGGGGCGATGCGCTCGATCGGCTCCTGCTGCAGACGCCGTAGCGAGGCCAGATAGGCCGCCATATCGCCGTCGGGCGGCGCGATCACCACGGTGGTGCCGTCCATCAGATGGTCGCCGGCGAACAGCAGGCGCTGCGTTTCGAGCAGGTAGCAGATGTGATCCGCGGCATGGCCGGGCGTGCGCAGGGCGCGCAGCGGGCCGGCGTCGGTCGGCAAGGTATCGCCGTCGGCCAGCATGCGGTCGGGCGCGAAACCCGGCGTGCTGACGCCGGCCAGCGCGATGCCGCTGCCGTACACCGGCACGCCGCAGTCGCGGGCCAGTTCCCGCGCACCGGGGGCGTGGTCCGGGTGGGCGTGGGTGACCAGCACGGCGCTGATGGCATCGCCCACGGCGCGCTTGATGGCTGCCAGGTGCGCCGGTGCATCGCTGGCCGGGTCGATGACCAGCACCTGACGGCTGCCGACCAGGTAGGTGTTGGTGCCGGGGCCGGTCATCAGGCCCGGATTGGGCGCCGTGATGCGCCGCACGCCGGGCCACACGTCGACCGCCGCCGCGAACGGAAATTCGGCACGGATCTGTGGCGTGTCGAAGGGGTTGCCGGCGGCATTCACAGCGCCACCCCGCGCAGGTCGATTTCCTCCACACCTTCCGGCAGCGGCAGGCGCACCCGCTCGGGCTTGCCGTCCGTGCCCAGAATCAGTTGCGGCTGAATGGGCGGCACCTCGCCGATGTCGCGCGCCGCGGCAAGCACGGCCTCGACCGACGCATGGCGGGCCAGGAACTGGAGCTGCTTGCGCGTCGCCGGCACCAGGTTGAAGCTGCCGGCAGCGTGCCGGGCCAGGGCGTCCTGCGGACGGACCCAGCAGTGGTCGACGGTTTCCTCGCCGTCGTGCAGTGGTTCCTGACCGACCGGCGCCCGGCACAGGAAAAACCGCGTGTCGTAGCGGCGCGGCATGCCCTCGGGCGTTATCCAGTGGCTGTAATAGTGGATCTCGCCCAGCGGCAGGCGCAGGTGCTCGCGTTCGCAGATGGCCGCCAGCGTGGTCTGGCCGGCATTCAGCGCCGCCCGGTACGCCGCGAAGCGTTGCTGCGTTGCCGGTTCGTGCAGGCTCAAGGTGTGTCCTGCGGCATCGGCCGCCAGCAGCACGCCGGCTTCCTCGAAACACTCGCGGATCGCCGCCAGGTAGAAGGCCAGGCCGCCATTGGCGATGCCCAGCCGCGCGCTGGCCTGAGCGGCGTCGAGCCCGCTGCACACGCGCTCGGCCTGCGCGCCGCCGTCGCTGCGATCCACCCCGCCGCCGGGGAACACGTAGGCGCCGGCATTGAAATCGCTCTTGACCGTGCGCAGCAGCATGAACACCTCGAAGCCCGGCGCGCCGTCGTTCGCATCGCGCACCAGCACCACCGTGGCGGCATCCCGTAGGCTCATGGTTCTGTACTCCGTATGACGGGTCAGCGCACGCTGACCGAACGGCCATTATGGCCCGCCCGGCTGGCCCACCGGCTCGCTCGCGCCGGCGTCGCGGCTTAAGATTCGGGGCCATGCGCTCCTTCCTGACAGTAGCGAACCTGCGCTGGCGCTACCTGCTCGCACTGGCGGTGCTGGCCGTACTTGTGGCGGCCGCAATGACCGTGCCCGAGCGCGCCCGGCGCTACGCCGAGCAGACCCTCGCCGAAACCACGGGCGGCACCGCCCGTGTGGCGGCGCTCGATTTCGACCCTTTGCGGCTGGCGCTGCGGATCGACGGCCTGCACCTGACCGATCCTGATGGCGCCCTGTTGCTGGCTGCGGACGCCATCACGGCCGACCTTGCGGTCGACTCCCTGTGGACACGCAGCGTGCATCTTGACTCCCTGACGATACGCGGTGCGCGCGGGCAGCTCGGCCTGCTGGAGGGCGGCGGCATCAGCCCGCAACTGCCGCCCGGCGGCGGCGATGGCAGTCCCCCGCCGCGGCTGCGCATCGACCGGATGAACGTCGATGGCAGCGCGCTCGTCGTGCGCGATGCCAGTGCGCGGCCGGCGGCCGCGCTGCGCCTGACCGATCTGGTCGTGTCGATAGCCGGCTTCGACAGCCAGGCCGCAGAACCGATTCCCGTGCTGTTGCGTGGCCGCGCAGGCGGCGGCACGCTGCGCCTGCAGGCCGACCTCGTGCCGGCGCCGCTGGCGCTCGAAGGCAGCTTTTTACTGCAGGGGATCGACGCCGGACCGGCATTGGCCTACCTGGAGCGCGCGCTGCCCCTGAAAGCGCGCGGGGACGAATCGACGCCCACGCCGGGCTGTCGCTGGCTGCCGGCGGGGCGCTGCGAATCAGAGACGGCCACGTGAGCCTGCGCCAGAGCGCGCTTGCCGATGCCAGCGACGCCCCGCTGGCGCAGATTGCCGAACTGGCCGCGGATGAGCTGGCCCTTGATCTGGCCGCCCGGCGCGTGTCCGTGGGCCGGATCAGCGGACGCGACAACTGGTTGGCGCTGGCGCGGGCGCCTGACGGACGAATCAACCTTCAGAACTTGACCCGCCAGGCCGGCAGCGACGAAACGGATCCCGCCAGCCCAAGCTGGCAGGTCACGCTCGGCGCCCTGGCGCTGACCGGCCAGCGCCTGAGCATCAGCGATGAAACGGTGCAGCCGGCGCTGCAGCAGGACCTCACACTGGAGCAGGTCGACATCGGTGCGCTGGGCTCGCCGGACAAGGTGCCGGTGAGCCTCACCGGCAGCCTGGCGGACGGTGGCACCTTCGGGCTGGCCGGCGAGGCGGTGTTGCCAGCCGGCCCGGCCGAGCTTGAAATCACCGCCAGGGGCCTGCCCCTGCCGCCGCTGGTGCCCTACCTGCCGGACGTCGGCCCGGTCGCGCTGCGCAGCGGTACGGCAGCGGCTACCGGACAGCTGACGCTCGGCGGGCCGGGGCCCGAATTCCGCGGCCAGGTCACGCTGTCCCATGTCGATTTGTGGGACACCGAACGCGACGAGGCGCTGCTGGAGCTGCGCACGCTGCGCGTGGATCAGCTGCAGGCCAGCGCGCAGGGCGTCACGTCCAGCAAGATATGGATCAACCGGCCGGTGCTGCGGGCCGTCATCACCGAGAACCGGCAAAGCAACCTGTCGCGCTTCGGGCCACGCGACGTGGCGCCAGTCACCGACTCACCAGTGACCAACGATGGCCCGGGGCCGGCGCCGATGCGCTTCGCAGTCGACACGGTGCGCGTCAGTCGCGGCACGCTCCACATCGAAGACCGCAGCCTGACGCCGCATTTCGCGGTCAGCATCGAGCAGCTGAAAGGCGACATCGACGGCCTGGCGAGTGACGCCACGCAGCCGGCGCGCGTCGCGCTGAACGGTCGCATCGACCAGTACGCGCCAGCCACGGTCGAGGGCAGCTTTACGGTCGGCGTACCGCGCGAAGCCGCGTTCAAGCTGTCCTTCACCGGGGTCGAGATGGCGACCTTCACGCCCTACGTGAGCAGGTTTGCCGGCTACCGCATCGAACGCGGCACGCTGGACGTGGACCTCGATTACACGGTCACCGGGCCACAGGTGACCGGCAACAACCGGATCATCCTCAACCGTCTGGTGCTGGGCGAGCGGGTGGACAGCCCGGACGCGCTCGACCTGCCGCTGACCCTGGCCCTGGCGGTGCTCAAGGATTCGCGCGGAGTCATCGACGTCGCCCTGCCGCTGCGCGGCGATCTCTCGAACCCGCAGTTCGACTATGGTGCCCTGATCGGCAAGGCGATCAGGGCGCTCGTGGTCAAGGCGGTGAAGGCGCCCTTCACCCTGCTGGCGCGCCTGGTCGGCGGCAAGGCAAAAGACCTGCGGACGGTCGCATTCGCCCCCGGCAGCGCGCAGTTGCCGGCCACGCAGACGGAAGCCCTGCAGAAAGTGGCAAAGGCGCTGATCGCGCGGCCGCAGCTCACGCTGCACATCCACCCGCTGGCAGACCAGAACGACGCCCGGGCCCTGGCGCAGCAGGCGCTGGGCGCGGCCCTCGGCCAGGCGGCCGGTGAAGATGATGACCCGTTCGAGGGCGATGCCGACTGGACCGAACGCCTGATCGCGCTGTACGAAGAGCGTTTCGGCAACGAACCGCCGGCAGTACCCGCACCGGCCGATACCCAGCCGACTGCTGCCGAGCAGCGCGCCGCGGCGGCGCGCGCCGGGCGCGAGCGCCTGCTGGCCGCCATGGCTCCGGATGCGGCGGCCCTGCGGGCACTGGCGCAGGCCCGCGGCGAGGCAATCCGCGCGGCACTGATGGACAATGGCGTGCCCGTCGGGCGCCTGGCGATCGTATTGCCGGCCGAGGATGCGCCGCTGCAGCCTTCGGCCACCAGCGAACTGGTGCTGGCCGGTTCCTGAGGAAACGCGCCGTTCGCGGCGGGGACCCCGCTCCCACCATCGTCGAGGCGGTGTGGGAGGCCCGCCCTGGGGCCGAATGCGCACGGTTTCATTTTCAATCCACGACACAAGAGGAGAGACCCATGACCATTCTGGTAACCGGCGGCTGTGGGCTGGTGGGCTCGTTTGCGGTGCGCGAGGCAGTGGCCCGCGGCGTGCCGGTGGCGGCCTTCGACCTGGCCCTCAAAACCGAACTGCTGGCCGACATCCGCGACAAGGTCACGCTGGTGCAGGGCAACGTGCTGCACGCGCCGGACCTGTACCGGGCGGTGCGGGAACTGGACGTGACGCGCATCCTGCACACGGCGAGCTTCCTCACCCCCGGCGCCTACGCGCGGCCCTACGCCAACGCCGAACTGACCATCATGGGCACGCTCAACGTGCTCGAATGCGCCCGCGCCATGGGCATCAAGCGCGTCAGCTACGTGTCCACCGGCAAGACCGGCTGGACCGGCGCCGCCTTCTCCGGAACGCTCAATACCGGCAAGTTCGACATCCCGGCCGATCCCTACGCCAGCGCCAAGGTCGGCGCCGAGCTGCTGGCCAACGACTACCGCCAGCTGTACGAGCTGGACGTGCGCATTCTGCGCCTGGGCGGGCAGGTGTACGGGCCGGGTTACGCCTTTGCCGGCGCCGTCGGCCAGGGCCTGCAACCGTTCATCGAAAAGCCCCTCAAGGGCGAGCCGGTCCGCTACGACAACCCGCTGCTGGCCTATTCCGCGCCGATCATCCCCATGCTGTACGGCGCCGACGCCGGCCGCGGCTGCATGGCTGCCACGCTGGCCGCCGACCTGCCGCACGCGGTCTACGACATCAACGCGCCGGTCGCCAGCACGCTGTACCAGGTCGTGCAGGCCATCAAGGCGCTGATACCCGGCGCCGACATCGAGGTGCCCGAGGCGCCGACCGAGGCCGGCCCGTTCCGCGCCGGGCCGATTGCGCCCGACCCGCGCGCGCAGGCCGACTTCGGCTACCTGCCCGAGTACGACCTGCTGCGCGGCCTTTGCGAGTACATCGCGTTCGTCAAGACCGGCCGCTACGCGGCCGTCGCCTGATTCAGGAGCAGGTTTCACCCATGAGCACTGGCACCATCCGCATCGAGGAACTGACGGTCCACTGCGTGATCGGCATCATCGAATCCGAGCGCCTGCGCGACCAGCGCATCCTGATCGATGCGGAGCTGGACACGGATTTTTCCGCCGCCGCGGCCAGCGACAGCATCGACGACACCATCAACTACGCGGTGGTGGCCGAGCACCTGACCCGGCTGGCCGTGGAAGGCCGGTTCTATCTGGTGGAAGCCTACGTCAGCCACGCCACGCAGCTGCTGCTGGACCGCTACCCGCAGGTCAGCCGGGTGCGCGTGAGCGTGCGCAAGCCGGACATCCTGCCGGCCGCGCGCAGCGTCGGCGTCAGCCTCGAACGGCGCCGATGACGGCGTCACCGACAGCCGACCTCAGCGGCCGCGTGGCGCTGGTTACCGGTGCTGCCCGGCGCACCGGCCGCGGCCTGGCCCTGGCCCTGGCGCGGGCCGGTGCCGACGTGGTGGTGCATTACGGCCAGTCGCGGCAGGACGCCGAAAGTGCGGTGGCCGAAATCGCCGCGCTTGGCCGGCGCGGCTTTGCGATCAGCGCCGATCTGAGTCGACCGGGGCAGGCCGAAACGCTGATCGAAGCAAGCCTGACGCAGGCCGGGCGCCTCGACGTGCTGATCAACAACATCGGCAACTATCCGCTCGGCGATCCACTCGGCCTGTCGCCGGACCAGTTTCGCGCCACGCTGGAGACCAATCTGACCGCGCCCTACGCGCTGATCCGCGCCGCCCTGCCGGCGCTGCTGGCGTCCGGCGCAGGCCAGGTCATCAACCTCGGCTATGCCGGCGTCGAGCACATGATCGCCAACACCCGCGCCATGGCCTACCAGATTTCCAAGGCCGGACTGCTGGTGCTCACGCGCTCCCTGGCGCAGGCGCTGGGGTCGCAGGGCGTGCGCGTGAACATGGTCTCGCCCGGCCACATCGACAACTCGGTCGACCTGCCGGCGGACATCGCAAGCCACGTGCCGCTGGGCCGCCCGGCACGCATCGACGACATCGCCGGCGTGGTGCTGTTTCTGCTCTCGCCGGCCGGCGCCTACATCACCGGCGCCAACATCGAAGTGGCCGGCGGCTACCGGTTGAGTCTGGCCGAGACGCTGGGATAAGCACCTGCCCGCCTGCGCGGGAAGTGGTTGGCGCCGGCACACCAGGCACTACTGATACGACCGGCCGCCGTGCTTTATCCATCCAGAAACGTGCCGGCCCTGAGGGTCATGATGCGTCCAGTGAATAACGCCGCCCTTGGCATTCCAGGCGTATTCACCATTGAACTCGACGCGATCTCCCATTTCCAGGGCGGCAACCCTGGGCGCCAGATCGATGTTGTGAGCCACCAATAGCGTCTGCCCGGACGCCGTCTCGATGATGAAACGCTGGTGCCTGCTGCCATCATCGTCGTCGGCCAGAAGCCTCACCACACGGCCGCTTCCCTGAACCTGGAAGTCGCTGCGGTGACTGTCGAAGGCCGATGCCAGGACCTGCGCGCCGGGGTCGGCGCCGTAACCCTTGCCTTGTCCCGGGATGAAACCAGTTTCAATGCCGCCGAAATAGCCGGCGACCAGGACGACTGCTATCAGAAGCAGCTTCTTCATTTCTCTCCCCGTAAATTTTCGGCGCGTGCCGCAAGTATTTGCCGAAATCGCGCCCTCAAGCCACCTGGCCCGGACTCGCCGGCCAGCCCGCCAGCAGCCCGTGCAGGGCGCCACACAGCGCCCGCGGCGAGTCGAGCATCAGGTGGTGGTGGGCGCCGGGGATGGCGAACATGGGCCAGCCGCGCTGGCGCGCCAGGCGCCCGATGTAGTCCTTCACCGCCGGCGTGAAGACCGCGCTGTGGTCGCCGTGGATCACCGCCAGGGGCGTTTCGAGGGCTTCCAGCTCGCGCCAGGGCTCGTGCAGGTGCAGCTTTTTGAACAGTGCGTCGTCGAATTTCCAGCTCCAGCCGCCCTGCATCGGCGCCACCGAATGGTGGGCGATGTGTTGCAGCAGGTAGGGATGCTGACAGGGTTGCTGCGGCAGCAGGAAGAACCGCCCGACAGCGGTCTCGTAGTCGGCGCAGACGGTCTTTGGCCGGTACGGCGCCTTGGTCGGGTCGAACGGCGACGGCTCATCCGGCGGAAACACGGCCGAGTCCAGCATCACGATGCCGCGCACGCGGCCGGCATGGCGCACGCCCAGCGTGAGCGCCACGGTCCCGCCCAGGCTGTGGCCGACGACCACCGTATCGGCACCCAGACCGGCGTGGTCCATGACGGCAACCACGTCGTCGCTGAACAGCGCGGTCGAGTAGGCATCGCGGTGTCCGCTGTCGCCCATGCCGGACAGGTGCGGCGCCAGCACGTGAAAACGCTCGACAAACCGCGGCGCGATGAAATCCCACCAGTTGGCGTGCGCCATGGCGCCATGGATCAGCACCAGTCCCGGCAGGCCGGGCGTGCCCCAGGAGCGGTAGCGCACCAGGGCACCGTCATGCAGCACCTCGGCCTCGCTGACCGGCGCCTGCAACGCTTCGCTGACCCAGGCCGGCGGGCCCGGATTCGTTTCCCCTGCGCTCACGACGTTGCACCCGGCCCGATCAGTCGCCGCCCGGGGCTGCAGGAACCCAAGCGCGGCCTGTCATTTTCCAGATCGGCACAAAAACCCGCATCACCACACATCGTCAAAACCACCCTCTTGCCCCTTGCCCCTTGCTTCTTGTCTCTTGCTTCTTGTCTTTTGCCCCTTCACCCACCCAACAACAACCGGTTCAACCGCTGCACGAACTGCGCCGGCGCCTCCAGCTGCCCGCCTTCGGCCAGCAGCGCCTGTTCATACAGCAGCCGCGCCCAGTCGTCGATGTGCTCGGCGTCGGCGCCGGCCTTCACACGGGCGAGCAAGGGATGGCGGGGGTTTATTTCAAGCACGCGCTTGTTGTCCGGCACGGCCTGGCCGGCGGACTTGAGCAGGCGTTCGAGGTTGCCGGACAGGCCCTCCTTGCCGGCCACCAGGCAC
The DNA here is from genome assembly GCF_001697225.1 of Immundisolibacter cernigliae. Lineage (GTDB taxonomy): Bacteria > Pseudomonadota > Gammaproteobacteria > Immundisolibacterales > Immundisolibacteraceae > Immundisolibacter > Immundisolibacter cernigliae. The sequence continues at coordinate 1,130,547 of NZ_CP014671.1, forward strand.
ACCGGCGATTCGGTCAGGCGATCCGACAGGCGCACGGACTCCACGGTGTCCTTGAGCGCCGTCTGCAGGGCGCTGAGGGTCGGCTGCCAGTCGGCGTCGGCCACCGGTGGCAATTCGGTTTCGGCCGGGCCGAGCTCGTCCAGGTTCAAATCCGCCTGCGCAGCCGATTGCAGCGGCTTGCCGTCGAAGGCGGGCAGGCTGCCGACCAGCCACTCGTCGATGCGGTCGCCCAGCAGCAGCACTTCCACGCCACGGGCGCGCAGGGCCTCCAGGTGCGGCGAGGCGGCGGCGGCGGCCACCGAATCGGCGGTGATGTAGTAGATGGCCTTCTGGCCGTCCTTCATGCGCGCCACGTAGTCGGCCAGGGACACCGTGGGCGTGGCCTCGCGGGTGGTGGCGAAGCGCAGCAGGCCGGCGATGCGGTCGCGGTTGGCGTGATCCTCGACCACGCCTTCCTTGAGCACACGCCCGAACAGCCCCCAGAAACGCTGGTACTTGTCGGCATCGTCGCGCGCCATGTCCTCGAGCAGACCCAGAATGCGCCGCGTGCAGCCGGCGCGGATGCTGTCCACCACCTTGCTGCCCTGCAGGATCTCGCGCGACACGTTCAGCGGCAGGTCGTCGGCGTCGATCACGCCGCGCACGAAGCGCAGATAGGTCGGCAGCAGATGCGCCGCGTCGTCCATGATGAACACGCGCTTCACATACAGGCGCACTCCGTGGCGGCGGTCGCGGTCCCACAGGTCGAACGGCTCGGCGGCCGGCACGAACAGCAGCGCGGTGTACTCGTGGCTGCCCTCGACGCGGCTGTGCAGCTGCGCCAGCGGCGCCTGCATGTCGTAGCTGAGCTGCTTGTAGAAGGCGTCGTATTCGTCCTGGGTGATTTCCGTGCGCGGCCTGGCCCACAGCGCCGTGGCCTGGTTGACGGTGTCCCAGGCGGGCGTGGCGTCGATATCGGCAGCTTCCGGTTCGCCTTCGTCGGCGACCGGCTTGGCGGCCGGCATGCGCACCGGGAAGGTGATGTGATCCGAGTAGGTGCGGATGATGGATTTCAGGCGCCAGGCGTCGGCGAACTCGTGCGCGTCGTCGCGCAGGTGCAGCACGATCTGCGTCCCGCGCGGCGCACTGACGGTCTCGATGCTGTACTCGCCCTCGCCGGCCGACTGCCAGCGCACGCCTTCCTCGTCCGGCCGGCCGGCGCGGCGGGTGGTCAGCGTGACCGTGTCAGCCACGATGAAGGCCGAGTAGAAACCGACGCCGAACTGGCCGATCAGGCGCGCGTCCTGGGTCTGACCGGCCTGCTGCGTTTGCAGGAACTCGGCGGTGCCCGAATGGGCGATGGTGCCGATGTTGGCGATGACTTCCTCGCGGCTCATGCCGATGCCGTTGTCGCGCACGGTGACGGTGTGCGCCTCGGGATCGCACTCGATTTCGATGCCCAGCTCGCCGCCGCCGTCCATCAGCGCGGCGTCGCTGTAGCCCTCGAAGCGCAGCTTGTCGAGCGCGTCCGATGCGTTGGAGACCAGCTCGCGCAGGAAAATCTCGCGGTTGCTGTACAGGCTGTGGATCATCAGCTTGAGCAGCTGACGGGTTTCGGTGGCGAAGCTAAGGGTTTCGACTTGGGACATGGCGGCCTCGTACGAAAGGGAACAACGATCAGGTCAGGTGCGCGGCGAGCGCGACGATCGCCCGGCGCAGCCGGGCTCCTGCGGATTTCCGACGGCAAAATTTCGGCGTTCCCTTAATTGGGGCAATCAGCGGACGATGCAAGGGCTGCATCACACCGGAGAACGCCATAAGACGCAGCGGCGCCGGGCGTGCCAGGCGCCGGCCGCTTTGCCATACTGCCGCGGCCCGGGGCAACCGTCCCCGGCAGCCGCCGCCTGCGGCGTCACCTTTCACGTCACACGGAGCAGTGCCATGAAAACCGCCCGCGCCTTCCTGATCGGCATCGGCATCTTCTACGCCGTGTTCAACTTCCTGGGCACCCTGCCATTCGCCACCGCCGGCTACCTGGGCACCATGTACCCGGGCATCGACCTGCACGCGGGCGAACCGATCTTTCGCCTGTTGCAGGACGCCTGGATCATCGTCGGCATCCAGCTGGGCGCGATCGGCCTGGTGGCGCTGTGGGGCGCCCGCGACCCGCTGCGCTACGCGGCCGTGATTCCGGTGGTCATCGTCACCGAGATCGTCGATGGCGCATGGGACATCTACAGCATCGTCTGGAGCCACGAGGTCGCCTGGATGGGCATCCTCACGCTGGTCATCCATGCGGTATGGATCGCCTGGGCCATCGTCGCCTGGCGGGCCCTGTTCCCGGCCGGCGGGAAGACCGTCAGCGCCACCGGCTGAAGGCCTGGGGCGGCTATCGCCGGTTGCCGAACGCGCAATCCAGGGCCGCCCATACCCGGTCCTGGATCGCCGGGGCCTCCTGCAGCAACTCGTGGCGCGCGCCGGCGATCCAGTGTATTTCGGCCTGCGGCAGGCCGGCGGCGAAGGCCGCCGCGGCCTGGCTGTCCACCACCATGTCCTGCTGCGCCAGCAGCACGGTCAGCGGGGTGGCGATGGACTGCGCCACGCCGGGGGCGTACAGGCGGTCCAGCGAATCGAAGGCGGCCGCCAGCCAGTACCAGTCCACCTGACCGAAGGCCAGATCGGGGTCACTGCGGATGCGCTGGCGCAGACGCTCGTAACTGACGGGGTCGGAAGTCAACGGATTGATGGCAAACGGGATGCGAAGCGGCGTGTAGTCGCGGCGCCCCGGCAATGGCCGCCGGCCCTGGCCGAGGCGGATCATCAGCCGCGCCAGCCGGCGCGCCAGGCGCTGCGACCAACGACCGGTGCGGATGCCGATCATCGGCGCGCACAGTACCGCCCGTGCCGCCGCCTGCGGGCGCAGGGCCAGGTGACGCAGTGCCAGGTGCGCGCCCATGGAATGGGCCAGCAGCAGGGGCGGCCCGCCCGGCGGCAGGCCCGCCAACACGGCCTCCAGGTCCGCCAGGTGGCGATCGAAAACGCCGGCCGGCGCCCCGCCGCCGGCCGGCGAGTGACCCTGCCCGCGCCAGTCGAAGCTCCATACCTCGAAGCCCCTGCCGGTCAGGCGGGCTGCCACCTCGGTGTATTTCTCGAGAAACTCCGACAGGCCCTGCAGCAGCACGACGCGCCCGCGTGGCGCATCGGGTCGCCAAATCCCGCGCCGCAGGCGGCCGCCATCGTCGGTCACGAGCCAGTCGATACGCAGGGCGCCGGCCGGGAGCATGGGGCCGTCGTGCAACCGTCACATTCCAAACAATGCCGCGCTGGCCGCGGCTTCGGACACGCGCCATTCGGACCACCTGCGCACCGCGTGGCCACGCCGGCAGTGCCGGCAACCGTTGCCCGCCGTGACGATCAATGCTGGCTCCGACCGCTCGCAGACGCCCTTAGGCAGGTTCCGAATTGACCCGCAGATCGCGCACCAGGCGAATCGCGGCGGTGCCATCCACGTAAAACGCCGGCAGGCGGCCACGTTCGCGGTAGTGATGGGCAAAGCAGAAGGCGCGGCCGGCGCCGTTGCTGGCCTCGAGTTTCAGTTGCAGGGTGAACAGGCCGGCGGTACTGGCGGTAGTTTCCAGCCAGCCGAGCAGCGCGCTGCCGATGCCGATGCGCCGATAGTGCGGGTGCACCACCAGCAGGGCAATCTGCGCCTGCTCGCTGAGCAGGTCGAGCACTGCCGCGCCGGCCAGGCAGCGGCCGGACACCGCCAGCACCACGCTGCTGTTGGGACTGCGGACACGCCGCGCGATGCGCGCTGCATCCCAGCGCGCGTGCAGGCTTTCCGCCGTTGCAAGACGCACCAGCTCGGCAAGCGCCGGCGCATGGGTGGCACGGGCGGGCAGCAGGCTTAAATGGGTTCCGGGCATGGTTGAGGCGTAGCGTGATCTGTACCGGGATTGGGCGCTTCGAGTCTAGCAGTCGCCCCGCACCCGCAGCGGCACGGGGGCGGTCGCGCGCACGCTCCACAGGCGCCGGGTCAGCCACAGCCCCAGCGCGCAACCGAGGGCGTCGCGCCCAAGATCGGCGATCGACACCTGCCGACCCGGCACGAAACTCTGGTGCCACTCGTCGAACAGGCCGTAGCCCAGCGTCAGGATTCCGACCAGCAGCGCCGTGCGCCAGCCACGGTTGCGGGGCAGGGCCAGACACAGCGTCGCCGCCAGCAGCGCATAGGCCGGGATGTGCAGGGGGTCGTGCAGCGCGCTCGGAACTCGTGACAACAAGCCATCCGGCGCCGCACCCGACAGGCTGGAGGTAAAAAAGATGGCAACCATCACCAGCGGCGGCCCGAGGCGGCGCAGCAGTACTGACCTATCCACTGCTAGCGCCCTGGGCCGGCCGGAGCATCAGCCGGGCGGCCAATGCATGGCGCGCCCGGCCAGCACGTGCAGGTGAATATGGAACACCGTCTGCCCGGCCAGGCGGTTGCAGTTCATCACGGTGCGAAAGCCGTCGGCCGCGAAGCCCTGCGCCGCGGCCAGATCGCGCGCGGCCAGGTACATGCGCCCGACAGTGTCGGCGTGGCGCGGTTCGAGATCGTTCAGGGTCGCGATGTGCTCGCGCGGAATCACCAGCGCGTGAAACGGCGCCTGCGGGTTGATGTCGCGGATCACCAGCAGGCGCTCGTCGGCGTGCAGCAGGTCCGGCTTGATGTCGCCGGACACCATCCTGCAGAACAGGCAGTCGCTCATGGTCCGGCCTCGCGCTCAGGCGCTGGCCGAGCGCTTGGCCGGTTCGGCACCCTGCTGGCCGCCCAGGCCGGCCTGCATCAGGCGCAGCCATTCGCGGTACTGGCCGTGGTAGAGCGTCTCGTCGGTGGCGTCCGGACCGCTGCTGCTCGGGTGGATGCCCAGTTCCTTGGCGAAGGCGTCCGGGCCGTTGACCATGTGCGTCATGCCGCGATCGTAGCCCTGCTGCCACTCGACGATGCGCGCCTCGTAGCCGGCCTGGCAGGCTTCGAAGATGGCCAGATCGTCCGGCGTGGCCATGCCGGTGGCGTTGAAGAAATCCTCGTACTGGCGGATGCGCCGCTCGCGCATGCTGGCCGACTCGCCCTTGGCCGCGATGCAGTAGATCTTGACCTCGGTGAGGTCGTGCGAGATCGGCCGGAACACGCGAATCTGCGACGAGGCCTGCTCCATCAGCTGCACGTTGGGGTAGATCAGCAGGTTGCGCTGGCGCTTTAGCATCCACTCGGCCATGGCGCCGCCGACGCGCTGCTCGACCTCATCCTTGTGCTCCCACAGCGGGCGGTTCTGCGGCATCGGAAAGTCGATCCAGATCAGCGCGTGGCCGCGCTGCAGGTCGTAGCAGCCGCTCTTGAAGCCCTTCATCATGGACTCGTCGTAGGCGACCTTGACCTTGTCGTCCTTGCCGGCGGCCGAGGCCTTCATGCGCCGCGCGATGACGCCCACGTAGTTGGCGTGGATGGTCGTGAAGTGGTAACCGTCGATGCCGTTTTCGGCCTGCATCTTCCAGTTGCCGCGGTACTGGTAAGTGGAATAGCCCTTGATGACCTCGGCGCCCTGCGGCGACATGGCGTCGAGCATGTCCACGAACGGGCCGGCGTCGGCCAAGTGTTCGCGCAGTGGCGGCACGTCCGGGTTCAGGCTGCCGAACACGAAGCCCTTGTAGCTTTCCAGGCGCGCGATGTGTTTGAGGTCGTGGTCCTGCCGCTCGAAGGCCGGCGGGTAGGCGCCCGTGGCGCGGTCCTTGATTTCCATGTTCCGGCCGGCCGAGTCGTACACCCAGCCGTGGTAGGGGCAGGTCAGGAACTTGCTGTTGCTCTTGGCGGTGCGGCACAGCGTGGCGCCGCGGTGCGCGCAGGCGTTCACGAAGCAGTGCAGCTTGCCGTCGCCGTCGCGGCTGACGATCACCGGCTGGCGGCCGATGTGGGTGGTGAAGTGATCGTGCGGCCTGGCCACCTGGCTTTCGTGGCACAGGTAGATCCAGGTGCCCTCGAAGATGTGCTTCATCTCCAGCTCGAACAGTTCTTCATCGGTGAACAGCTTGCGGCTGACCTCGAACAGGCCGTCCTGAGGGCGGTCGATCAGCAGCCGGTTCAGATCGTTGGGCGTCATGGGGGGCCTCCTGATAGGGAATCGTCGGTCGTCGCCACGCGGGCACGGCGGGATGTCGAATTGTGCCACGGGCGTCCGAGCGTCACTGTTCGGGGCGCCTGGCGGCCCGGAGACGGTCCGGCGACGCGCTAGAATCGCGAACTTTTTCGTTCCGGACCGGGCCCATGACGCTGCTGTGGATCGTGCTTTTCACGCTGCTGGGCGGCGCCGCCAGTGCCGGCGCGGCCGGTGCCCTGCTGCTGGTGCCGGATCGGCTGCGTGAACGCCTGCTGCCGTCGCTGGTCAGCTACGCGGTGGGCGCCATGCTGGCGGCGGCGTTCCTGGGGCTGTTGCCGGAGGCCTTCGAGTATCCCGGCACCACCCCGCAGCAGGTCACCGGCGTCCTGCTGGGCGGCATCCTGCTGTTCTTCGTGCTGGAAAAATTCGTGCTGTGGCGCCATTGCCACACCGACGCCTGCGCCGCCCACGGCAGCCATGCGCCGCTGGCCACGGCGCGGCCCTGGCGGGCGGCCGGCACGCTGGTGCTGGTCGGCGACAGCGTGCACAACCTGATCGACGGCGTGCTGATCGCGGCGGCCTTCCTGACCGACACGCGCCTTGGCGTGCTGACGGCGCTGGCCATCGTGGCGCACGAGATTCCGCAGGAAATCGGCGACGTGGCGGTGCTGGTGCACAGCGGCTACTCCCGCGGCAAGGCCATGCTCTTCAACCTGCTGACCAACCTGCCGACCCTGATCGGCGGTGTGGTCGCCTACTTCGCGCTCGAGACGCTGCACGGCGCGCTGCCCTATGTGCTGACGCTGGCGGCGGCGAGCTTCATCTACATTGCCGTCGCTGACCTGATCCCGGACCTGCACCGCCGGCCGGAGCCGGCCGCCACGCTGGCGCAGGTGCTGCTGATCGGCGCCGGTATCGGCACCATCGTGCTCAGTCACCTCGCGCTGGAGCACTGGTTGCACTGATCGGGGCGACGGATCTGCCCCGCCGACGGGCCAGGCATCGCGGACCGGCGCAGATCAAGCAGCCCTCAGGTCGGTTCAATCTCGCGCAGATGCCGGCCCACGGCCAGCGCCGCGCCGGCCAGGCCCAGGCCGCCACCCAGCAGCAGCAGGCCGAGGCTGCCGAAGAGCCCCGGCGTGGCCAGGCGCAGCGCCGAGCCGTACAGGCCGGCCAGCGTGCGTACCGGACCGGCCAGGCCGGCGTTGACCGCGACCAGCAGCAGTACCGCCACCAGCCCGCCGGTGAGGCCCTGCAGCAGGCCCCAGTACAGGAACGGCCGGCGGATGAAGGCGTCCGTACCGCCGATGAGCTTGGTGATTTCGATTTCCGCCCGCCGGTTGAAGATGGCCAGGCGAATGGTGTTGCCGGTCACCAGCACCACGCCGGCCCCCAGCAGCCCGGCGAAGGCCCACAGCGTGCGTTTGCCCAGTTCCAGCAGGGCATTCAGGCGCCGCACCCAGTCCAGGTCGGACTGCACATCGTCGACCTGCGGCAGCGCGTGCAGCCGCTCGGCGAGGCGTGCCAGCGTTGCCTCGTCGGCGGGGGCCTGCGGTGTCACTACCAGCGCGGCCGGCAGTGGATTCTCGCCGAGCAGGGCCAGCGCCTCGCCCAGGCCCGAACTGCGTTCGAACTCGGCCAGCGCCTGGGCGCGGTCGATCAGGGTCACGTCGGCCTGCCCGGCCAGGTCCTTGCGCAGCTTGCCGGCCAGGGCGCTGGCCTCGGCATCCGGCAGGTCGGCCTTCAGATAGGCGGTCAGGCGTGCGTCGCCGTCCCAGGCGGCGGTGGCCTGGCGCAGCGTGGTAAGGCCCAGCAGCAGGCTCGCCGGCAGCGCCAGACTGACGCCGATCACCAGCGCCGTCAGCAGCGTGTTCATGCGCTGGCGGTACAGCTGGCCGAGGCTGCCGATCAGCGCCTGCAGGTGGCGTTCGAGGTAGCGGGGCACGGCTGAATCTACACGTCGCTGACCAGGCTGCCGGCGTGCAGGGTCAGCGTGCGGGCGTCCATTTCTTCGATCAGGGCGTGGTCGTGGCTGGCGATCAACACTGCCACGCCGACCTGGTTGAAGTCCCGAAACAGGCGCATCACCTCGCGCGACAGCTCCGGGTCGAGGTTGCCGGTCGGCTCGTCGGCCAGCAGCAGTGGCGGCCTTGCGACCAGCGCGCGGGCGATGCCGACCCGCTGCTGCTCGCCGCCGGACAGGGCCTGCGGGGTGCTGCGCTCCTTGCCGAGCAGACCGACCTTGTCGAGCGCGGCGCGCACGCGGCGACCGACTTCCGGGCCGTGGTGGCCGGCCACCACCAGCGGCAGGGCCACGTTGTCGGCCACGCTGAGCTCCGGCAGCAGCTTGTGGTCCTGGAAGATGATGCCGATACCGCGCCGGTAGTACGGCAGGCGGCGGCGGGACAGGCGCGCCAGATTCTGGCCGTTGACCAGCGCCTGACCGCGGCTGGGTTTCTCGATGCCGGCGATCAGCTTCAGCAGGGTGCTCTTGCCGGCGCCGGAATGGCCGGTGACGAAGGCGATCTCGCCCGCTTCCAGCGTGAAACTGATGTCCTTGAGGGCGTCGCCGCCGTTGGCGTAGCGCTTGCTGACGTGCTCGAAGCGGATCATGCGGGGCTGTCGGTATCCCGACTCAGCAGCGCCTCGACGAAATCCTGGGCCACGAACGGGCGCAGATCGTCGGCCTTCTCGCCGACGCCGATGAAGCGGATCGGCAGGCCCAGCTGACTGGCGATGGCCAGCACCACCCCGCCCTTGGCGGTGCCGTCGAGCTTGGTCAGCACGAGGCCGGTGACGCCGATCGCCTCGTTGAACTGGCGCGCCTGCACCAGGGCGTTCTGGCCGTTGCCGGCGTCGAGCACCAGCAGCGTTTCGTGCGGCGCGGCGGGGTCGAACTTGCCCATCACGCGGCGGATCTTGCGCAGCTCGTCCATCAGCCCGGCCTGCGTGTGCAGGCGTCCGGAGGTGTCGGCGATCACCACGTCGGCACCGCGGCTGCGCGCCGCCAGCAGCGCGTCGTAGATCACGGCCGCCGGATCGGCGCCCGGCTGCTGGGAAATCACCGGCACGCCCAGGCGCTCGCCCCACACCTTGAGCTGCTCGACGGCGGCGGCGCGAAAGGTGTCGCCGGCCGCCAGCACCACCTGCTTGCCCTCGGACTTCAGGCGCTGCGCCAGTTTGCCGATGGTGGTGGTCTTGCCGGCGCCGTTGACGCCGGCCATGAGGATGACGTGCGGGCGCGCAGTGAAGACCGGTGCCGGCACCTCGCACGGGGCCAGCAGCTTGAGCATGCGTTCCTTGAGCGCCGCCAGCACGGCCTCGCCGTCGGCCAGTTCGTGGCGCGCCAGGCGGTCGTTCAGGTCGTCGACCAGCGCCGTGGTGGCCTCGACGCCGGCGTCGGCGCCCAGCAACAGGGTTTCGATTTCCTCGACCGTGAGGGCGTCGATGCTGCGCCGGCCGAGCACCAGGTCGGCAATGCCGCCGCCCAGGCGTTCGCGGGTGCGCGAGAGGCCCTGACGCAGGCGGGCGAACAGGCCCGGCCGGGATGAGTCGGTCATGGAGCGGGATGCAACCGTGCAGGCGAATCGGTGGTCAAAGGCCGCGTCGGCCTTGCCCGGTTATGCTAACACCGGCGCCACGGCCGGCCGTGGCGCCCCCATCGACAGGAGCTTTCCGGTGAAACGCATTCTCAGCGCCCTGCTGCTGGCAGGTGCGCCGCTGTACGCGGCTACCCCAGCGACCACCGCCGCGGTGTCCGCCGCTTCGGGAACCCAGGAGCAGACCCTGGGCAATGGCATGAAGGTCATCGTGCGCGAGGACCACCGCGCGCCGGTGGTGGTCACGCAGGTCTGGTACAAGGTCGGCAGCAGCTACGAGCCGGGCGGCCTGACCGGCGCCTCGCACGTGCTCGAACACATGATGTTCAAGGGCACCGAGCGCCTGGCGCCGAACGAGTTCTCGCGCATCATTGCCGAGAACGGCGGCGAGGAAAACGCCTTCACCGGCAGCGATTACACGGCCTATTTTCAGACCCTGGCAGCCGACCGGCTGGAGGTGAGCCTGCGCCTGGAAGCCGACCGCATGCGCAACCTGCGCCTGGACGCCGGCGAATTCGCCAAGGAAGTCGAGGTGGTCAAGGAGGAGCGGCGCCTGCGCACCGATGACCAGCCGCAGGCGCTGCTGTACGAGCAGTTCAACGCCACCGCCTTCCTGGCCCACCCCTATCGCAACCCGATCATCGGCTGGGAAGACGACCTGGCCACCCTGACCGTGGCGGATCTGAAAGACTGGTACCGGCGCTGGTATCAGCCCGGCAACGCGACGCTGGTGGTGGTCGGGGACGTCGAGCCGGCGCGGGTGTTCTCGCTGGCCCGGCGCTATTTCGGTGGCTTGCCGGGCGGCACCGTGACGCCCCCGAAGCGACAAATGGAGCCGCTGCAGCGCGGCGAGCGGCGCCTGGAACTGAAGGCCCCCGCCGAGGTGCCCTACCTCATCATGGGCTACCACGCGCCGGCGGCCACCGCCGATGCCGCCGACTGGGAGCCGTATGCGCTGGAGGTGCTGGCCGGCGTGCTGGACGGCGGCGAGAGCGCGCGTCTGGCCAGTCAAGTGCGGCGCGGGCAGGAAATCGCGGCCAGCGCCGGGGCCGGCTATCGGTCCTTCCAGCGCGCGCCGGGTCTGTTCCTGCTGGAAGGCACGCCGGCCCAGGGCCACACGGTCGAGGAACTGGAACAGGCGCTGCGGGCGCAGATCCGCATGCTGACCCAACAACCCGTGGCCGCCGACGAGCTGGAGCGGGTCAAGGCGCAGGTGGTGGCGGCCGAGGTCTACCAGCGCGATTCGGTGTTCTACCAGGCCATGCGCATCGGCTTGCTGGAGACCATCGGTCTGGGCTGGCGGGTCGGCGAGGACTACGCGGCGCGCATCCGCGCCATCACGCCCGAGCAGGTGCAGCAGGTAGCGCTGCGCTATCTGGGCGAGGACAAGCTCACGGTCGGCGTGCTGCGCCCGCAGCCGGGCGCCCTGCCCAAGCGCACGAACAAGGTTCCCGGAGGTCGTCATGACATCGGTGGTTGAGGTGGGCCGCGCAGGCCAGGGCCGCAGCGCCTGGCCGCGCCAATGCGAGCGGACGCGCGCAACGGCCTTGCTCACAGTGGCGGCGGCGTTCCTCGGCAGCCTCCTGAGCCTGCAGGCCGGCGCCATTCCGGCCATCGAAACCTGGACCACCGGCAACGGCGCCCGGGTGCTGCTGGTCAGCACGCCCGACCTGCCGATGGTGGATGTGCGCGTGGCCTTCGATGCCGGCGCGGCGCGTGACGAGGCCACGCCTGGTCTCGCCCGCTTCACCAGCGGCCTGCTGTTCGACGGCGCCGCCGGCCTGGACGCGCAGGCCATCGCGAGCGGTTTCGAGGGGCTGGGCGCCCAGTACGGGGCGCAGGCCGAGCGCGACATGGCCGTCGTGTCACTGCGCTCGCTGAGCGATCGGCCGCTGCTGGACCCGGCAGTCGACCTGCTGGCGAGGATTCTGGCCGGCCCCGAGTTCCCGCAGGATGCCGTCGCCCGTGGCCAGCGCACGCTGGAAGTGGCCCTGGCGCAGGAGCGCGAGCAACCGGCGCAGATCGCCAGCCGGGCCTTCTACCAGGCCGCCTATCGCGCCCACCCCTACGCCGGCTGGCCGGACGGCGAACCGGAAGCCCTGCCGCTGCTCACGCGCGACGCCGCGCAGGCCTTCCACCGCCGCTACTACGTGGCGCGCAACGCGGTGGTGGCACTGGTCGGCGATCTTGACCGGGCAGCCGCACAGGCGCTGGTCGAGCGGCTGCTGGCCGGCCTGCCCTCCGGCGAGCCGGCGCCGGCCCTGACCTCGGTGCTGCCGCTGGCGCAGGCGGTCAACGAGCGCATCCGCCACCCGGCGGCCCAGACGCACATCCTGCTCGGCGCGCCGGTGCTCGCGCGGGACGATCCGGACTACTTCCCGCTGGTGGTCGGCAACCACGTGCTGGGCGGTGCGGGCCTGGTGTCGCGGGTCAGCAACGTCATCCGCGAGCAGCGTGGCCTGGCCTACAGCGCCTACAGCTACTTCATGCCGATGCGCCAGGCGGGTCCGTTCCTGATGGGCCTGCAGACGCGCGGCGATCAGGCCGGCGAGGCAACTGCCCTGCTGCGCCAGACGCTCGACGAATTCATCGCCGAGGGGCCGACCGCGGCCGAACTGCAGGCCGCGCAGCGCAATCTGTCGGGCGGCTTTCCGCTGCGCCTGGACAGCAACAAGGAAATCGTCGAATACCTGGCCATGCTCGGCTTCTACGGCCTGCCGCTGGACTGGCTGGACCGCTACGTCGAGCGCGTCAACGCGGTCACCGTGGCGCAGGTGCGAGACGCCTTCGAGCGGCGCATCGACCCCGAAAGGCTGGTGCTGATCCGCGTCGGCGGCGACGCCGGCCCGACCGGTCAGTGAGCGCACCGCGCAACGAGGTGCGCATCATCGGCGGCCAGTGGCGCGGCCGGCGGCTGCGCTTTCCGCCCGACACCGGCATCCGCCCGACGCCGGACCGCGTGCGCGAGACGCTGTTCAACTGGCTGCAGGGCAGCATCGACGGTGCGCGCTGTCTGGATCTGTTCGCCGGCAGCGGGGCGCTGGGTATCGAGGCGCTGTCGCGCGGCGCCGACAGCGTGCTGCTGGTGGAGCGCGATCCGCGGGTCGCCGCCTACCTGCAGGCCACACTGACGCAGCTGAGTGCCCGCGGCGGCGAGGTGCGCAGGGTCGATGCGCAAAGCTTTCTGCGCACGGCCGGGCGGCGTTTCGATCTGGTGTTCCTGGACCCGCCGTTCGCCGAGGGCGCTCTGGCGCCGCTGCTGGCGACGCTGGCCGGCAGTGGCCAGCTGGCGCCCGGCGCGCTGGTCTACATCGAACATGCGGCCCGGGACGGACTGCCGGCCCTGCCGGCCGGGCTCACACCCTGGCGCAGCAAGCGCGCCGGGGAGGTCGGCTATCATCTTCTGGCGTGGGAGGGCGGCGCCTGAGGCGGCCCCTGCGCGTGCACGCAGTCCGCCACACACTTGGCGGATTCACAGACAACGCAGCCACGGCACGGGGAGCACATGGCAACTGTGGTTTATCCCGGATCGTTCGATCCGATCACCAACGGCCACGCCGACCTCATCCAACGGGCGGCGCGGCTGTTCGGGCAGGTCATCGTCGGCATTGCCCGCAACATCAGCAAACATCCCCTGTTCAGCCTGGACGAGCGCATCGACCTGGTGCGGGCCGCCATCGGCGACCTGCCCAATGTGCGCGTGATGCCGATCGACGGCCTGCTGGTCGATTTCGTCACCAGCCAGAACGCACAGGTCATCCTGCGCGGCCTGCGGGCGGTGTCGGATTTCGAATACGAGTTCCAGCTGGCCACCATGAACCGCCACCTGCGCCCGCAGATCGAGACCATTTTCCTGACCCCGGCCGAGCAGCATTCGTTCATCTCGTCCAGCCTGGTCAAGGAAGTGGCGCGCTTCGGCGGCGACGTGTCGGTGTTTCTGCACCCGACCGTGGCCGCTGCCCTGCGTGAGCGGATTGCCGCGGGCTGAGCGGCCGCCGGCCGGCTGGCCGGTGCGGCCGGCATTGCGCCACATGCTGCTGTGGCTGGCGGTAGCCGCAAGCGCGGTTCCCGGCCTGGCCGGGGCCGCGGGCGAGGCGCCAGCGGACGCAAGCACGCCGGATGCCGCCCTGATCGAGCAACGCCTGGCCGCTGCCCAGGCCGACCAGTCCCTGGCCGAGGCCGATCGGGCTGCCGTAGTGGCCCAGCTGCAGGCGGCCCAGCGCCACCTGCGGGAGGCCGCCGCGCAGCGCGCCGAGCGCGACGCGCTGATCTTGACCGTGCGCTCGGCGCCCGCTCGCATCACCGCCCTGCGCAACCAGCGCGCCACATCTCCCGCGCCGCCATCGGACAGCGCCGACATCGCCAGCCTCGGCTCCGCTCTGGCCGAGGCGCAGGGGGCGCTCGAAGCCGTGCTCGGCGAACAGGACGCGCTCGACCGGCGCGTGCAGGCGCTCACGCAGGCGCCGATCACGCTGCAACCGGAGCTGGCACAGGCACGCGCCGAGCTGCAGGCACTGGACACCCCGGAGACGATTCCGGAAACCGGGGGCGGAGCGCTGTCCGAGGCGCAGGCACTGGCCCGGGCCACCCGGCGCAGCGCGCTGCTGGCCGGCATCGCCTTGCGCGAAGAACAACTGCGCACGGTGGAAATACGGCGCGAGCTGGCACAGGCCGAGCGTGATGCGGCCCAACGCCGGGTCGCGGCGCTTCAGGATTACGTCAGCGCCCTGTCGGCGCGCCTGAGCGCAGCGCGGCAGGCACTGGCGCGTCAGGAACTGGCCGACGCCGAGGCGCTGGTGGAAGGCGCCGCCGACGCCGATCCGCTGATCCGCGAAGCGGCCGCCCAGCAGGCGGCACTGACCCGCGAGCTGGCCAGGGTGCTGCAGGCCGACGACACAACCAGTGCCGCCATCGCGCAGACGCAGACCCGCCAGGGCGAGATCGAGTCCCTGTTTCGAGCGACCCAGGCGCAGCTCGATCTGGCCGAACTGAGCGGCGCCCTGGCGCAGGCACTGCACGATCGGCGCCTGCGCCTGCCGCGCCCGGAGGAATACCGGCGCGAGGCCGCCGCGCGCAACCGCGACATCGGCGAAGCGCGCCTGCGCCAGTTGCGTCTGGGCGAGCAGCGGCGCGAGCTGGGCCTGCCCTACCAGCACGCGGGCGAACTGGTGCAGCAGCGCCAACCGGCGCTCGACGAGGCACAGCGCAGCGCGCTTCGGCAGCAGCTGGGCAGCCTGCTGCGCGCACAGGCCGACCTGATGGGGCGGCTCGACGATGCCTATGCCCGCCGCATCGCCCTGCTCAGCGAGCTTGATCGGCGCCAGCAGCAGCTGCTGCAGGTGGCACAAAGCTACGCCAGCCTGCTCGATCGGCGGCTGCTGTGGACGCCGGACGTGGACCCGCTGGGACCGGCCTGGCTGCGGGCCTGGCCGCTGGCCCTGCGCGAGTTGCTGCAGCCGGCGCGCTGGGCCGAACTGCCGGCGGCGCTGGTCACCGTGCTTGCCACCGGGCCGCTGGCGGCGCTCGGGCTGCTGCTGCCGCTGGTCCTGTTCGCCTTGCGAGGTCGATTGCAGCACCGGCAACAGGCCGATGCCGTGCGCCTGATCGACATTCATCGCGACAGCGCCTGGTTCACGGCACTGGCGCTTGTTTACGCCGCCCTGCGCGTGCTGCCGGGACCGTTGCTGATGTATCTGCTCGGGCGCCTGCTGGCTTCGGACTCACCGGATGCCTCGTTCGCCGATGCCAGCGCAGGCGCGCTGTCGGGCATGGCGCCGGCGGTGTTCGTGCTCGCGTTCATCCGGGAAATTGCCCGCCACGGCGGGCTGCTGGAGGCGCACTACCAGTGGCAGGCCCAGGCACGACAGATTCTGCGCCGGCAGGTGGCGCGCCTGCGCCTGGTGCTGGTGCCGGCCGGCCTGCTGGTGATCTTTAGCGAGCGCCTCGGGCAGGCCGCCACGCGCGCCACCGTCGGGCGGCTGGCCTTCGTCGTGTTCTCGGCGGCGCTGGCGGCGTTCCTGTGGCGCACGCTGCATCCGCAGCGGGGCGCCCCGGCCGCGTACCTGGCGTCGCGGCAAAGCGGCTGGCTGTGGCGCTGGCGCCGGGTGTGGCATCCGCTGGCGGCGGTCAGCCCCTTGCTGCCGGCAGGGCTCGCCATGCTCGGTTTCTATTACGCAGCCCTGCAGCTGCAGGGGCGGGCGATGCAGACCGGCTGGTGGCTGCTCGGACTGCTGCTGGTCTATTACCTGGTGCTGCGCGCACTGGCGGTGGCGCAGCGGCGCCTGCGCCTGAAGCAGGCCCTGGGCGCAGGGCCGGCAACGGACGGCGAACCGGAACCCGAGGACGCGCTCGACATCGAGGCGGTGGACGAACAGGCGCGCAGCCTGCTGGGTTTTGTCCTGTCGCTGGCCATCGCGGGCGTGCTGCTGTGGGTGTGGGCGGACCTGCTGCCGGCCCTGCAGTCGCTCGACCAGATCGTGCTGTGGCGCTATCGGCTGGGCGGCGAAGCGGGCGCTGCCTCCGGCGTCGTCACGCTGCTGAGCCTGCTGCTGGCGGCCGGCATTGCGGCCGTGACGGTGTTCGCGTCGCGAAACCTGCCAGGGGTGCTGGAAATCGCCGTCCTGCAGCGCCTCGACATGGACGCCGGCGCCCGCTATGCCGCCATTACCGTAACGCGTTACGTCATCGTCACGGTCGGCGCGCTGGTGGCAATAAACCTGCTGGGCGTCGAATGGGCCAAGGCGCAGTGGCTGGTGGCGGCGCTGGGCGTGGGCATCGGCTTTGGCCTGCAGGAGATCATCGCCAACTTCATCTCGGGCCTGATCATCCTGGGCGAGCGGCCGTTTCGGGTCGGCGACATCGTCACCGTGGGCGGCGTCAGCGGCAACGTGGCGCGCATCCGCATCCGCGCCACCACCATCACCGATTTCGACCGCAAGGAGCTGATCGTCCCGAACAAGACCTTCATCACCGAGCAGTTCGTCAACTGGACCCTGTCCGACCAGATACTGCGCGTGGTGGTCAAGGTCGGCATTGCCTACGGTGTCGATACCGCGCAGGCGCAGCAGCTGTTGCTGGGCGTGGTACAGGCCAACCCGCGCCTGATGAGCGATCCGGCGCCGCAGGTACTGTTCACCAGCTTTGGCGACAGCGCTCTCGAATTCGAGGTGCGCGCCTATGTGCGCACGCTGCAGGATTCGGTGCCGGCCCAGCACGAGTTGCACATGGCCATCAACCAGGCGCTGCGCGAGGCCGGCATCGAAATCCCCTTCCCGCAGCGGGACGTGCACCTGCGCAGCGTGTCGGCGCAGGCCGCGCAGGCCATCGGCGGCCGTGCGGATGGCGATCCCGGTGGCGCCTGACAGGCAGCGCGACCGTTGCGGCGGCAAGCCGTTCGCCCGTTTGCATCCGCAAGCTGCGCTGATGAACAATAGCGCAAGCCGAACGGTCGTTCAGACCCGGTGATGCACCAGTCAATTCACGGAGGAATGACCCATGCAGATCGAACAAGGATGGCAACCGTCTGAAATCGAGCGCCTGGTGGATGTCGAGAACGCCACCGCCAGCCGCCTGATCTTCACCGACGAGAACCTGTTTCGCCTCGAGTTGCAGCGCATCTTCACGCGCACCTGGCTGTACATCGGCCACGAGTCGGAAATTCCCAAAAACGGCGACTACGTCACCCGCAAGATGGGCAACGACCCGGTCATCCTGGTGCGCGACAACACCGGTCGCGTGCGCGTGCTGCTGAACAGCTGCACCCACCGCGGCACCCTGGTGTGTCGCACCGACAGTGGCCACGGGCGCGGCTTCACCTGCCCGTACCACGGCTGGGTGTTCAGCACCAGCGGCGCCCTGGTGGCGACAGCCGAGGACAACACCTACGGCGGCAAGGTCGACTTCCGCAGCCTGGACCTGCGCCAGGCGCGAGTGGGCAGTTACGCCGGGCTGGTGTTCGCCACCTGGAATCACGACGCGCCATCCCTGGACCAGCACCTGGGCGACGCCCGCTGGTATCTGGACATCATGTTCAACCGCACGCCCAAGGGCATGACCGTGCTCGGCCTGCCGCACCGCTGGAGCCCCACCAACAACTGGAAGCTCGGCCCGCTGAACTTCGGCGCCGACGGTCCGCACGCGGTCAAGGTGCACGGCCCGATCGTGGACGCCGCCCTGGCCGGCGGCATGCCCGGCGCGCGCGCCATGATCACGAAAGCGCTGGTCGACAGCCCATCGGTGGCGGCGGGTCCGTACAACGGCATCTGGACCCAGGGTCCGCTGGAGATGCCGCCGTGGTTCGGCTATGACCCGGACCTGGTGGCGCTGTACAAGCAGACGCTCAAGCCAGAGCAGGTGCAAATCCTGGAGCGCTGTCTGGCCTCGGTCGGCACGGTGTTCCCGAATTTCTCCTGGGTCTATGGGCCGATCGGCTTTGACATGCAGCGCGAACCGGTCACCAACTTCTTCGCCATCCGTGTCTGGCAACCAATCGCAGTGAACCGAACCGAAATCTGGAACTGGTTCCTGGTCGAGGAAGAAGCCGGCGAGGCGCTCAAGCAACAGGCCATGCTGGCCGGCGTGCGCACCTTCACCGCCGGCGGTACCTTCGACCAGGACGATGCCGAGGCCTGGCACGGCATCCAGCGTGGCAGCGAAGGCGAGATCTCGCGCACCCTGGACGTGAATTTCCAGGTGGCGCTGAACTACCGCGACCGGCCGATCGCCGACTGGCCCGGCCCCGGCGTTGCCTACCCTCGAATTACTGCGAGGTCACGGAGTTCAACAACCTGCTGCAGTGGCGCGCCTACATGTCCGGCGCGCGCTGAAATCCGGCGCCAACGATTGCTGCCGGTCTGCAAAAGGCCGGCGGCTCGCCTTTTTCTGGAGAGTTCCGAGTGACCACCGAGACCGCCGCGCGCGTCGTTGAAGACGCGCTCTACCGCCGCCTGTGCGACTTCTATTACGACGAAGCCGACCTGCTGTCGCAGCGCCAGTATGTGAAATGGTTCGCGCTGCTGACCGAGGACATCCACTACCGCGTCGGCTTTCCGGAGTTCTACGAGCATGGCACCCGGCGCCAGATCGGCATCGGCAATCCGTACTTCGACGACAACCACGTCAGCCTGAAAGTGCGCACCAACCTGCTGGGCAACCCGACCACCACCACGGCCGAGAACCCGCCGAGCGTCTACAACTATTTCGTCACCAACATCCGCGCCCGCCGGGCCACCGACGAGGCGGACGCGATCGACGTCGACAGTCGCCTGCTGATCTACCGCGTGCGTGCCAGTGAACCGGTGCCGTTCATCCTGGGCGCCCGGCGCAAGGACCGGCTGCGCATCGAGGGCGACGGCTTTCGCATCGCCCGCCGAGACGCCGCCATCGACCAGTCCATCATCCAGTCGCCGAACCTGAGCTTCCTGCTCTGAGGGCCGCCGGCGGCGTTCGAGGCCCGGCTGTGCAAGGGAAATGCTGAAGTATTCAGCGTTTCCCGCAGCGCAGGGACGCGCTTACAAGATCAGCGGCTGTAAGCTGCTGATCTTGTAAGCCATCGGAAAACCACGCTTTTCCGATGGCGGGCGCTGAGAAATCCAGGATGGATTTATTCAGCGTTTCCCAAGGCAGCCGGCCGTTCCTGCAACTGAACTGACAGAATTCCGGCCCGCCGCACGCGCAGCGCCGCTGATCGGGACGCGAGTCATCACTTTCTGCCCACCTTCGATGCTGGACAATCGCCCGCCCGCCGCGTCAGCATCGCCCTGAAAACGCGTTCCCTGAGGTTCTCCATGCAATTCGAAGGTATTCGTGCCGTCGTCACCGGCGGTGCGTCCGGTTTGGGGCTGGCGACTGCCGGGCGCGTGATCGCGGCCGGCGGGCAGGCCTTGCTGCTGGATGTGAATGCCGACGCGGGCGCGGCGGCGATCGCGGCACTTGGCCCGCGAGCGCAGTTTCGCGCGGTCGATGTCACCGACGGCGCGGCGCTGGAAGCGGCGCTCGACGACGGGCTGGCGGCCATGGGCGGGCTCGATCTGGCGGTCAGTTGCGCCGGCGTGGTCGGCGCCGGGCTCACGCTGGGCAAGACCGGCCCGATGCCGCTGGAGCAGTTCGCGCGCACCATCGGCATCAATCTGGTCGGCACCTTCAACCTGGTGCGCCTGGCCGCCGCGCGCATGCAGGGCAACGCGCCGCGCGGCGACGGCGAGCGCGGCGTGATCGTCAACACCGCCTCGGTGGCCGCCTTCGACGGCCAGATCGGCCAGGCCGCGTATTCGGCCTCCAAGGGCGGCGTGGTCGGCATGACCCTGCCGCTGGCGCGCGAGTTCGCCCGCCATGGCATCCGCGTGATGAGCATCGCGCCCGGGCTGTTCCGGACCCCGATGCTAGAATCGCTGCCCGAATCCGTGCAGCAGAGCCTGGGCGCCAGCGTGCCGTTTCCGCCGCGTCTGGGCGATCCGGCCGAGTACGCGGCGCTGGTGCAGACCATCGTCGAGAACGTGCTGCTGAACGGCGAGACCATCCGCCTGGACGGCGCCATCCGGCTGGCGCCGAAGTAACGGCACCCAAGCCGCTGACTCATTCCCGCTGACGAACCGATCATGAGCGACACACACGGCGGCGCCTTCCTGGACCCGGCGCAGGCGCCGGGACCGACCTTCACGCCCGAGGATTTCAGCGCCGAGGACCGGGCGCTGTTCGATACCGCGCGGCGCTTTTGCGACGAGCAGGTGTGGCCCAGGCTGGCCGACATCGAGGCCAAGACCCCCGGCGTGCTGGAGGGCCTGATGCAGCAGGCGTCCGAGCTTGGCCTGACCATGCTCGACCTGCCCGAGCAGTACGGCGGCCTCGACCTGCCGCTGCCGGTGTCGATGCGGGTGCTCGAGAGCACCGGCCGCGAGCAGTCCTTCATGCTGACGCTGATGGTGCAAAACGGCATCGGCTCGCTGCCGGTGGCGCTGTTTGGCACGGACGCGCAAAAGGCCGCCTGGCTGCCCGGCTTCGCCAGTGGCCAGCTGCGCGGCTGCTACTGCCTGACCGAGCCGGGCTCAGGATCGGATGCACTCGCCGCGCGCACCACCGCCGTGCTGGACGGCGATGCGTGGGTACTCAACGGCACCAAGCAGTTCATCACCAATGCCGGCATTGCCGACGTCGGCTTCGTGTTCGCCAAGGTGCTGGGCGAGGTGGACGGCCAGACCGGTTTCAGCTGCTTCATCGTGCCCTTCGATGCACCAGGCATGAGCCTGGGCGCGGAGGAGCACAAGCTGGGCATGTACGGCTCGTCGACCCGGCAGGTCATCCTGCAGGACGCGCGCATCCCGCGCGACCACGTGCTGGGGCAGATCGGCCGCGGGCACGTGATTGCCTTCAACATCCTGAACAACGGCCGCTACAAGCTGGGCGGCACGGCGCTGGGCAGCGCCAAGTGCGCGCTGGATGCCGCGCTCGACTACGCCGTCGGGCGCAAGCAGTTCGGCCAGCGCATCGCCGATTTCGGCATGATCCGGCGCAAGATCGGCCAGGCCGCGGCGGACATCTACGCCGTCGAGAGCGCCATCTACCGCGCCGGGGGCGCCATCGACGCACTGGCCAACGCCGGCGGGCGCACCGGCGAGGCCAAGCTGGCGGCATTGCAGGATTTCGCGCTGGAGTGCTCGATCGCCAAGATCGCCGGCTCCGAACTGCTGGCCCGGGTGGCCGACGAGGCGCTGCAGATGTTCGGCGGCTATGGCTTTCTGGAGGAGTACCCGGCGGCCAAGTACCTGCGCGATGCGCGCATCGCCCGCATCTACGAGGGCACCAACGAGATCAACCGCATCGTCATGCCGCGCACGCTGCTGAAGAAACTCAGCGGCGGTGAGCTCGGGCTGGCCGGCAGTTCGACCGACAGCGCGCTGGCCAGCCTGAAGCTGGCCCACGCCCGCTGTTTCAGCGCGGCCCTGGAAAAACACGGCAGCGGCAAGGGCTTCGACGCCGACCAGGAACTGATGGCGCACCTGGCCGACATGATGACGGCCATCTACTTGGCCGAGTCGACCGCGCTGCGCGTGGCCCGCCACCCGCACTGCCAGCCGGTACACGAGGACGTGGCACTGCTGGTGCTGACCCAGGCCGCCGCGCAGGTGGCGCAACTGGCCGCCGAGGCGGCCACGCACCTTGGCATCGCCGCCCCCAGCGTGGTCCGGCCGGCCGCCGACGTGATGGCGCTGCGCCAGCGCATCGCCGCGCACGTGGTCGATGCCGGCCGCTGCGCCCTGTAACCCTGCCCGCCGCCCGGACCTTTCATGAGCTACCAGCACGTCGATTTCGAGGTTGCCGACCGCGTCGCCACCCTCACCTTCAACCAGCCGGAAACGCGCAACGCCATCAGCGACGAGGGCATGATCGACGAGATCGTGTCCGTGCTGGCGCTGGTACCGACCCGGCCGGACATCTCGGTGCTGATCGTGACCGGCGCCGGCGAGGCGTTCTCTTCCGGCGGCAACGTCAAGAAGATGCAGGCCAAGGATGGCATCTTCGCCGGCAGCGCCATGGACATCCAGCAGTCCTATCGCCTGGGCATCCAGCGCATTCCGCTGGCGCTGTACGAACTCGAAGTGCCGGTGATCGCGGCCGTGAACGGCGCCGCGGTCGGCGCCGGCTTCGACGTCGCCATGATGTGCGACCTGCGCCTGGCAGCGACCACGGCGCGCTTTGGCGAGACCTTTCTGAACCTGGGCATCATCCCGGGCGACGGTGGGGCGTGGTTCCTGCCGCGCGCGCTCGGCCACCAGCGGGCGGCCGAACTGACCTTCACCGGCCGCCTGGTGGACGCCGACGAGGCGCTGCGCCTGGGCATCGTGCTCGAAGTGCTGCCGCCGGCCGACCTGATGGCGCGGGCACGGCAACTGGCGGCGCAGATCGCCGGCAAGCCGCCGCAGGCGCTGCGCCTGGCCAAGCGCCTGCTGCGCGCCGGCCAGGCCATGGACCTGAAACATTTCCTCGATTACAGCGCAGCGCTGCAGGCGGCCTGCCACGGCACCGACGATCACGCCGAGGCGCTGGCGGCCTTCTTCGAGAAGCGTCCCGGCCACTACCAGGGCCGCTGAGACAGCCCGGCGCCCACGCGCCTTTCCCACGGCGCCACCATGCTCGATTTCTCCCTGCCGCAAAAAATCGCCATCTGGGCCCTGCCGGTGCTGTTCGCCATCACCGTGCACGAGGTGGCGCACGGCTACGTGGCGCGGCGCCTGGGCGACCGCACGGCGCAGATGCTGGGCCGCCTGACGCTCAATCCGCTCAAGCACATCGACCCGATCGGCACCGTGCTGGTGCCGCTGGTCATGTTGCTGCTGCCCGGCGGCTTCCTGTTCGGCTGGGCCAAGCCGGTGCCGGTCGACTACCGCAATCTTGGCAATCCCAAGCGGGACATGGCCATCGTGGCGGCCGCAGGACCGCTGTCGAACCTCGTCATGGCCATCGGCTGGGTGCTGCTGCTGCGCCTGTCGGTGGCCTTTCTGAACACGCTGCCGTGGGCGGCGCAGCCGCTGTTTTTCATGGCCCAGGCCGGCGTCGCCATCAACCTGATCCTGATGGTGCTGAACCTGGTGCCGGTACCGCCGCTGGACGGCGGGCGGGTGCTGACCGGTATCCTGCCCAACCGGCAGGCGGCCCGCTTCGCGGCCCTGGAACCCTACGGGCTGATGATCGTGCTGGCGCTGCTGATGACCGGCGTGCTCGGCCGCCTGCTGCAGCCGGCCATCGGCCTGCTCAACGAAATACTATTGACGCTGGTTGGCCTGGGAGGGTCTGCTTGAACACTGTGGCCGCACCGCACGATCGGGTCCTGTCCGGCATGCGCCCGACCGGACGCCTGCACCTGGGTCACTACCACGGGGTGCTGAAGAACTGGGTGCGCCTGCAGCACCAGCACCGGTGCTTTTTCTTCGCCGCCGACTGGCACGCACTGACCACCGACTACGAACACCCGCAGCAGGTCGCCGAGCACACGCAAGACATGATCGTCGACTGGCTTGCAGCCGGCGTCGATCCGGGCAGCGCGGTGCTGTTCGTGCAGTCGCGGGTGCCGGAGCACGCCGAACTGCACCTGCTGCTGTCGATGATCACGCCACTGGGCTGGCTCGAACGGGTGCCCACCTACAAGGATCAGCAGGAACAGCTGCGGGACAAGGATCTGGCCACCTATGGCTTTCTTGGCTACCCGCTGCTGCAGGGCGCCGACATCCTGGCCTACAAGGCGACCCTGGTGCCGGTCGGCGAGGACCAGGTGGCGCATCTGGAACTGACGCGCGAGGTGGCGCGGCGCTTCAACCATCTTTATGGCCGCGAGGTCGATTTCGAGACCCGCGTGCAAGCGGCACTGCGCAAGCTCGGCCGCAAGCAGGCGCAGCTGTACGAGGACAACCGCCGCGCCTATCAGGAACGCGGCGACCAGGAAGCGCTGGCCGTGGCGCAGGCGCTGATCCGTGGCCAGGCCAACATCAGCCTCGGCGATCGCGAGCGCCTGCTGGGCAACCTGGAAGGCGGCGGCATCATCGTGCTGCCCGAGCCGCAGCCGCTGCTGACCGCAACCGCCCGAATGCCGGGCCTGGACGGGCGCAAGATGTCCAAGTCCTACGGCAACGCCATCGGCCTGCGCGAGGATCCGGACGCGGTGGCGCAAAAACTGCGCACCATGCCGACCGACCCGGCGCGGGTGCGCCGCAGCGACCCCGGCGATCCAGAAAAGTGCCCGGTGTGGAGCCTGCATCAGGTGTACTCCGACGACGCGCAGCGCGCCTGGGTACAGGAAGGTTGCCGCAGCGCCGGCATCGGCTGTCTTGACTGCAAGAAGCCGCTGGTTGATGCGGTGCAGGCCGAGCTTTCGTTGTTTCGCGAACGGGCGCGGCCGTTCGAGGACGACCCCGGTCTGGTGCGCGAGATCATCGCCGGCGGCTGCGAGCAGGCCCGAGAGCAGGCCCGCGAGACCCTGGACGAGGTGCGCCAGGTCATGGGGCTGGGCTACCGCTGAGCGCTGATACCGCCAGCGCCGCGCAGCCGGCGCAGCAGGAGCTGCCCCTCGCCCGCGTGCACGGTGAGCGGCTGACGCGCCTGCCGGAAGACCTCTACATCCCGCCGGACGCGCTGGAGGTGTTCCTGGATGCCTTCGAGGGGCCGCTCGATTTCCTGCTGTGGCTGATCCGGCGCCAGAACCTGGACATCCTGGACATCCCGGTCGCTGAAGTGGCCGCCCAGTACATGGCCTACGTCGACCTGATGCGCGATCTGCGCCTGGAGCTGGCGGCCGATTACCTGGTCATGGCGGCGGTGCTGACGGAAATCAAATCGCGCATGCTGCTGCCGCGCCCGGCCGGCGACACCGAAGAGGACGACCCGCGCGCCGCGCTGGTGCGCCGCCTGCAGGACTACGCGCGCTTTCGTCACGCCAGCGAGGTGCTGGCGCAGCGCCCGCAGTTCGGCCGCGACGTGCTGCCGCTGGCGGTGGCGCTGCCGGAGCTGGACCAGCCGGCTCAGGAGGCGCAGGTCAGTCTTGCCGAACTGCTGAGCGCGATGACCGAAGTGCTGGCCCGCGGCGCGCTCAAGGTTCACCACCACGTGCGCCGCGAGCCACTGTCGGTGCGCGAGCGCATGAGCCTGATTCTGCAGCGCCTGACGGCCGGTGAGTTCACGCCCCTGCTGTCGCTGCTGCAGCCGGCCGAGGGCCGCGCCGGGGTGGTGGTGAGCTTTTTGGCCATCCTGGAACTGGTGCGCGAACGCCTGATCGAGCTTGGCCAGGCCGAGGCCTTCGGGCCGATTTATCTTCGCCCGGCCGTCTGATGGACCTGCTGCGCCTGATCGAGGCGGCCCTGCTGGTGGCGAGCGAACCGCTCGACGTGGAGCGCCTGCAGCGGCTGCTGCCGCAAGGCCAGACGGCGACCCGCGCCGACATCATCCGCGCCATCGACCAGCTGACCCTGGAGTGCGCGGACCGCGCGCTGGAGCTGGTGCAAACCGCCAGCGGCTATCGCTACCAGGTGCGCGCCGTGCACGCCGCGGCGGTGGCGCCGCTGCTGGCCGAGCGGGCGCCGCGCTACTCGCGGGCGGTGCTCGAGACGCTCGCCATCATCGCCTACCGCCAGCCGGTGACGCGCGCCGATATCGAGGACATCCGCGGCGTGTCGCTGGGCAGCGGCATGATCAAATCCCTGCTCGACCGCGGCTGGGTGCGCGTGCTCGGTCACCGCGAGGTGCCCGGCCGGCCGGCGGTGTTCGGCACCACCAAGGCCTTCATGGACTACTTCGGCCTGCGCAGCCTCAGCCAACTGCCGGCGCTGGCGGACCTGGCCAACCCCGACGATGAGCGGATCGGCGATCTGCAACTGTCCATGCTGCCGCCGGAGGCGGCCGACCATGCCAACTGAACGCAAGCATCCAGCCGCCGGCGAGCGGCTGCACAAGGTATTGGCGCAGGTGGGCCTGGGCTCGCGGCGGCAGATCGAGGACTGGATCCGCGCCGGGCGCGTGCACGTCAACGACCAGCCGGCGGTGCTCGGCCAGAGCGTGACCGGTGCCGATCGCATTGCCGTGGATGGCCAGCCGGTCACGCTGGCGGCGCCGGCCAAGACGCGGCTTTTGATCTACCACAAGCCGGAAGGCGAGGTCTGCACACGCCATGACCCTGAAGGCCGGCCGACCGTATTCGACCGCCTGCCGCCGTTGCCGAGCGGGCGCTGGATCAGCGTCGGGCGCCTGGACATCAACAGCTCCGGCCTGCTGCTGCTGACCACCGACGGCGCGCTGGCCAACCGGCTGATGCACCCCTCGAATCACCTGCAGCGCGAATACGCGGTGCGCGTCAATGGCGACGTGGACGCGGCCATGCTGGAGCGGCTGCGCGCCGGCGTGGAACTCGAGGACGGGCCGGCCCGCTTCGTGATCATCACCGACGGCGGCGGCGAGGGGCGCAACCACTGGTACAACGTCACCGTCGACGAGGGCCGCAATCGCCTGGTGCGCCGCCTGTGGACCTCGCAGGGCATCGTCGTCAGCCGGCTGCTGCGGGTGCGTTTCGGGCCGCTGCAACTGCCGCGTGCGCTCGGCCGTGGCCAGTACCGCGAGGCCACCGCGGCCGAGCTGGCCAGCGTATCCGCGCGCCCGGCCCCGGCCAGCCGACCGGTGCGCAGCAGCAG
This sequence comes from Immundisolibacter cernigliae, assembly GCF_001697225.1. Classification (GTDB taxonomy): domain Bacteria; phylum Pseudomonadota; class Gammaproteobacteria; order Immundisolibacterales; family Immundisolibacteraceae; genus Immundisolibacter; species Immundisolibacter cernigliae. The sequence goes on from NZ_CP014671.1 coordinate 1,157,427, forward strand.
CGGCTTGAAACCCACACGCCGGCGCGGGTAACATAGCCCCCTTGTTTTTGAACCGCCGGGCACCCGCCCGGCGTTTTTTTCAGGTCAGGACACAGCATCGATGGCACGGTATACCGGTCCCCGGCTCAGGGTTGTACGGCGTTTTCAGCAGCAACTGCCGGGTCTCACCCGCAAGACCGACGGCGTGCGCGCCAACCCGCCCGGCCAGCACGGCGCCCGCCGTGGCCGGCCCAGCGACTATCGCCTGCGCCTGGATGAGAAGCAGAAGCTGGTCTACAACTACGGCCTGGGCGAGCGTCAGCTGCGCAACTACTTCAAGGCCGCCGCCAGCCGCAAGGGCGACACCGGCAAGAACCTGCTGGCGCTGCTCGAATCGCGCCTGGACAACGTGGCGTTCCGGCTGGGCTTCGCGCCGACCATCCCGGCCGCCCGCCAGGTGGTCAAGCACGGTCACATCACGGTCAACGGCCGCCGCGTGGATATTCCGAGCTACCCGCTGCGTCCCGGCGACGTGATCGGCGTGGGCGAAGGCAGCCGCCAGCATCCGGTGATCGTGGAGACCCTGCAGTCGCCGTCGCTGAGCCTGCCCGAGTACCTGGACATGGACGCCAGCAAGATGACCGGCACCTTCCGGCACATGCCCGAGCGCGCCGACATCCCGCTCGAGGTGCAGGAAAACTTCGTCGTCGAGTACTACTCGCGCGTGAGTTGATCTTGGCGCGGGTCTGCCGCGCCGCCATCCGGCCGTACTCGATGCTCCTCATGGCCGGGGCCGATTCCCGGAGAGGTGTCCGAGTGGTTGAAGGAGCACGCCTGGAAAGTGTGTATACGTCAAAAGCGTATCGAGGGTTCGAATCCCTCCCTCTCCGCCAGTTCTGTCGTTTTTTTCCGTTCAATGGCGGGCCTGTCAGTCTCCCCGCGGTGATAGCTCGTGAACCCCGCCAGGCCCGGAAGGGAGCAACGGTAGCGAACGATTCAGGCGCCGGGGCCCGGCTGGCAGGTTCCGCCGCCCTCATGCCGGCAGGCGTCCAGTGAGCTATCAGGCGCTCGCCCGCAAGTGGCGGCCTCGCCGCTTCGCCGACATGGTCGGTCAGGAGCACGTGCGCCGCGCCCTGACCAATGCCCTGGCCAGCGACCGCCTGCACCACGCATACCTGTTCACCGGCACCCGCGGCGTGGGCAAGACCACCGTCGCCCGCCTGTTCGCCAAGGCGCTGAACTGCGAGCAGGGCGTCAGCGTCGAGCCCTGCGGCGAGTGTCCTGCCTGCACCGCCATCGACGGCGGGCGGTTCATGGACCTGATCGAGGTCGATGCCGCCTCGCGCACCGGTGTCGACGATACCCGCGACCTGCTGGAGAACGTCCAGTACGCGCCCACGCAGGGCCGCTACAAGGTGTACCTCATCGACGAGGTGCACATGTTCTCCAAGAGCAGCTTCAACGCGCTGCTCAAGACCCTCGAAGAACCGCCGCCGCACATCAAGTTCCTGCTGGCCACCACCGACCCGCAGAAAATTCCGGCCACCATCCTGTCGCGCTGCCTGCAGTTCAACCTGCGCGCATTGACGCCCGAACAGGTCGGCGGACAACTGACGCGCGTGCTGCTGGCCGAGCAGATCGCGCCGGATGCGGCCGCCGTGGAACTGCTGGCACGCGCCGCGGCCGGCAGCATGCGTGACGCCCTGAGCCTGCTCGACCAGGCGCTGGCGCACGGCGGCGGCCAGCTGCACGCCGACGCGGTGCGCGCCATGCTGGGCACGCTCGACCGCAGCCACTCCGTCCGGCTGCTCAATGCCCTGGCCGATGGCGACGGCCCGGCCCTGCTGGCGGCACTGGCCGAAACCAACGCCCAGGCCGCCGACCCGGCCGCCGTGCTGGACGACCTGCTGCGCCTGCTGCACCAGGTGGCGCTGTGCCAGGCAGTACCGGGCGCGAGTCTGGCCGCCGATGCCGACCCGGTGGTCGTCAATGCGCTTGCCGACCGCATCGCCGCCGAGGACGTGCAGCTCTACTACCAGATGGCGCTGATCGGCCGGCGCGACCTGCCGCTGGCGCCGGACCCGGCCAGCGGCCTTGAAATGCTGCTGCTGCGCCTGCTGGTGTTTCGCCCGGACGGCGGCGACGACGCGCCCGCGCGACGGTCCGAGCCGCACAAGGCCACCCAGACAGCGCCGCCGGCAAGCCGTGCCGCGCCGGTATCGACAGCTCCACCCACGACCGTCCAGACATCCGGAACGGCTGAAATACCAACCGCCAGGCCCGTACCGGCGGCGTCAGCGGCCATCGACCGGCCCGAGCAACCGGCAGCACCAACGGCCATACGGCAGCCGACCGCCGCCCTCGACGACTGGGCCACACTCGCCTCGCAGCTCGGCCTGCGCGGGGCTGCCAATCAGTTGGCACAACACTGCGTGCTGCTGCGGCGTCGGGACAACCATTTCGAGCTGGCCGTGGATGCCCGCAGCCGCAGCCTGCTCACGCCGGCCACCCGGCAGGCGTTGACCGAAGCCCTGTCGGGCCTGATCGGACAGCCGGCACGGGTGGACTTCAGCGACCAGGCCGCCGCGGCCGATACGCCGGCGCAGCAATCGGCCCGCGCCGCCGCCGAGCGCCAGACGCAGGCCCGCAGCACACTGGAAGGCGACCCCTTGGTGCGCGGTCTGATGGACACCCTCGACGCGCGCATCATCGACGGCTCTGAAGCAGCGGCCGATTAGCCCGCTCACGCCGGGCCGCGCCCGCTAAACTCGGCACTCGCCACGAACACGAGGAAGGCCCATGAAAGGCAACATGAATCAGCTCATGCAACAGGCCCAGCGCATGCAGGAAGCCATGCAGAAGGCCCAGCAGGCGCTGGCGGCCATAGAGGTCAGCGGCGCTGCCGGCGGCGGCCTGGTCAGCGTGACCATGAGCTGCAATCACCAGGTACGGCGGGTCAGCATCGACCCCGGCCTGCTCGGTGACGATCGCGACATGCTGGAAGACCTGGTCGCCGCCGCCGTGAACGACGCCCTGCGCAAGGTCGAGCAGGCCACCCAGGAACACATGGGCGGCGCACTGGGCGGCATGAAGCTGCCCGGCATGAACCTGCCGTTCTGATCCGACGGCGTCGTGGCCCAGGGACTGATCGAGGCACTGACGCAGGCCCTGCAGCGCCTGCCGGGCGTCGGCCCCAAGTCGGCCCGGCGCATGGCCTTTCACCTGCTGGTGCGTGATCGCGACGGTGGCCGGCGGCTGGGGCAGGTGCTGCTGGAAGCCATGGAGCGGATCGGCCGTTGCAGCCAGTGCCGGAACCTGACCGAACAGGACATCTGCGCCGTGTGCAGCTCGCCACGGCGCGACCACAGCCTGCTGTGCGTGGTGGAAAGCCCGGCCGACGTGCAGGCCATCGACCAGGCGAGCGGTTTCCAGGGACTGTATTACGTGCTGCACGGCCACCTGTCGCCGCTGGACGGCATCGGCCCCGAGGAACTGGAGCTGGACCGCCTGACGGCGCGCCTGGGCAGCGGCGAGGTGCATGAGTTGATCCTGGCCACCAACCCCACCGTCGAGGGCGAGGCCACCGCCCACTACATCGCTGAACTGGCCCGTGAGCGCGGCATCCGCAGCACGCGCATCGCCCACGGCGTGCCGATGGGCGGCGATCTGGAATTCGTCGACGGCGGCACGCTGCGCCAGGCGCTGCTCGGCCGGCGCGATTACGGCGCCTGATGGGGCGCTGAATGAATCCATCCTGGATTTCTCAGCGCCCGCTACCGAAAAGCCTTGTAAGCGCAGCTTCGCTGCGCGATTGTTTGTCTGATCGCCCGGCGGAGCCGGGCTCCTACAATGCGACGCCGCCTGTGGGAGCGCAGCTTCGCTGCGCGATGATCGCCTGCCGGCATGAGGATCGCCCGGCACAGCCAGGCTACAGGCAAACCCTGTGGGAGGCCCGCCCTCGGGCCGAATCGTCCGGCCGCAGCGATCGCGTTTTGGATGCGCGGCCGGGGCGCCGCTCCGCGCGATGATCGCCCGGCGCAGCCGGGCTCCAGTGTTCCGATGGCTCCCAAACCCACGTGCTATAGTCCGCGCCCCCTCGTTTGCCCCCCGCTTGCGCGTGGCGTTTAATCGTCCGCGTCACCCGCCCCGCTGGATACCTGATGCCCCCGAAAGCCGGCTCCCTGATCTGGATAGACCTCGAAATGACGGGCCTTAATACGGCCTGGGACGGCATCATCGAGATCGCCACCGTGGTCACCGATGCGGACCTGAACGTCATCGCCGAGGGGCCCATGCTGGCCATCCAGCAACCGGAGGAGATGCTGGCCGGCATGGACGAATGGAACACCCGCCAGCACACCAAAAGCGGTCTGGTCGAGAGGGTCCGTAACTCCACCATCACGCTCGCCGAGGCCGAGCGCCAGACGGTGGACTTCCTGCGCCGGCACGTGGGGCGCAACGAATCGCCCATGTGCGGCAGCAGCATCTGCCAGGACCGCCGCTTCCTGGCGCGCTTGATGCCGGAGCTGGAAGCCTACTTCCACTACCGGAATCTGGACGTCAGCACGCTGAAGGAACTGGCGCTGCGCTGGGCGCCGGACGTGGCCGCCTCGTTCAAGAAGCGCTCCTCGCATCTGGCGCTGGAAGACGTCCACGACTCGATCCGCGAACTGCGCCACTACCGCGAGCATCTGCTGAAGGTGTAGGCGACCGACCGTGGGAGCGGCGCCCCCGCCGCGAATCAATCCATCGGCAATTCGCTCATTCGGCCCGAGGGCGGGCCTCCCACGAGAGAGTCGACCCCGCAAGCCGGGACATCGGCTTCGGACCCGTTCTCAGGCCTTCACGCCGTCGTGCCACAGCTTGTAGGTGATGGCATCCGACAGCGCCTGCCAGGACGCCTCGATCACGTTGGTGGAGGCACCGACCGTGGTCCAGCGCCGCCGGCTGGGGTCGCTGCACTCCAGCATCACGCGCGTTATGGCCCCGGTGCCGGCACCCGATTCCAGAATCCGCACCTTGTAGTCGGTCAGTTGCAGCCCGGCCAGGGTCGGGTAGGCCGCAAGCAGCGCCTCACGCAGGGCCAGATCCAGCGCGTTGACCGGGCCATTGCCCTCGGCCACCGTCATGCGCATCCGGCCGGCCACGCGCACCTTCATGGTGGCCTCCGACAACGTCACGAGGGTGCCGTCGACCCAGCGCCGCTCGTCGATGACGCGAAAGCTGTCCAGCTCGAAATAACGTGGCAGACCCTGCAATAGCCCGCGCGCCAGCAGCTCGAAGCTGGCCTCGGCACCGTCGTAGGTATAGCCCAGCAGCTCGCGCGCCTTGACCTGCTCGACCAGCTGCCCGACGTGCGGATCGTCGGCCGTCAGCGTGAGGCCCACCTCGTCCAGCAGCGCCATCACATTGGCCCGGCCGGCCTGGTCGGAAACCAGGATCTTGCGGTGATTGCCGATCCGCTCCGGCGCCATGTGCTCGTAGCTGCGCGGGTCTTTCTCGACCGCCGACACGTGCAGGCCGCCCTTGTGGGCAAAGGCGTTCTCGCCGACGTAGGGCGCGTGGCGGTTGGGCGTGCGGTTCAGGCGCTCGTCGACGAAGCGCGAGGCGTGCGTGACATGCGCCAGATCGGCCTCGCTGAGTCCCGTTTCATAGCCGAGCTTGAGCATCAGCGTCGGCAGCAGCGAGATCAGGTTGGCATTGCCGCAACGCTCGCCAAGGCCGTTCAGCGTGCCCTGCACCTGGCGCACGCCGGCGCGCACCGCGGCCAGGCTGTTGGCGACAGCGTTTTCGGTGTCGTTGTGGCAGTGGATGCCCAGTTGCTCGCCGGGGATCACCTTGATCACCTTGCCGACGATGGCCTCCACCTCGTGCGGCAGCGTGCCGCCGTTGGTGTCGCACAGCACGATCCAGCGCGTCCCGCCGCGCTGCGCGGCTTCCAGACACGCCAGCGCATAGGAGGGATTGGCCTTGTAACCGTCGAAGAAATGCTCGGCATCGAACAGCGCCTCGCGCCCGGCCGCCACGCACGCAGCCAGGCTGTCCTCGATCATCCGCAGGTTCTCGTCGAGCGTGGTGCGCAGCGCGACTGTGACGTGAAAGTCCCAGGTCTTGCCGACCAGGCAGATGGCCGGCGCGCCGCTGCCGATCAGGCGCTGCAAACCGGGGTCGTCGGCCGCCGCCCGGCCCGGCCGGCGCGTCATGCCAAACGCTACCAGGCGCGCGCGCTTGAAGCTCGGGGCGGCCGCAAAGACGGCATCGTCGGTCGGATTGGCGCCCGGCCAGCCGGCCTCGATGTAGTCGATTCCGAGGTGATCCAGCTCGCTGGCGATGGCCAGCTTGTCGCCGACCGAAAAATCGACGCCCTGCGTCTGCTGGCCGTCGCGCAGCGTGCTGTCGTACAGAAAAATGCGCGGCGCGGACACGTGTGCGTACCAGGTGAGGCGGGAATGGCGCGCCATTTTACGCGCTGCTGACAGGACGCCCCCCCGGTGGCTCAGTGCGGCGCGCTGCGGGCACACCCCGCGCCCGTCACACCACCAAGTGCCGCTGCACCAGGTCTTCGCTCAGTTCGGCAATGCCGCCGTCGGCCACCACGGAGCCGCGCTCGAGCAGATAGAAGCGATCCGCAACGCGGCGGGCAAACGGCAGCTTCTGTTCCACCAGCAGCACGGCCAGGCCGGTTTCCTGGCGCAGGCGGGTCAGCACGTCGCCGATGTCGCGCACGATGTTCGGCTGAATGCCCTCGCAGGGCTCGTCTAGGATCAGCAGCTTCGGCTCCAGCACCAATGCGCGGGCGATGGCCAGCTGCTGCTGCTGGCCGCCGGACAGGTCCCCCCCGCGCCGGTGCAGCATCTCGCGCAGCACCGGGAACAGCTCGTAGATGCGCTGCGGCAGGGTTTTGGCACGCCGCACGCCCAGGCTCACGCGCAGGTTCTCTTCCACCGTCAGGCGCGCAAAGATTTCCCGCCCCTGCGGCACGTAGCCGATGCCGATGCGGGCCCGCTCGCGGGTATCGGCGCGCGTCAGGTCCTGGCCGGCGAAGCGGATGCTGCCGGCGCGGGCCGGCAGCAGGCCCATGATGACTTTCAGCAGGGTGGTCTTGCCGACGCCGTTCCTGCCCATGAGGCAGGTGCACGAGCCGGCCGGCACCTGCACGCCGACCTCGCGCAGGATGTGGCTCTGGCCGTAGTACTGCTGGATGCCGGTCAGTTCGAGCAGGGTTTCACTCACCTAGATAAACCTCGATCACGCGCGGGTCGGACTGGATTTGCGCCATCGTGCCCTCGGCCAGCACGTGGCCCTGGTGCAGCACGGTGACGTGCCGGGCGATCGAACGCACGAACTCCATGTCGTGCTCCACCACCAGCACCGAGCGCTCGCCGGCCAGCGCCTGCAGCAGCTCGGCGGTGCGTTCGATCTCGCCGCGCGTCATGCCGGCGACCGGTTCGTCGATCAGCATCAGGTGTGGCTCCTGCAGCAGCAGCATGCCGATTTCGAGCCACTGCTTCTGGCCGTGCGACAGCGTGCCGGCCAGGCGCTGCTGGTTCTCGGCCAGGCCGATCAGGACCGCGGCCTCGTCCATGCGGTCGCGTTCCGAGCCGGTCAGCTTGGCGCGCAGCGTGGCCCATACCCGCCGGTCCTGCTTGAGCGCCAGCGCCAGGTTCTCGTGGACGGAAAGCTGCTCGAACACGGTCGGCTTCTGGAACTTGCGCCCGATGCCGACCTCGGCGATTTGTGCCTCCGACAGGCGCAGCAGGTCAATGCGGTCGCCGAAGAACACCTCTCCGGCATCCGGGCGGGTCTTGCCGGTGATGACGTCCATCAGCGTGGTCTTGCCGGCGCCGTTGGGGCCGATCAGGCAGCGCAGCTCGCCCGGGTCCATGTACAGCGTGAGCTCGTTCAGGGCCTTGAAGCCGTCGAAGGACACGCTGACGTTCTCCACGAACAGCGCGCCGCGGTGGTGATCGAGCGACGGGTGCGCCTCGGCGTGGGTATTCATGCCGCGCTCCGGCGCCGCGCGCGCAGGCCGACCAATCCCAGCGGCAGGGCCACCGTCACCAGCATGAACAGCCCTCCCAGGAAAAACAGCCACACTTCCGGCAGCGCGCCGGTCAGCACGGTCTTCAGGTAATTGACCACGCCGGCCCCCAGCGCCGCGCCGTACAGCGTGCCCCGGCCGCCAAGGGCCACCCACACCACCATCTCGATGGAATTGAGCGGCGCGAATTCGCCCGGGTTGATGATGCCCACCTGCGGCACGTACAGCGCCCCGGCAATGCCGGTCAGGACGGCCGACAACACGAACACGGCCAACTTGTAGTGCTCCACCCGGTAGCCCAGGAAGCGCGAGCGGCTCTCGGCATCGCGCACCGCGATCAGCACGTGCCCGGCGCGCGAGCGCACCACCGCGCGCGACACCAGATAACCGCCGGCCAGCGCCAGCGCCGAGATCACGAACAGGCCCGCCCGCGTGGCCGGCGCCTGCAGGTCGAAGCCCAGCAGTTCCTTGAAGTCGGTCAGCCCGTTGTTGCCGCCAAAGCCCATGTCGTTGCGGAAAAACGCCAGCATCAGGGCAAACGTGAGGGCCTGGGTGATGATCGACAGATAGACGCCGGACACCCGCGAACGGAAGGCCAGATAGCCGAACGCGAACGCCAGCGCGCCCGGCACCAGCACCACCATGGCCAGCGCAAACGGAAAGTGGTTGAAGCCCTGCCAGTACCAGGGCAACTCCTGCCAGTTCAGGAACACCATGAAGTCCGGCAGCAGGGCGTTGCCGTACACGCCCCGCTCGCCGATCTGGCGCATCAGGTACATGCCCATGGCGTAGCCGCCGAGCGCAAAGAAGGCGCCGTGACCCAGACTCAATATCCCGCAGTAGCCCCACACCAAATCCAGCGCCACCGCGGCCAGCGCGTAGCACAGGTATTTGCCAAGCAGGGTCACCGTGTAATCGGGCACGTGCAGGGCGGAGTCCGGCGGCACCGCCAGGTTCAGCAGCGGCACCAGCACCGCCGCCGCGGCCAGCACGACCAGCAAGGCGAAGCCGCCGCGTTCATGACGCCAGGTGGGCAGCCCCATGTCAGGCCTCCACGTTGCGGCCGCGCTGCGGGAACAAGCCCCGCGGACGACGCTGGATGAACAGGATGATGAACACCAGCACCAGGATCTTGGCCAGCACGGCACCCACCAGGGGCTCCATCAGCTTGTTGGCCACGCCCAGCGACAGCGCTGCCGTGAGCGTGCCCCACAGGTTGCCCACGCCACCGAACACCACCACCAGGAAGGCATCCACGATGTAGGCCTGCCCCAGATTGGGCCCGACGTTGGTCAGTTGCGACAGCGCCACGCCGCCGACGCCGGCGATGCCGGCACCCAGACCGAAGGTCAGCGCGTCGACCCGCGCGCTGCGCACGCCCAGCGCGCGCGCCATGGCGCGGTTCTGCGACACGGCACGCAGTTCCAGCCCGAAGCGGGTGAAGCGCAGCACCGCCTGCAATGCGGCGAACACCACCACACTGAAGATGACGATGTACAGACGATTGAGCGTCAGCGACAGGGCCGGGTTGATCTCGATCGAGCCGCTCATCCAGGACGGCGTCGCCACCTGCCGGTTCAGCGGCGAGAACACGCTGCGCACCACCTGCTGCAGGATCAGGCTCACGCCGAAGGTGGCCAGCAGTGTCTCCAGCGGCCGGCCATACAGAAAGCGAATCAGGGTCACCTCCAGCAGCACGCCCACGGCACCTGCAACCAGAAAAGCCAGCGGTATCGCCAACGGCAATGACCAGTCCACCGGCACCCACTGCTGCACCAGGAAGGTGGTGTAGGCGCCGAGCATCAGAAACTCGCCATGCGCCATGTTGATCACGCCCATCACGCCGAAGGTGATGGCAAGGCCGATGGCCGCCAGCAGCAGCACGGAACCGAGCGACAGGCCGAAAAATGCCATTTCCGCGGAACGGTAGAGACCGACGCTCGCCTCGCTGCGCGCCAGCGCCCGGCGGGCTGCGTCACGCACGTCCTGCGGCTGGGTGGCATCGTCCGCGACGGCGCCCAGGCGCACCCGTACCGACGGCTCGACGCTGCCGGCAAGCTGCCGGGTAGCGGCGATCTGCGTCCCGTGCTCCGTGCTGGCAAGATCGGCCAGCGCGAGGGCCACGTCGATGGCGTCGCGCACGCCGTCATCGGTTTCCACGGAGCGCCGCTCGCGCAGCAGGTCCGCGCTGTCGGCATCCAGCGTTTCGTAAAGAGACCGCACCGCCGCCCGGCGCTGGCGCGGGTCAGGATCGGCCAGACTCAGGCGTGCGATCAGCCCGTTCAGCTGCGTGCGCAGGGTGTTGTTGATCGGGATGCGCTTCAGGTCCAGGCGCTCGCCCGCACCCAGCGATGCGCCACTGACCGGATCGACAAGCTCGAAGCCCTGCCCCGCCGGCAGTGCCAGCAGCACCCGCTGATCGGCCTTGCGGATTTGCAGGGTGCCATCCAGCAGGCCCTGCAGCGCGGTGCGCGCCCACGGCTCGCCACTGCCCGCTATCTGCTGCAACAGGGCCGGCTTGGCCAGGAATCCGGCCGTGGCGAGCGCCTGCACGGCGCCGGCGGCGTCCGCAGCCGGGGCCGGATCGGTAGCCGGTTCGGCGATGGCAGGCGCCACCAGCGCGCAGAACATCAGGGCCAGTCCCGCCAGGGCGACCGGCAAGCATCGGATCGGGTTCAAGGACTTCCCCGTTGGGCACAGGAACGCAAGGAAACCCCGGGCGCACAGGCCGCCCGGGGTGACGGCATCACTCGTAGTTCTGCCCAGAGCACTTCTTGGTGACGGTGTTGTAGTTGCCGCACTTGAGGCTCACCCAGTCGGCCTCGATGTCCTTGGACCCGGGCAGGAAGTCCGACCAGGCATCGCCCGGCACCAGGCCATCGGTCTGCCACACGGTCTCGAACTGGCCGTCGGCCTGAATCTCGCCGATCAGCACCGGCTTGGTCAGGTGGTGGTTGGGCAACATCTTGGCCGTGCCGCCGGTCATGTTGGGCACCTCGATGCCGATGATGGCGTCGCTGACCTTGTCGACATCGGTGGTGCCGGCCTTCTCGACTGCCTTGACCCACATGTCGAAGCCGATCACGTGCGCCTCCATGGGGTCGTTGGTCACGCGCTTGGGGTTCTTGATGAAGGCATGCCATTTCTCGATGAAAGCCGCGTTTTCCGGCGTGTCCACGCTCATGAAGTAGTTCCAGGCCGCCAGGTGACCGACCAGCGGGCCGGTGTCCAGGCCCGACAGCTCTTCCTCGCCGACCGAGAAGGCCACCACCGGGATGTCCTCGGCCTTGATGCCCTGGGCGGCCAGCTCCTTGTAGAACGGCACATTGGCGTCGCCGTTGATGGTGGACACCACGCCGGTCTTCTTGCCGGCTGCGCCGAACTTCTTGATGTCCGCGACGATGGACTGCCAGTCCGAATGCCCGAACGGCGTGTAGTTGATCAGGATGTCCTCGTCCTTCACGCCTTTCGACTTCAGGTAAGCCTCCAGGATCTTGTTGGTGGTACGCGGATAGACGTAGTCGGTGCCGGCCAGCACCCAGCGCTTCACGCCCATCTCGTTCATGAAGTAATCGACCGCCGGAATCGCCTGCTGGTTGGGCGCGGCGCCGGTGTAGAACACGTTCTTGGACGATTCCTCGCCCTCGTACTGCACCGGGTAGAACAGCAGGCCGTTCAGTTCCTCGAACACCGGCAGCACCGATTTGCGCGACACCGAGGTCCAGCAGCCGAACACCACGTCCACCTTGTCCTTGGCCAGCAGCTCGCGCGCCTTCTCGGCGAACAGCGGCCAGTTGGAGGCCGGGTCCACCACCACGGCTTCCAGTTTCTTGCCCAGCAGACCACCCTTCTTGTTCTGCTCGTCCACCAGCATCAGCACGGTGTCCTTGAGCGTGGTTTCGGAAATGGCCATGGTGCCGGACAGGGAATGCAGCACGCCGACCTTGATGGTGTCGGCGGCGTGCGCCAGGCCGGCCAGCAGCGCGCCAGCAGCGGCCAGCGCCAGGCGTGCGGCAAATCGGTTCTTGCGATCAGTCATGTGAGGTTCTCCTTTGCGGGTTCTTCGGATGCGGGGGATGCGGGCTATATCTGCAGCTGCACGCCCAGGATGAAGAAATCGGTGGTCTCGCCACCGTCGAAATCATCAGCGCCATAGGTGGCGATGACCTTGGCTTTCTGGCCATCGATGATGTAGCCCAGACCCAGCTCCCAGCGGTCGTGGTCGGGCGCGTTGTCGTCATCCACGGCCTGGTAGCGCACGTGCGGCTGTAGCTTGCCGATGCCGAATTTCTGCGGCGTAAGGAAGCTCGCCAGCAGGTAGTAGCCGTTGCCCTGGTAGCCGAAGGCCGGCATCTCGTCGTCATGGTCGTAGTCGTAATAGGCGCCTTCCAGGCTCACGGCCCCGCCATCGCCGACCTTCCTTTCCAGCAGCGCATCGACGTTCCAGCCGAAGAAATCGCCCGGCGAGGCCATGGTGCCGGTGCCGTCGGACTGGTACTGCGCGGCGGCGCCGAAGGTCAGGATGTTCTTCTCGCCGAAGTAGGAGCTGGTGGTGTAGAAGCCCGGTTCCGGATCCCACAACGCCCATTGCAGGCGACCTGCAAACAGCAGGTTGTCGTCCTGGTTGGGGTTGTTCAGGTCGGTGATGCCGGAGTACGACGCGTCCATGCCGTCGTAGACGCCCAGCGCGTAGCCGAACACGCCCTCGTCGATCGAGCCGTTCACCGACACGCCCTCGTCGCGGCCGGCGAAAATGGCCGGGTAGGCCTGCGCGATCGGGAAGGTCCAGGCGTTCAGGTAGTACGGGCCGTCCAGGTTGGCGCGGTCCGAGGGCGGCAGATGGCGGCCGGCCCAGATATTGAACTCCGGCGCGATGGTGAACTTGGCGATCGCATCCAGCATGCGGATGTCGTCGTCGTCACCGGTGTCGTAGCGCTCGGTATTGAACTCCAGCAGGATGTACTGGTGGATCTGGGCGTTCAGGTACAGCCGGATGCTGTCGACCGTGAAGTCGTTGGAACGCCCGTCGTCGGGCGCCGCGTCCTCCACGGAACTGAAGCTGGTACGCAGGCCGGCGCCCACGGAAACCCAGTGCGTATCGTCAATGCTGAACTTGGCACCGGCGCTGGCGGCGTCGGTGGCCAACAGGCTGGCGCTGGCTGTCGCTGCCAGCAACGTGTTTCTTGCAAACCTTGTCGAGGACATGCCCATACTCCCTGGGTTAGGTCATGCCTCCTCCCCGATGGCGCGGTAGCTTCAGCAACTGCTGTGCCACCTGCTGCACCGCCTTGTATTCAAGTCGATCGACCTGCCTCAATACCGCCCGGCGATGCATCCTGGCTTCGGCATGGTGCATTCATTCAGCATCGGGCACGAACTTGGGGCATGAGGCGGCCGGCATCAGCCGCGCAGCCCGCCCTCGCGCACGATGAACGCAATCACCGTATCCAGCCCGGCACCGGTTTTAAGGCAGGTGAACACGAACGGGCGCTCGCCGCGCATGCGCCGGGAGTCGCGGTCCATCACGTCGAGCGATGCCCCGACATGGGGCGCCAGGTCGGTCTTGTTGATGATCAGCAGGTCCGAGCGGGTGATGCCCGGCCCGCCCTTGCGCGGAATCTTGTCGCCGGCCGCCACGTCGATCACGTACAGCGTCAGGTCCGACAGCTCCGGGCTGAAGGTGGCGGCCAGGTTGTCCCCGCCGGATTCCACGAACACCAGGTCCAGCGGCGCAAAACGCCGCGACAGCTCGGCCACCGCCGCCAGGTTCAGCGACGCATCCTCGCGAATCGCCGTGTGCGGACAGCCGCCGGTTTCCACGCCCACAATGCGCTCGGGCGCCAGCGCGCCGGCGCGGGTCAGGAACTCGGCATCCTCGCGGGTATAGATGTCGTTGGTGACTACCGCGATCCGGTAGCGCTCGCGCAGGGCCTTGCACAGCGCCTCGGTGAGCGCAGTCTTGCCCGAGCCGACCGGCCCGCCGATGCCCACCCGCAGCGGGCCGGATTCAGTTAGCTGCGTCATCGTCACTCCCGTCGTGTATCAGGACCGAAACAGGCGGCTGTACTGCATTTCGTGCCGGCAGCTGGCGATGGCCAGCGCCGGGGCACCGGCGCCGATGTCCTCGTCCGCCACCGCCAGGCCGCTCGTGACGGCGGCCGGAATGGCAGCGGCGAGCGCGTGGATCACGCGCTGGACCGCCGCGTGGCCAAGTGGCACCGCGCGCAGGGCCGCGCTCGCCTGCGCCTCCAGCCATGCCCACAGCAGGGCCTGCGCGGCGTCCTGCACCGCAATGCCGTAATGCACCGTCGCCAATGCATACAGCGCCAGCGCCGTGCGCTGTGGCCGCTCGGACCAGGGTGCCGCACCCGGCACGCCAAGATCGACCAGCAGCGCCGCCCAGGCCGTGCCCAGTGCCCGTTCCTGCGCGCGCAGCTCGGCGGTGTCGCGCAGGGCCAGCAGCAGTCCCGACCAGCGCTCGGCGGATGCCTCGTCCGCACGCGCAAACGCCGCCATCAGGCGCGCCAGCAGCGGCACCTCCAGCCGCGACAATGTGTGCTCCAGCAGGCCGCCAATCCATTGCTGCGCCTGCACCGGGCCGCGAATCCAGCCCAGCTCGACCGCGCTTTCCAGGCCCTGCGAATACGCGAAGGCCCCCACCGGCAGCGCCGCGCTGGTCAACTGGCGCAGGCGCAGATCGGCGACCGGATCAGTCATGGCCGTGCGCATGCGCATGGCCGGATACGGCACCCGGTCCGTAGGCACCGGCTTCCGGCTCGAAGGGCAACTGCGCAAGGTCGACCTGCAGGCCCAGGCCGCGCAGCATGTCATCCAGCACGTGATCGTGCAGGTAGCGCAGCCAGCCCGGACCGAGCTGCACCGCAACGTGCCGATTGCCCAGGTGATACGCGCCGCGCAACAGGACCAGAGGATCCGCGGCGCGCGCGATCGACACGTCCTCCGGGGCCGCGCACACGGCAAGCACCTGCCCCTGGGCATCGGCCAGCAGGCTGCCGTCGCGCAGCACCGTGCCGCGCGGCAGGTCGATCAGCGCCTCGCGGCCATCGTCCAGCAGCACGCGCTGACGCGACCGCACCCGGCGCTCAAACGGCAGCGTGACGGACCCGGTCCGGTGCATGCGGGTGGAAGCGAAGCGATCGAATCGAATCATGGGCACATCAAGGCAAGACTCAGGCCAGGCCCGCATGCAATCGGTGAACGATGCGACTCGTGCGGCGGCGGCATCGGCCACTGCGACCGGCCACGCGTGCGAAGGCCTACCAAAGAAACAGTCGGTAGGCAGCGCTTGCGGTCTCGTCCACGTACTCGAACCCCCCCTCGGCGAGGTGAGCCCGAAAACGCGCCCGCGCGGCCGGCGGCACCTGCAACCCGACCAGCGCCCGCCCGTCGGCGGCGCCGTGGTTGCGGTAATGGAACAGGCTGATGTTCCAGCGCACGCCCAGGCGGGCCAGGAAATGGGCCAGCGCGCCCGGCCGTTCGTCGAAGGTGAACCGGTACAGCAGCTCGTCCGGCAGCTGGCCGTGGCCACCGACCATGTGCCGCAGGTGCAGCTTGGCGGTTTCGTCCTCGGTCAGGTCGACCACCGCGTAGCCGTGCCTTCGCAGCTGCTCGTACAAGGCCTGGCGCTGGTTGCCGGCAGTCTGCACGCCCACGTACACGTGCGCTTCCTCGGCACCGGCGTAGCGGTAGTTGAACTCGGTGATCTGGCGCGCCCCGATGGCCTCGCAAAAGTGCAGAAAGCTGCCCGGCCGCTCGGGAATGGTGGCGGCGAATATCGCCTCGCGTCGCTCGCCGATCTCGGCCCGCTCGGCCACGTAGCGCAGACGGTCGAAGTTCATGTTGGCGCCCGAGCACACGGCCACCAGCGTGCGGCCGTGGCAGCGCTCGCGGGCCACGTAGCGCTTCAGACCCGCCAGCGCCAGCGCGCCGGCGGGTTCGACGATCGCCCGCGTATCCTCGAAGGTGTCCTTGATGGCGGCGCAGATTTCGTCGTGGCTGACCAGCAGCATCTCGTCCACGTACTGGCGGGCCAGGCGAAACGGCTCGCGGCCCACCTGACGCACCGCGGTGCCGTCGGCAAACAGCCCGACGCTGCGCAGGCTGACCCGCCGGCCGGTACGCAGCGAGCGTTCCATGGCGTCTGCGTCGTCGGCTTCCACGCCGATGATGCGGATTTGCGGCCGCAGGCGCTTCACATAGGCCGCGATGCCGCCGATCAGCCCGCCGCCGCCGACCGGCACGAAGATGGCGTCCAGGGAACCCTGGCGCTGGCGCAGCAGCTCGGCGCCGATGGTGCCCTGCCCGGCGATCACCAGCGGATCGTCGTAGGGATGGATGAAACTGAGACCCCGCTCGGCGGCCAGCGCCAGGGCATGCCGGGCGGCGGCGGCGTAATCCTCGCCATGCAGCAGCGCCTCGCCGCCCAGACGCTCGACGGCATCGATCTTGATCTGCGGCGTGGTGACCGGCATCACGATCAGGGCGTGGCTGCCCAGCCGGTGAGCGGCCAGCGCCACGCCCTGCGCGTGGTTGCCCGCCGACGCCGTGATCACGCCGGCCTTCAAGGCCCGCCGCGTCAGATGCGCCATCTTGTTGTAGGCACCGCGCAGCTTGAAGGAAAACACCGGCTGCATGTCCTCGCGCTTGAGCAGCACGCGGTTGTTCAGACGCAGCGACAGGCTCTCGGCCACGTCCAGCGGCGACTCGATGGCCACGTCGTAGACGCGGGCATTGAGCGTCAGTACCAGGTAATCGCGGGGCATGGGGCTACGTTGGGACCAGTGAAATCTTGGGAATATGTCGCCAGCTGGCGATCAATCACGGTTGGCACGCAAAAAAAAAAACGCCGGCTGGGGCGCGCAGTCCCCAGCCGGCGTTCGTCCGCCAGGACCGATCAGGCCGCCATCACGAAGATGGCAATGATGCAGGCCAGGCCGCCCACGTAGGACAGCGAGCGCAGCGTCGCCTGGTTGGCGATGTAGAACACCGCATGCAGCACGCGCAGCGCCACGAAGGCCAGCGCCAGCTGATCCAGCGTGCCCTGCGCCAGGCCGGTCAGGTGGCCGATGATCACCGCCGCCGCGAACGGGGCGAAGTTCTCCAGCGCATTCTGCTGCGCCCAGTCGGCGCGCTTGCGCCAGCCGCTTGCCGCGGCCAGTGCCTCGCGCGGCCGGCTGTTGTCAAAGCCGCCGCTCTTGGCCATGGCACCCAGCACAGGCGGGAAAAACACCAGTGCCAGCACGCACCAATAGGCTATCGTCATGATCCCCTCCGAATCGCGTTGTTAAGGGCTGAATATCACCACTCAGGCGACCGCCGGCAGCCCCTCCCGCCGGTATGCCTGTTCCAGAAACCGCGGCTGCATCCAACTTTCCAGGTCGACCGGCCCCAGATAGCCGCGGCCTTGCATGAAATCGATCTGCACCTGCAGCAGGCGGCGCACTTGCGGCCCGAACGATGGCCACAGTTTCTTGTGGAAGTCCGGCTCGTAGGTGTTGCGGATGTCGTCCGCCGACACGCCCAGCTCACGGGCCATGGTTTCGGCCGCCTCAGCCGGGTGCGTGGCCGCCCAGTTGGCAGTGCGCACCAGCACCTGCAGGTAGCGTTCCACGGCCTCGGGCGCCTCCCTGGCCAGGCCGGCGCTGACGGTGATGATGCGCGGGTTGGCGTTGACCATGTGCGCGCGATCGGTCTGGTCGGTCATCAGGTCGTACAGCTTGCGGATGCGCCCGGCATAGCGGCGCTCGATCAGGCCGACCTCGGCATTCTTGCAGAAGATGGCGTCGACCTCGCCGCGCAGCAGGTGGTCGACGTCCGCGTCGTACAGGCTCGGCCGGTCACCCTGCTTCAGGTCCGCGTTGATGCTGCCGTGCATGTCGTCGTTGACGATCATCTCCACGAACCTGACGTCCGACTCGGCCATGCCGTTGGCGGCCAGGGTCGAGTAAAAACCCTTGTGGGCGTTGACCTTCATGAAATCGATCAGGATGTACGGACGCACCGGCAGCCCGCAGCGGCGGCCGGCCAGATCCTGCACGCGCCGTGCCGGGTCGTCGGCGCGCACGAACACGGCCAGCGAGTCGGCGACGAAGGTCAGGCCCACCGCCAGCGTGTCGGCGCCGCGCGTACGCGCCCACAGCGGCGGGATGGCGCCGCCCTCGCGGAACGAGTCGGCCAAGCGGTGATCGAAATGCGTGTCCGCCTGCGACGGGCCCAGTTCCTTGATGTTGCGAACCTCGAACGCGGAACCGGCAAACTCCTCGTCGAAGGACTTGCGCTGAAAGGCGATACCGGAAGCCGTGGCCACCGGGCAGCGCGTATACCATAGGGTTCGGGGCATGTTCATTCCTCCTCGCCGCACCGAGGAAGCCCCCGGATGCTTGAATGCGGGCACTTTAGCCCCCAGCTGCCAGCATCGACAACCGCCAGCAGGCTCTCTCGTGCCAGACGCGATGACTAACAACGAATTCGAGACCCCCGCCGCCGCCGAGGCTGCGTTCTACAAGGCCCTGGAAGCCGCCGACACCGCGCTCATGCAGGCGGTATGGGACGAAGGGCCTGACCTGGTATGCGTGCACCCGATGTGGCCGGAACTGCACGGTCACCGCGCCATCTTCGCCGCCTGGCGGCGCATGTTCGCGGCCGGCCCGCACCTGACGGTCAGCACCGTGCCGGTGCTGCAGCGCCGCGATGGCGATCTGGCCACGCACGTGGTCCACGAGCAGCTTGGCCTGCGCGGCGACGACAACCAGCAGCCGCCGGTCGTGGCGACCAATGTCTATCGGCACACGGCGGCCGGCTGGCGGATGATCCTGCACCACGCCTCGCCGACGCCGACCGTCACCATCGACGAAGACACCGTCCTGCACTGACGGCGGCCGCCGGCGCGCTGGGCGGCTGGCCCGCGCCCGCTCAGCCGTGGCTTCAAACCGCGACTGGCACGTCCGCAAACTGCATCCGGTGCAGCCGGGCATAGGCGCCGCCCTGGCGCAGCAGGGACGCATGATCACCCCGCTCGACGATGCGCCCGTCCTGCATCACCAGGATCAGGTCGGCGTTCTCGATGGTCGACAGGCGGTGCGCGATCACCAGCGTGGTGCGGTGGCTCATCAGCGCGTCGAGCGCCGCCTTGATGTGCCGCTCCGATTCGCTGTCCAGGGCCGATGTGGCCTCGTCCAGGATCAGGATCGGCGCGTCCTTGAGCAGCGCCCGGGCAATGGCGATGCGCTGGCGCTGGCCGCCGGACAGCAGCACGCCGTTGTCGCCGACCAGGCTGTCCAGGCCCTGCGGCAACTGGCGGATGAATTCCATGGCATGCGCCTGCTCGGCGGCGCGCACGATGTCGGCCTCGCTCACCTCGCCGCGGCGACCGTAGGCGATGTTGTTGGCCACGGTGTCGTTGAACAGCACCACGTGCTGGCTGACCAGCGAGATCTGCGCCCGCAGCGAGGCCAGCGTCAGCTCGCGGATGTCGATGCCGTCGACCAGGATGCGCCCGGCCTGCGGCTCGTAGAAGCGCGGCAGCAGGCCGACCAGGCTGGTCTTGCCCGAGCCGGAGCGCCCAACCAGCGCCACCCGCTGGCCCGGCTTTGCGTGCAGCGACACGCCGCGCAGCACCGGCGCGATGCTGGTCGCGTAGGCAAATTCGACGTCCTGATACTCAACCTCGCCCCGCGCACGAACCAGCTCGCGCCGGCCGGTGTCCGGTTCGGCCAGCTCGTCGATCAGCCCGAACACGCTGCGCGCGGCGGTGATGCCCTTCTGCAGCACGCCGTTGACCTTGGTCAGGCGCTTGACCGGCGCCTGCAGCATGGTCACCGCCACGATGAACGACGTGAACCCGCCCACGGTGGTGCGCTCGGTGCTGGCAAAGGTGGTGGCGGCGTACAGGATGCCGGCCATGGTCAGTGCGATCAGCAGCTGCACCACGCCGTTGCCCAGCGCGTCCACGGACACCCATTTCATGTGCAGGTGGCGGTTGCGCTCCGACAGCCGACCGAAGCTTGCCGATTCACGGTCCTGGCCGTTGAACAGCTTGGTCACCAGGTGGCCCTCCACCACCTCGCCGGCGGCGGCAGTGATGTTGCCCATCGATGCCTGGATGTGCGTGCTCAGGCGCCGAAAGCGCTTCGACACCGCACCGATGCTGGCCGCCATGCCCGGCCCGACCACCAGGAAGATCAGCGCCAGTTTCCAGTTCAGGTAGAACATCCAGCCCAGCAGCCCCAGTACCGCCACGCTGTCCTTGAGCAGCGTGGTCAGGGCGTCGCTGGTGGCGCCGGCCACCATCTCGACGTCATAGGTGACCTTGGAAATCAGCGCACCGGAGGCCTGGCGGTCGTAGAAACTCGCCGGCAGACGCAGCAGGTGGTCGAACATGGCCGTGCGCAGGTCCTTAATGACCCGCCGCGCCACCCAGTTCATGCCGAAGTCGGAGATGAAGCTGCACACCAGGCGCACCACGAACAGGCCGACCATCACCACCGGCAGCCAGCGGATGGTCTGCGGGTCGCGCTCGACGAAGCTGCCGTCGAGCATCGGCTTCATCAGGGCGGCGAAAGCCGGATCCGTGGCCGCGCCGCCGATCATGCCGATCAGTGCCAGCGCGAACACCCGCCAGTGCGGTCGCGCATAGCCAAGCAGGCGCGCGTAGATCTGCCAGCGGGCGGCGCTGTCGACCGCGTCGGTCATGGCGCCTTGCCCGCCGTCTCCACCGCGAAGCTGAGGTTTTCCAGCCCTGCCTCGCGCGCCGCGGTCATGGCGGCGATGACCCGCTCGTGGGGCGTGTTGCGGTCGACCGACAGCACCAGCACCGGCTCCTTGCGCCCGCTGGCTGCGCGGCGCAGCGCCGCAGTCAGACCGACCACGTTGTCGGCGGCCAGGGTTTCCTGACCGACCGCATATTCCCCGGCGGCGCTGATGGCCAGCTCGATCGTGTTGTCGGTGGGCGCGGTAGCGTCACTGGCCGCCTGCGGCAGATCGACCTTCAGCTGTCCCAGACGGCTGAAACTGGTGGTGACCATCAGAAAGATCAGCAGCACCACCAGCACGTCGATCAACGGCACGAAATTCAGTTCCACATCGTCCGGCCGGCGCCGGGTGCGAAAGTTCATGCGCGCAGGGCCGCCCGGTCGCGGTGCAGACGCGCGGCCAGCTGCGCCAGGGATTCGGCCAGCTCTGCCGCCTGGCGTTCCAGATCGGCCACCAGCTCGTCCACCCGGCCGCGGTAATAGCGGTGAAAGATATAGCTCGGGATGGCCACGAACAGGCCGAAGGCCGTATTCACCAGCGCGATCGAAATGCCGCTGGCCAGCTTCTCGGGCGCGCCCAGGCCGGTCATGCCGATGGCGTGGAAGGTCTCGATCATGCCGATCACGGTGCCGAACAGGCCGATCAGCGGCGAGACGGTGGCCAGCGTGCCCAGCATGTTCAGGAAGCGTTCCAGCTCCAGCGCCAGGTGACGGCCGGTGTCCTCCACGTTCTCACGCTGGCGCTGGCGGTCCTCGCCGCCGTGCATCAACACAGCCGCCAGGATTCGGCCCAGCGGCGAGTGCTGGCGCAGGTTGTTGATACGGGCCGCATCCACCTGCCCGGCGATGCACCAGTTCTGCACTTCCTGCAGCAAACCGGGCGGCAGAACCCGCCTGCGCTGCAGCGACCAGGCCCGCTCCAGCACGATGCCGAGCGCCAGGATGGAGCACAGAACCAGCGGAATGACCGGCCAGTCACCGGCCTTGAGCAGTTCCCACACGGCGGCCGAAACCCGATGTTGAAAGAGGGGGATGGACAGACAGACCCCGCCGCGGCGGCGGGCTGGCAGTCTATCACGGCGCCTGCGGCGCCCCGGCCCGCCACCAGCGGCCCCGACGGGCACGCTGCGCCGTCACTTCGAGGCCCTGCGGGCCGGCTGCGATGAGCAGCGCACCGGCGTCCGCCGTGTTCCACAGCCGCGCACCGGCAGCCGCGTAGGCGGCGCTGACGGTCGGGTGCGGATGGCCGAAGCGGCTGCGGTAGGCGGCGGAGAAAATCACCTCCCGCGGCGCCAGGCGGGCAATCAACGGCGGATACAGCGCGCCCCGGCTGCCATGATGCGGCGCCAGCAATACATCGACCGGATCCAACGCGTCGACTTCCACAAGGCGCTGCTGGGCCGGCACCTCCACGTCGCCGGTCAGCAGCAGGCCGTGGCCGTCAGCAGCCACGACCCGCAGCACGCATGAGCGGTCGTTGTCACCGGCCGCGGCAAGGCCGCCGCCGGGATGAAACTGCTGGAAACGCACCCCGTCCCAGGTCCAGGCGTACCCGTCCCGGCAAGGCTCGACCGCACCCGCGCCGATGATCTGCCGCGGCGTGCCGCTGACGATGCGGGCGGTGCGGATGCCGTCCACGATGTCGGCCGCGGCGCCGGCATGATCGCTATCGCCATGCGACAGCATCAGCAGGTCCAGGTGCCGCACGCCCAGCCGTGCCAGCTCGGGCAGCACGATGGCCTCGCCGGCACTGAAACGCTCCGAAAAGCGCGGCCCGCTGTCATAGACCAGCGCATGATTGCGGGTGCGCACCACCACCGCCAGGCCCTGACCGACGTCGAGCGCGGTGGCACTGAACGCCCCTGCGGGCGGCAACGACGGTCGGTAAAGAACTGCCGGCAGGCACCACAGCACACCCAGCCAGCGGCCCGGAAACCCGCGCGGCAACAGCAAGATCAGCACGCCAAGCAGGCAGGCGGCAAGCAGCGGCCACGGCACCGGCGGCCACAACAGCCCGGGCGCCAGCCCGCGCAGCGCCTCCAGCACCGCCAGGGTGCCGGCGCATACGCCCTGCGCGCCGAGCAACACAGGCCCGGCCAGCGCCGGAACGGGCAGGGTGAGAACGCCCAGCAGCGTCAGCGGCACCGCCACCAGACCGAGCAGCGGCACGGCGATCAAATTGGCCGGCACCGAGGTGGGCGACAGCAAACCGAAGAAGCCGAGCGTCAACGGCGTCAGCGCCAGGGCCACCGCCAACTGCAGGCGCACAGCGCCGAGCGTTCCCTCGCGCGCCCGCCGCCACACCCCGCGCACACGATCCGGCTGCCGAGCGCCGGACGCCGGTTCGTCGTCGGCGCGCCCGTGCAGACGGCCCAGCGCCAGCCACAGCAGGATGCCGACCGCGCCGAACGACAGCCAGAATCCGCTCGCCAGCAAGGCCAGCGGATCGAACAGCAACACCACCAGTCCGGCCAGCGCCAGCAGGCGCGCCGGCGAAGTCTCACGTCCGCTCGCGGCGCCCAGCGCGGCCACGCTGAACATCAGCGCCGTGCGCCGCGCCGGCACCGCAAACCCGGCCAGCGCCGCGTAGCCGAATACGCCCACCGCCGCCGCCACGGCCGCCGCGCGGGGCGCCGGCAGCCGTCGCGCCAGACCGGGCAGGTGCCGCCACAGCCAGCCGACCAGCGCGTACACCAGCAGTCCGCTCAGGGCCACGTGCAGGCCGGAAATCGCCAGCAGATGCGCCGTGCCGGTTTCGCGCAGCGTGCGCCAGGTCGCCGGGCTCACCGCGCCGGTGACGCCGATGGCGAGACCGCGCACCATGCGCCCGGCGTCGTCCTGGGCAAGGTGCCGGTCGAGGCGGTCTGCAATGGCCTGTCGCAGGCTCTGCACCGGGGCAGTCCAGTTCGATGCGGGCAGCTGCCGCGCTGGCCCGGCGCGCACATAACCGGTGGCGTCGATGCCCGCTTGGGTCAGCCAGCGCTCGTAATCGAAGCCGGAGGGGTTGCGAAAGCCACGCGGCGCCTTCAGTCGCACCGGCAGCTGCCAGCGCTGTCCGGCACGCAGCGCGGGGCGTTCCCCGTACCACGACAGCAGCACCCTGCGCGGCCCTACCACTGGCCGGCCGGCCACTGTCAACTGCTCGATATCGACCTGCAGCCGCGTGCGCAGCCGGTCGGCCTGCGGCAGGTCCGTGAGCACTCCGGTCAGGCGCGCGTCGCGGCTGTGCAGGGCCTCCGGGAGGCGACTGTCGAGCGCATCGTGCGCGGCGTGCAGACCATAGGCGCTGCCGCCCAGCGCGGCCGCCAACACCAGTCCCGCGGTGCGCCGCCGGCCGGCCAGCCCCATCAGCAGCGCACAGCCTGCCAGCACAGGCGTCCAGTGGTCGCCGGGCAGAACCGGGGCGAGCAGGCTTGCCGCCAGACCGGCAGCAAATCCGGCAATCAGAGCAAGCAGGCTGGCAGGCATGACGGACCGGCCTCCTCCCCGGCGCTGGCAACTTGCCGCCCCAGGGTCAGCGCGAGCCTGACCTCAGCCGGGGATCAGCGTTGCCGCTCCATCATCCTTGCCAACCGCCGCGCCGCGTGCGCAGCGCGTCACAACCAGCACATACAGCCCAGCTCGAACGGATGTGCGAGCAAGGTGTGGTGCGGATAGGCGCGAATGCGATAACTCTGCAGGCCGGTGCGCCGCGGACGCAGCGCCAGCACATAGCTGGTTTCGCCACCCGGCAGCGTGCTGCCCGGCTCCAGGTGCAGGCGCTCGCGCACCACAAAGCTGCCGTCTTCCTGATCCTCGCCCAGCAGGCATTCGACCACCACGTCGTCGGTACCGAGGCCGTTCAGGCGCAGCGCGGCGCGGACCTCCAGCGCGTCGCCAAAATGCAGCGTGCGCGTCAGATCGGGCGCCACATCCGACGTGGACGCCACGAAAGCCACGCCCGACCAGCACGCACGCACGCGCTTTTTCCAGGCTGCCAGGGCCGCGGCGCCGTCGTCCACGGCGTCGATCTTGCGGCGGTGATCCCGCGCCGGGCCGTACAGCTTCTCGACGTAATCGAGCACCTGCCGCTCGGCGTTGAAGCGCGGCAGGATCGTGCGCATGGACGCCTTGGCCATGGCCACCCACTCGGCCGAATAGCTGTGGCCACCGCGCTCGAAATACAGGGGAATCACCTGGTGCTCGAGCAGGTCGTACAGGTCGCTCGCTTCCTCGTGGTCGCGATACGCGGGGTCGAAATCGGAGCCGTGAGGCACGATGCCCCAGCCGTTGGTGCCGTCGTAGCCTTCGGCCCACCAGCCGTCCAGCACGCTCAGGTTGAGCACCCCGTTCATGGCCGCTTTCATGCCCGAGGTGCCACTGGCTTCCAGCGGGTAGACCGGATTGTTCAGCCAGACATCCACGCCGGACACCAGGCGGCGGGCCAGATTCAGGTCGTAGTTTTCCAACAGCAGGATGCGGCCGATGAACTCCGGGCGCATCGAGAACTCGTGAATCTGCCGAATCAGTTCCTGGCCCGGCTTGTCGCTCGGATGCGCCTTGCCGGCGAACATGATCAGCACCGGGCGCTGCGGATCGCCCAGCAGCCGGGCCAGGCGGGCCGGGTCCTGGAACAGCAGCGTGGCGCGCTTGTAGGTGGCAAAACGCCGACCGAAGCCGAGCACCAGCACGTCGCCGTTGTCGTCGGCCAGGTGGCGCGTGATGCGCCGCAGCTGCGCGTCCGCCACGCCGGCCCGCCGGTGCTGTACGGCCACGCGCCGACGCACCATTTGCAACAGCAGGGTCTTGAGTTCCTGGCGCAGGCTCCAGAAACGGTGGTCCGGCACCTCCTGCAGGCAATCCCAGTACTGGCAGTCGGTCAGCGAGCTGCGCCAGTCGGCAAAGCGAACGTCGAGCAGGTTCGACCACTCCTGCGCCAGGAAGGTGCTGGCGTGCACGCCGTTGGTGACGTGCGTGATCGGGTTCTCGTCCGGCGGGATATCCGGCCAGATGTAACGCTCCATTCCGGAGGCGACCTCGCCGTGAATCTTGCTGACGCCGTTGTGAAAGCGCGTGCCGCGCAGCGCCATCGACGTCATGTTGAAGCTGCCCTGGTTCTGCGGCGACTGCCCGTAGGCGCGCAGCGCCTCGACGCCGATGCCAAGCCCCGGTGCGAAGGCCGTGAAATAGTGATCGAACAGCGCCGCGTCGAAAATGTCGTGCCCGGCGGCCACCGGCGTGTGGGTGGTGAATACGGTATTGGCAGCCACCCGCTCCAGCGCTGCCTGAAACTTGTCGCCGTTGGCGACCCACTCGCGGCAGCGTTCCAGAATCTGAAAGGTCGCGTGGCCCTCGTTGATGTGCCACACCGTCGGACGCAGGCCCAGCGCCCGCAGCGCGCGCACGCCGCCGATGCCGAGCACGATTTCCTGCTGCATGCGCCACTCGCGGTCGCCGCCATACAGCTGGTAGGTCAGCGCCCGGTCGGTCTCGCTGTTGTCCGGCAGGTCGGAATCGAGCAGGTAAAGGTCGATATGCCCCACCTTGGCGCGCCACACGTGCAGGCTGACCGCACGGCCCGGCAGGTCGACCACCACTTGCAGCGGCACGCCGCCGGCGTCCAGCGCCAGGGTGACGGGCAGGTCGTCGATCTGGTGCGGCCGATATTGCGCCTGCTGCTGGCCATGGCCGTCGATGATCTGCGTGAAATAGCCCTGCCGGTACAGCAGCCCCACCGCCACGAAGGGCAAGCCAAGATCACTGGCGGCCTTGCAGTGGTCGCCAGCCAGGATACCCAGGCCGCCGGAGTAGATCGGCAGGCTCTCGTGCAGGCCGTACTCGGCGCAAAAATAGGCCACCAGGTCGGCCTGCGGGTCGAGTCGGGCGGTAATTTCGTCTCGCGCCTGGGCCTGCGTATAGCTGTCGTAGCCAGACAAGGCGCGGCTGTATTCCTCGAGATAGCCGCGGTCCTGGGCGGCCTCGTCCAGCGCCTGTTGCGACACCCGCCGCAGGAACACCTTCGGGTTGTGGCCACAGACCCGCCACAGCTCGGCGTCCAGACGCGCAAACAGCGCCCGCACCCGCCGATCCCAGCTGTAGACAAGGTCCCCGGCCAACTCCTCGAGGCGCCGCAGGCGGGCCGGAATGCGCGGCTGGACTTCCAGGATGAAAGTGGTTTCGGTCACGCGTGTGAACTCCTGAGCAGGCGAATTTCATACATGTCTACACGCCGCTGGCTTGGCGTATGTCCACCCGTAATGGGGTTCCGGTCGGAAACTGGAGCTGATCAGGGCTACCTCCGGCCGGCCCTGTTGCCAGACACAAGCAGCGTCCGTGCCACTGCCCTGCGGACCTCCTCGGCCAGCAGAAAGGCCAACGCCAACGGTGGCAAGCTCAGCCACAGCCAGCCTGGCAAAGCGGCGGTGCCCAGCAGGGCCCGGCCCGGTGGCGTGTACAGAAAACCCGCCAGCAACGCCAGTTCCAGCCCAATCCCCCACCACAGCAGGCGGTTGCCGCCAAACCCGCTACGGACTATCGACTGCCGGGCGCTGCGACAGACAAACACGTTCACCACCTGCAGCACCACGATGGCGGCCAGGCAGGCGCCGGTCGCCTGGCGGTACAGCGGCGCATCGGCGGCCAGTGTCTGTCCCCACTGCCAGCCACCGGCGCGCAGCACCCCATACCAGGCGGCCATGGCGACGGCAGCCTGCAGCGGGCCCAGAAATCCGTACGCGCGCGCCAGCAGCCGGCCGTCGAGCAGCCGCTGTGCGCGTGGCCGAGGCGGACGATCCATGATCCCGCGCTCGGCCGGTTCCGCGCCCAGCGCCAGCGCCGGCAGGATGTCGGTACCCAGATCGACGGCGAGTATCTGCGGCACCGTCAGCGCCAGCGGCACACCCAGCAGCACGAAGGCCAGGTAGGGCACGATTTCCGGCACGTTGGAGGTCAGGATGTAGGTGAGGAACTTGCGGATGTTGTCATACACCGCCCGCCCCTCGCGCACCGCCGCCACGATGCTGGCGAAATTGTCGTCGGCCAGGATCAGGTCGGCCGCCGCCCGCGCCACGTCGGTACCGCTGCGCCCCATGGCAATGCCGATGTCGGCCTGGCGCAGCGCCGGCGCATCGTTGACGCCATCGCCGGTCACCGCCACCACCTCGCCCTTGCGCCTGAGTCCCTGCACCAGGCGCAGCTTCTGCGCCGCCGAGACACGCGCGAACAGCAGCTCGGACGCGTCCAGCGCCAGATGCAGTTCGGCATCGCCCATGCGCGCCAGCCGCGGCCCGTCGATCACTGTCGCCGCGCCGCCGGCCAGGCCGACCTGCCGCGCCAGCGCCGGCGGGGCGCCGCTGCCTGCAAGCGGTTGGGGCCGAATTCAGCCAGGCGGCGCTGGGCCTGCGCCGTGCGCAGGCCGTCCGGCCCGCTTTGCAGTGCGGCATAGACCGCCTCGATGGACAGCGTGTGGATGTGGCTTGGCGCGGCGTGGTTCATGGGCAGATTTGCGCCTTGGTTTTCACGTCCCCGTGCAGCCCGCCTCTCGCTGTCCACGCAAGGCGAGTCCGTGGGGAGCGGTGCCGGCCCGTTTTGCGGCCACCGCAAGGTGGGTTTTCAGGTCATCGGACAGGCGTGATCGTTGACATGGCGCGCTCCATCAAGCGTACGCGACCAAAATGGCACGCATGTGACCCAGCGCAGACGTGCCGGCACAGACCCCGACGCCGCGAGGCGATTTGGCGCGCCTGTCTCAGCGCGCGCGCACCGCCACCGTGCCGATGCCGCTGAAGCGCGTCTGCGCCCGGTCGCCGGCCTGGAGCGGAAACTGGCGCGTGAACGAGCCGCTCATCACGTACTGACCGGGCTCCAGGCCGCGCCCGTACTCGGCCAGCTTGTTGGCCAGCCAGGCCAGCGAAGCGTAGGGATCGCCCATCACCGCGTCGCCCGTGGCCTGCGCCACCTGCTTGCCGTTGATGTCCACCTCGCAGCGCACAGCGGCCAGGTTGGTGCCGGCATCGAGCGGCACCTCGGGACCGATCACGAAGGCGCGCTGCTGCACGTTGTCGGCCACCGCCACCGCCAGCTGGGCGGTGAAGTCGCCGCGGTTCTCCACCAGTTCCATGGCCGGATGACAGCCGCGCACCACCGCCCGGGCAGTGGCCAGGTCCACATCCGGGCCGCTCAGCGGCCGGCCCAGGCGCAGACACAGCTCGTTCTCGAAGCCGGTCCCCAGCCAATCCGACAGGTCCAGCTCCACGCCGCTGTCGAGGCGGCCTTCCTCCAGCAGATACCCGAACACCGGCTCGTGCACGCGAAACTGCTCGCGAATCGCCGCAGCCGTCAGGCCCACCTTCCAGCCCACCTGACGCGCGCCGGCGGCGATGGATTTGTCGAGCAGGCCCAGCTGCACACGGCAGGCCTGGTCCAGCGTGAGCCTGTCGAACCACTGCGGCGGGTAGTACACGCCGCGCTGCCGGCAGGCCCAGAAATCCTCGACGATCGCTTGAATGTCCATCCGTTTACCTCACAGTACCGACCGCAACTGGCCGCCGTCGACCGGAATGCTCAGCCCGGTCAGGAAGGCCGCCCGCTCGGAGGCCAGAAACGCCACCACGTCAGCCATTTCCTGCGGCAGGCCGAGACGCTTCATCGGCACCCGCTGGGCGCGCAGTGCGATTTCGCCGGCCGGATCGCGCCCGAAATGCCTGGCCTGCATCTGCGACACCTGCTCCAGGCGCTCGGTATGAATCGACCCCGGCAACACGTTGTTCACGGTAATGCCGTCGGCGGCCACCTGCTCGGCCAGATACCGCGCGTAGGCCACCACGGCCAGGCGCGACGTGGACGACAGCACCAGGTTGTCCTCGATCTGGCGCACCGACAGCGCCAGCACGTTGATGACCCGCCCGTAACCGTGCGTGCGCATGGCCGGCACCGCGTGCCGGCACAGGCGCACCACGTTCATGAAATTCTGTTCGTAGGCGAGCAGGAATTTTTCGTCGTCCAGCTCCAGCGGCTGGCCCGGCGGCGGGCCGCCGGTGTTGGTGACCAGCACGTCCAGGCGGCCCCAGCGCTGTTGCGCGGCTTCGACCACCGCCGCTGCGCTGTCCGCAACGGTCAAATCCAGTGCCACCGTCGCCAGGCTGGCGCCGGGCACCTGCGCGGCGATCGCCTGCTCGGCCTCGGCCAGCCGATCGGCATTGCGCGCCACCAGCAACACCCGCGCACCCTCCGCGGCCAGCCCGGCGGCAATCGCCCGCCCCATGCCCTGACTGGCGCCGCACACCACCGCCACGCGGTCGTTCAGTCCCAAATCCACGCCACATCCTCCTCGATAGGGGCGTCAGAAACGCCGCAGTGTCCAACTCGCCACGGAAACATTACAGAGATGATCGCCCGGCGCCGCCGGACTCCACAGCCGCCGATTTTGGCAGCGCATCCCCGCGCTGCGGGAAACGCGGAATACTTTCGCGCTTCCCAAGCCGCCACCGATCCCGGAAGTACGCCGTGCAGCAGCCAGAAACCGACCTTATTGCCACCGCCGCACGGGCCTCCCGCGGCGCACTGCTCGCCACTTACCGCGCCAGCCAGTTCGAACTGCCGCTGCGCTTCTGGCGCCAACAGGTCCACTTCACCACGCCGGCCAGCGGCCGACCGGAAAAAGCCCTGTCGGCCCTGGCCGGCGTGCCGCGCCTGCTCGCGCGCTTCGAGCTTACGGTCGATGCGGTCGCGGCGCACCTGGGCATCGACCCGGCGCCGCTGCATGCCGTGCTGGCCAGCGACACGGGCCTGCCGGCGCTGCTGCTGGATGCGGAAGATGCCGTCGCCGCCACTGCCGAGGCCGCCCGGCAAGCGCGCGCCGGCGCCATCGAATGCTTCCGGAAGGCCGATTTCGACCGCACGCTGCGCCTGTTTCGCCCGGCCGGAATCGGCCTCGACGGCTGCGTCGACGATCTGGTCGAGGTCCTGACCGCAGTCGCCGGCCAGGCCGCGCCGGACGAGTATCCGATCGACGCCGTGGTGTGGCCGAAGGCCGAAAGCGGCCAGGAGATCGCCTGGCTGTGCGAGGTGCTCGGCATGATCGAGCGTCAGCTCGGCCTGCCGGCCGGCCACATCCGGGTGCAGTTCCTGATCGAGTCGGCGCGCGCCGTGGAGCGCCTGACGGAGCTGAGCGATGCCGCCGGGACGCGCCTGACCGGCATCATCTGGGGCATTGCCGACTACAGCGCCGACGTCGGCCTGCCGGAGATCCGCAACGACCACCCGGTCTGCGACTGGGCGCGCTGCGCGTTGGTCAACGCCGCCGGGGCCTGCGGCGTGCCGGCCATCGACAGCATGACGCTGAACTACCCGACCCCGCTGCACCGCGGCGAGGAACTGAGCCCGTCACAGCGCGCACAGAATCAGGCCAAGGTGCTGGCGGCGCTGCAACAGGTCTATACCGACGCCCGCCACGGCATGGCACTGGGCATGAGCGGCAAGTGGGTCGGCCACCCGCTGCAGGCCTGGCTGGTGCTGGCCGCGTATCGGGAAGCCCTGCCGGCGGCGCGGCTGGCGCGCGACCTGGCCGAGGTCGAGGCCTACCAGCGCGCCGTGATGGCTGGCAGTGGCGCGACCATCGTCGGCGAAGGCATGCAGGCCTACATGGCCGACCGCGCCAGTGACCGGCATGTGCGAAGCCGCCTGCGCCGGGCCGCCGCCTGGGGCCTGCTGCCGGCGGCGGACGCGGCGCGCCTCGGCCTGATCAGCGCCGCCGAATGCGACGAACTGGGCGCCGGCTGAAGCCGAATACGTCGGCGCGGCCGACTCAGCGCAAATAGTTGAACAGCGACAGGTTGGCCAGGCGGCTGAAAGCCTCCTGCGCCGCCTGCAGGCCGGTGATGTTCTGTGCCAGGCGCGTGGCGGCCTCGGCGTAATCCAGATCGCGCACGGTGGACAGCGCCTGCTGGATCTGCAGCGCCGATCCGGCGTGGGCATCGGCGGCGACCTCGGCCGCCTTAAGGCGCGAACCGACGCTGGCGCGCACGCCCGACACGTGCGCCAGCTGCTGGTCCAGGTTCTCCAGGCTGCGGTTCAGGCGATTGGCCTGGGCCGCGCCCAGCGTCGGCGAGCCGTCCGGCAGTTCGAGCGCCGCGGCCAGCTCGGCGAGGGCCGCGAACATGTCCTGCCGTCCGGCCGGCGCGACGCTGAGCATGTCGCCATTCGCCGGCAGGCCGCTCAGGCTCAGACTCACGCCATTGAACGTGAGGGTATCGCCGGCCTGGTAGGCGCCGCTGGCAACCGAGCCGGACAGCGCGCCGGTGACGGTATAGGTAACGGAACCGTCGACCGCGACCGCAAACGCGACGGTGTAGTCGTCCGGCACCAGGCTGCCGACCACCGCCGTGTGGCCAACCTGCAGGGCGCCCGCATTGCCGGCCGCGGCGCTAGTGACGAAGCTGCCGTTGCCGGCGCGCGCGCCGGCAAACACGGCAGCTCCGGCATCGGCCACGGCGATGCTGTTGCCGGGACTCAGTTCCAGCATGCGCTGGCCGGCGTCGCCCACGTAGCTGACCAGGCCCGCCGTCTCCTGAAACGGCGGCGCATCGACGCTGTAGCCGCCGAACAGGTGCTCGCCGTCCGGTCCGCGGCTGTTGGCGAGCGCCAGCAGCTGCCCGCGCAGGGCGCGCACTTCAGTGGCGATGGCAGCGCGTGATTCCTGCGACTGGGAAGCCGACAGGCCCTGCAGGGCCAGTTCCCGCACCCGCTGCAGCACATCGCCGGCGCTGGCCAGCGCGCCTTCCTCGGCCGACAGCGCGGCGGTGGCGCGATTCACCGTCGCGCTGTACGAATCGCCGGCCGCCAGCGCGGCGTCGAGACGGCTGACACTGGCCGCCCCGGCCGGGTCGTCGACCGGCGAGTTCATCCGCAGGCCGCTGCCCAGCTGGCGCTGGACTTCCGCCAGCGCGGACTGGCGATCGCGCATCCCGATCAGGCTGCGGGCGTAAAAATCGGCTGTCGATACGCGCATGGTCAGTTGGCTACCGCGTTGATCAGTGAAGCGAACAGGGTCTGGCTGATGGCGATGACCTGTGATGCCGCCTGATAGGCCTGCTGCAGCTGCACCAGGTTGGCGGCCTCCTCGTCCAGGTTGACGCCGGACACCGCCTCGCGGGCGCTGCGGGCCTGATCGACCAGCGCCTGACGGGCGTCGGCGCCGATGCGCGCCTGCTGGCCGGCACTGCCGACCCGCGCCAGCAGGCCGGCGTAGCTGTTCAGGGCACTGGCGCGGCCACCTTCCAGAATCTGTTTCGATTCCTGGCCGGCCAGTGCCTGGGCGTTGCGGCCATCGCCGCTGCCGCCGACGTTGTGCGCCACCGTGAACACGTCGCCGGGCGCCGGCTTGCCGTCCAGGCGCACGCTCCAGCCGTTGAAGGCAATGGTGGCGCCGGCAACCGGGTCGTAGGCCACGCCGGTCGCCGGCAAGCCGGCACCGCTGCCGGTCACGTTAAAGGTGGTCGGCGAGGTGAAGGTGATGGTCACCGGGCCGAGCAGGTCGCCCGGCGGCGTCGGCAGGGACAGCGTCGTCGGCGCGCCGATCAGGCCGGTGCCGGTGTTGCCGTTGCCCGCCGCGCTGCGCACCGGCCCGGCCAGGGCCAGGCGCGCCGGGTCGGTGATGGCCAGGCGAAACTGCCGTGCCGCGTCGCCGGTGGGGTCGATGAGAAAGCTGTCGCCCACCGCCATCGCCCCGGAGGCCAGGCTCAGCGTCACACCGTCCACCTCTACCGGGGTGCCTGGCGGGATGCCTGGGAAACCGAGAGCGTCCAGATCGACCACCGTGCCGTCGTTCAGACGGGTCAGCGTGTAACCGCCGGCGTCGCGCGCCAGCCGGTAGCGACTGTCGCTCAGCCCGGCCACGTCGCTGATGGTGGCATTGACCACGCCGTCGCCGGTGTTGGCGCCGCTGCGCAAAACCTGGGGTGCGCCCGACAGGTCCGCCCACAGGTCGCCGCCCAGCTCGCCGTAGGCGTCCAGACCGAGCCGGTGCTGGGCATTGCCGGCGATTGCCACGCCGGTCACGATGCGGCCGATGGAGGCGCGCGCCGGGTCCAGCACCTGGCGCCGAAAATCGAGCAGTCCGCCCAGTTCACCACCGGTCAGCTGCTCGGTCACCGCGGCGCTGCCGCTGCTGCCGGCGTGGTAGATCTCCGGCCGGCTGGGGTCGTACAGGTTGGCGCCGGTGACCAGCGTGAACGCCTGCGTGCCGGTGACCACCGACTGGCCGGTGCCGACCAGTACGTTGACCGTGCCGTCCGGCTGCGCCACCACCTGCACGGCGGTCTTGGTGGCCAACTCGCCGATCATGCGGTCGCGGCTGTCGAGCAGGTCATTGGGCGGCGCCGTGCCGGCCGCTGCAATGCGGGCGTTGACATCGGCAATCTGCGTGGCCAAGGCGCTGATCTGACTGACCGTGGCGGCAATTCGCCCGTTGACCTCCTGATCCAGCGACGCGAGCGAGCTGTCCAGGGTATGCACGCGGGTGCTGAGCATCTGCATGTTCGCCAGCGCCACCTGGCGGGCCGAGGCATCCTGCGGCGAGGCCGCCACCGCCCGCAGCGCCGCGTAGTAATCCGACAGCGCCCCCTGCATGCTGGACGAGGCATCCGCCAGCGGCTGGCTGACGCGCTGCGTCATGTCGGCATAGGTCTGCAGGGACCGCTGCGCCGAGGTCTGGCCCCACATCTCGGCGGTGACGAAACGGTCGTAGGAACGCCGCACCGTGGCCACCTGCACGCCGTTGCCGTAGTAATTTTCCGACAGGAACTGCGCCGCAGCGGGTGCCATCTCGGCCCGCTGGCGACTGTAGCCGTCGGTGGCGACGTTGCTGATGTTGTGGGCAGTGACGTCCAGCGAGCGCTGGAAGGCCAGCAGCCCGGATACGCCGATGTCAATGGCGCTCATGCCAGGCCCCCGGTGTCGGTGGAGCGGCCAAGATCGGCCAGCAGCGGACTGCCCATGACGCGCAGGATCTTGCTCGCGTAGGCCGGATCGGTGGCGTAGCCGGCAGCCTGCAGGCCGCGGGCAAAGCCGCTCGCGTCGCCAGCCGCCAGCGCCTGCCGGTAACGCGGGTTTTCGGTCAGAAAGCGCGCGTAGTCGTCGAAGGCCTCGGCGTAGGAACCGTAGGCGCGAAAGTCGGCCGTCTCGCGCCGCAGGGCGCCGTCGCGAAACTCCAGCGTCGGCACCCGCGCCACCGCCCCGCCCCAGCCATGGGCCTTGATGCCGAACAGATTGTGGCTGGGCTGGCCATCGGCGCCGCGCGGCAGGCGCTCGCCCCAGCCGGTCTCGAGCGCCGCCTGCGCCAGGATCACCCGCCCGTCGATGCCCAGCGCCTGGCCGACCCGCTGCGCGTGCGGCCACAGTTCGGTCACGAAGGCGCTTTGGGAATCGAAGTCGCCCGTCTTGGCGCCAGTGGCTCGCATATCCGGCCGGCTCAGTGGCGGCAAGCCGGCCAGACCGCGCGGCAAGCCGCCCAGGCTCGCTGTTGGCATGGCAGCGGTGCCCGGCGTGCCGCCGACGGCGCCGGCAATGGCATCGGCAAAGCCCAGTCCGCCGTGCGCGCTCAGGTCCATCGCCAGCTGGCGATGCAGCAGGTCGCGATACATCTCGGCCTGCGGGCCGTCCAGCAGGCCCGGCCCGAAGCCGCTGCTGCGCAGGGTCTTGAGCAGCTCGCCCAGGAACAGCGCCTCGGCCTGGCGCGCCACCTCCGGCGCGGCGTTGCCGGCATCGGCACGCGCGGCGGCCTTCAGGCCCGCCAGCGCGTTCGGATCGGTGTAGACGGCACCGGGCAGCATGGCTCAGATCACCACCAGCTCGGCGCGCAGGGCGCCGGCCTCGCGCAGCGCCTCCAGGATCGCCACCAGGTCCGACGGGCCGGCGCCGACGCGGTTGACCGCCTCGACCACCTGCGCCAGCGTGACCGCGGGACCGAACAGGAACATCGGCTTCTTTTCCTCGGTGACTTCGATTTCGCTGCGCGGCGTGACCACCGTCCGGCCATCCGAGAACGGCGCCGGCTGGCTGACATCGGCGCGCTCGGCGATGGTGACGGTCAGGCTGCCGTGGGACACCGCGGCCGGTGACACGCGCACGTCGCCGCCCATCACCACCGTGCCGGTGCGGGTATTGATGACCACCCGCGCCGGGGCGGCGGCCGGATCGACGCTCAGGTTCTCGATGATCGACACGAAAGCCACCCGCTGCTGCGGGTCCTGCGGCGCCTGGACTTCGATGGCGGCGGCATCGCGGCTGACTGCGGTGCCGGCCCCCAGGGTCCGGTTGATGGCGTCGGTGACGCGGTTGGCGGTGGTGAAATCGGCCCGGTTCAGTTGCAGCGTCAGCGGGCCGCCGGCCGCAAACGGGCTGACCACCTCGCGCTCGACGGTGGCGCCGCCCGGAATCAGGCCGGCGCTGGGCACGTTGACGCTGATCTTGGAGCCATCGGCACCCGACACGCCCAGGCCGCCCACCGCCACACTGCCCTGCGCCATGGCGTAGACCTGCCCGTCGGCGCCCTTGAGCGGCGTCAGCAGCAGACTGCCGCCGCGCAGGCTCTTGGCATTGCCCAGCGACGAGACGGTGATGTCGATGGTCTGGCCGGTGCGGGCGAAGGCCGGCAGGCTGGAATGCACCACCACCGCGGCGACGTTTTTGAGCTGCGGATTGACATTGGGCGGCACCACCACGCCGAACTGCGCCAGCATGTTGCGGAGGCTCTGGATGGTGAACGGCGTCTGGCTGGTCTGATCGCCGGTGCCGTCCAGGCCCACCACCAGGCCGTAGCCGATCAGCTGGTTGCTGCGCACGCCGGCAATGCCGGCCAGGTCCTTGATGCGCTCGGCGCCGGCCGGCAGGGCCAAGGCGAGCAGCATGACGGCGGCGATCAGGCGGTGCATGGCGGTCATCCTCAGAACGGGAACAGGGCGCTGGAGAAGAAGCGGGCCAGCCAGCCCATGACGTTGGCGTCGTTGATGGCGCCCTTGCCGGTGTAGGCGATGCGGGCGTCGGCCACCTGCGTGGACAGCACGGTGTTGTTCGGACGGATGTCGGCCGGGCGCACGATGCCGGAAATCTGCACGTACTCCTCGCCCTGGTTCAGCTTGAGCCACTTCTCGCCGCGGATCACCAGGTTGCCGTTGGCCAGCACCTGGGCCACCGTGACGGTGACGCTGCCGGACAGGCGGTTGCTCTGGCTGGCGTTGCCGCTGCCGGAGAACGAGCGATCGGCCTCCAGCGAGGTGCCCAGACCATTGCCGCTGTGACTGGCCAGCGGCAGGAAGCCGGGCGTGCTGAACTCGACCGGCGAGCCGAGCAGGGTCGGATTGCTGATGTCGGTGCTGTTTTTCTTGTCGGTGCCGGTCTTGGCCGCCTTGCTGGCGCTGGTTTCTTCGTCCAGCACCACGGTCAGCACGTCGCCGACACGGCGCGGCTTGACGTCCTCGAACAGGTACAGCGTCGCGCCCGGCTGGTAGGCGGCCTGATAGATGGAGCCGCTGGGCACGGCCGGGACGGGCGCGGTTGGCTCCGGGTAGCTCGCGGCATAGTGCGGGTCGGGCTTGTGCTCGAAGCCGGCGCAGCCGGCCAGCAGTGCCGTCGCCATCAGGACAAACGCGATGCGGGTCATGGTCGTCAGGCCGCTACAGGTTGTTGGTGACGAACTGCAGCATCTGATCGGCGCTCTGGATGGCCTTCGAGTTCATCTCGTAGGCGCGCTGCGTCTCGATCATGTTGACCAGCTCCTCGGCGATGTTGACGTTGGAGCTTTCCACCGAGCCCTGCATCAGCGTGCCCAGGCCGTTCAGGCCCGGCGTACCGGTCTGCGGCGCGCCGCTGGAACCGGATTCGAGCAGCAGGTTCTGGCCGATCGCCTGCAGGCCGGCCGGGTTGATGAAATTGGTCAGTTGCAGGCTGCCGACCTGCGTCGCGGCCGCCGAGCCGGGCAGCAGCACCGACACCGTGCCGTCGGAGCCGACGGTGATGCTCTGCGCGCCCTCCGGCACGGTGATGGCCGGCTGCACCTGGTAGCCGCTGGAGGTGACCAGCTGGCCGTCCTGGTTGACCTGAAAGCTGCCGTCGCGCGTGTAGGCCAGGCTGCCGTCGGGCATCAGAATCTGAAAGAAACCCTTGCCCTGCACGGCCATGTCCAGCGGATTGCCGGTGTTGGTCAGGTTGCCCTGGCTGTGCAGCTTTTCGGTCGCCACCACGCGCACGCCGGTGCCGATCGAGAAGCCGCTCGGCAGCTGCGTGTCCTGCGTGGAGCTGGCGCCGACCTGGCTGATGTTCTGGTACAGCAGGTCCTCGAACACGGCCCGCTCGCGCTTGAAGCCGGTGGTGCTCACGTTGGCGATGTTGTTGGACACCACCTCCATGCGCGTCTGCTGCGCGTCGAGGCCGGTCTTGGCGATCCACAGGGCCTGGTTCATGGCGGGGTTCCTTTTTCGGTTAACCGTTGAGTGACAGCAGGCGGCTGCTGGCCTGGTCGGCCTTCTCGGCGGCCTGCATCAGGCGCACCTGCAGCTCGTACTGGCGGCTGGTTTCGATCATCTGCACCATCGCGCCGACGGCGCTGACGTTGCTGCCTTCGAGCGCGC
The DNA here is from genome assembly GCF_001697225.1 of Immundisolibacter cernigliae. Classification (GTDB taxonomy): domain Bacteria; phylum Pseudomonadota; class Gammaproteobacteria; order Immundisolibacterales; family Immundisolibacteraceae; genus Immundisolibacter; species Immundisolibacter cernigliae. The sequence goes on from NZ_CP014671.1 coordinate 1,195,820, forward strand.
CGGGCGTGAGCCTGACCGCCGCATCGGCCGGCAGCGTGCCGCCGTCGGCAGGCCGCAAGGTGCCGTCGCCGCCCTTTTGCAGGCTGTCCGGCGGCGGATTCACCAGCTTGATGCGCCCGACCACCGCCTGCGCCTCGGGCCCCTGCCCGTCCGGCACCACCGACACCGTGCCGTCGCGGCCGATACTGATGCTCTGGTAGGGCGGGATCAGCAACGGCCCGCCGTCGCCGAGCACCGGCAGGCCATTGGCGGTTTCCAGCAGGCCGCCGGCACTGACCCGCAGGTTGCCGGCGCGGGTGTAGGCCTCAGTGCCGTCGGCGGCCTGCACGGCCAGCGCGCCCTGGCCGTCGATGGCCAGGTCAAGATCACGGCCGGTCGGATTCACCGCCCCGGCACTGGCATCCAGACCCACGCCGGTGACCGGCGCGTAGACGCGGCTGTCCCAGCCGTCGCCCTGCAGCAGGGCCGCCCGGCTGGCCAGCAGGTCGGCCTTGAAGCCGGTCGTGCTGGCGTTTGCCAGGTTGTTGGCGGCCACCGCCTGCGCGGTTTCAAGCCGCGCGGCAGTGGCAGACGCGATGTAGACGAGGCGGTCCATGGCTTATCAGCGCATGTTGATGAGCGACTGGGTGACCGAGTCTTCGGTCTGGATGACCTGCGCATTGGCCTGGAAATTCCGCTGCGCCATGATCAGCTTGACCAGCTCCTCGGTCAGGTTGACGTTGGAGTCCTCCAGCGCGCCGGACTGGATTACGCCCAGGCGGGCCGAGCCGCCGGTGCCGACCAGCGGAATGCCCGAGGCGAAGGTTTCCACCCAGGCGTTGTTGCCGGCCTGGCGCAGGCCCTGCGAGTTGGCGAAATTGGCCAGCGCCACCTGCCCCTGCAGGCGCGACTGGCCGTTGGTGTAGCGGGCAAACACCCGCCCGGTCTCGTCGATGCTGATGGTGGCCAGGCGGCCGGTGCTGTAGCCGTCCTGGTCGAGCGCGTTCACGCTGTAGGTGTCGCCGTACTGGGTGGTCGGCGTACCGCCGGCATAGTTGAGCGTGAGGTTCATGTCGGCGGCGCCGGCCACCGTGGTCGGCGCGTACGCAATCTGGCCAGTCGCCGGGGTGGCGATCTTGCCGTCGGTGCCAAAGGTGATGGTGCCGCCAGCGGATGGCGTCACTTCCGTGCCGTCCAGCAGCAGGTGGGTGGCGTAGGTGTTCGGCGCGGTCTTGACGAAATACAGCACGCCGTCGTGGCTGTTGCCCAGCGAGTCGTAGAAGGTCATCGAGCTCGAGTTGGTGTAGCTGCCGGCCACAGTCGGGTCGAAAGGCAGCGGAATGGTCGGCGCCGCTGCCCGCAGATTCACGCCCACCATGACCGAACTGCTCGCGTTGGGCGCGACGTCGGAGGTGTCGATCTGCAGCGGCAGCGGCGTGCCCGCCGGCAGGCCGGCCGCATCCACCTGGAAGGCCATCAGCTTCTGGCTGGCGCTGTTGGTGACGAAACCGGAGCGGTCCACACCGAAGGCGCCGGCGCGCGAGTAGACGGTGCCGCCGTCGTCGTCGAGCATGAAAAAGCCGCCGCCGGAGATCGCCAGGTCGAAGTTGTTGTTGGTCGACTTGATGTTGCCCTGGTCGAACTGCTGGTTGATGGCCGCCGTGCGCACACCGCGGCTGACCGCCAGCGAGGACACGCCCAGGTTGCTGCCGGTGAAGATGTCCGAGAACTCCGCCCGCGACTGCTTGAAGCCGTTGGTGTTCACGTTGGCGATGTTGTTGCTGGCGATGTCCAGCTGCGTGGTGGCGGCGTTAAGGCCGCTGATTGCCGTTTCGAAAGCCATGACTGTCTCCTGAATGAATGGCCCGCGGGCCGCTTACATCACCTGCTTGACGGCGCCAAGGTCGGTCAGGCCGTAGCCGTCCACGACCAGTTGCACGCCCTGCCCGTCGCTGCCCAGCAGCACGCTGTCGACACGTCCGGCGGCCAGCGTGGGCACCGACTCGCCGGTACCCGGATCGGCAAACACCCGGTACTGCCCCGGCGCGGCATTGGTGCCGTCGGGCAGGCTGCCGTCCCAGGCAAAGCGCACGATGCCGGCCGGCTGCGGACCGAGCGTGACCTGGCGCACCAGACGGCCGGCCGGGTCGTAAATGCTCAGCTTCAGGTCGGCCGCGTTGGCCGGCAGGTTGACCGCGCCGGTCAGCGGACCGCCCAACGGCAGCAGCATCGCTTCGCCATCCAGCAGCACTTCGCGGCCGACCAGCTGCGCAGCCTGCGAGGCACGGCTGGAGGTCAGGCTTTGCGACAGTCCGGCCAGCTGGTCCTTCAGGTCGCTGATGCCGGTCATCATGCTCAGCTGCGCCATCTGGGCGACCATTTCGTTGGCCTCCATCGGCTTGCTCGGGTCCTGGAATTTCAGCTGCGTGGACAACAGCGTCATGAAGTCTTCCTGGTTCAGCACCGTGCGCCGTTCCTTGGGCGGGGCCAGCGTGTCGCTGCTGCGAAGACCGGCGGCGGTCAGCGAGTCGGCGGCGTTCATGCGCCTTCTCCCAGGCGCAAGGTGCGCTGGATCAGTTCCTGCACGGTGCCGAGCGCCTGCGCCGCGCCTTCGTAGGAGCGCGAGGCCGAGATCATGTCCGCCATCTGCTCCACCGGCCGCACGTTGCTGTAGTAGACGTAGCCCTGCGCATCGGCCAGCGGGTGGCCGGGCTGGTATTCCACGCGCGGCGGCTCGTCGCTGACGGCGACGCCCCGGACCTGCACGCCGACGGTCGAGCCGTCGCGCTGCGCCTGATCCAGCACCGCCGCGAACACCGGCACGCGCGCCCGGTAGGCCGCATCCGTGCTGCCGGCGGCCTGGTCGGCATTGGCCAGGTTGCTCGCCACCGTGTTCAGGCGCACGGTCTGGGCGGCGAGCGCCGAGCCCAGCGTGCCGAACATCCGAAAGTCACTCATGGCTCATCACTCCCCGCGCAGGGCGGTCATCAGGCCGCGGATGCGGCCGTTCAGAAACGTCAGGCTGGCCAGGTACCGATTCGAGTTCTCGCCAAACGCCGCCTGCTCGGTCGCCACGTCCACCGTGTTGCCGTCCAGGGACGGCTGCAGCGGCGTGCGGTACAGCGCCTTGGTCGAGGCGCCCGCATCCAGGCTGGCCAGGTGATTGGCCTGTGTCGTCACCAGCGGCCCGGCGCCACCCTGCGCGCTGGCCAGCGCCTGCTTGAAATCGATGTCCCGCGCCTTGAAGCCGGGCGTGTCGGCATTGGCCAGATTGGCCGCCAGCAACTGCGCGCGCTCGGCGCGCAGTTGCAGCGCCGTGGCGTGAGTGCCGAATGCCTGGTCGATGAGGTTTGCCATGCCGAACTCCCGGCGGTCTGCGTCTGGGACCGGCAAAAGCACGCATCGGGCCAGAGTGCCTGAAAGCCTTTTGTTATCAGGATTTCCGAACTTTCACAGGACCCCCGGAAGCGGCTGCAAAAGCCTGTCGGCAAGGGCTTGCCGGCCCGGCGGCGACGGATTGCCGACGCCGACCGGGCTGCGGCAGACGGCCATCGCGAGGGCGTGTGTCGTGAATGCCGGCATTGATGGCATGGCAGGGGCATGGCATGGCGCGTGCTTTGCCCTTGCAAGACCCGACGCGGCCGCGCCCGCATCTGGCAGCCGCCCGTCATTCACGGAGACACAGCCATGCAGCGCCCAAACCGACCTGCAGCCACGCGCCCATTGGCGCTCGTCCTGCTGCTTTGCAGCGCCAGCGCGTCGGCTGTGCAGGCGCCGAGCACCCTGGTGGACGCCGCCCGCCGCGCGGCACTGGCGGCGGCCCGCGAGGCCGGCGTCAATAATCCGACGGCAACGGTCGCCAATCCCGATCCGCGCCTGCGCCTGGCCAACTGTCCGGCCCCCCTGGCGGCCAAGCTGACCGGCCAGACGCGGCTGCCGGGCCGGGCCGTAGTGCGGGTGGCCTGCCCGGGCGCGCCCGGATGGGCAGTGCACCTGCCGGTCAGCGTGCAGGCCAAGGCCGACGTACTGGTGGCGGCAAGGCCGCTGCCGCGCGGCCACCGCATTCAGGCGAGCGACCTGCGCCGGCAGACGCTGGAACTGGGCGCGCTCAACGGCCAGTACCTGCTCGACGAGTCCGCTGCGCTGGGCCAGGCCTTGCGCCGCGGTATCGCCAGCGGCGAGCGACTGGCGCCAGCGCTGCTGCAGGCGCCGGTGCTGGTGCGCCGGGGCGATCCTGTGATGATGCAGCTGCAAAGCGACAATTTCGTCATCCACGCCAACGGCCGGGCGATGGCCAGTGGCGGTGCCGGCGAGCGGATCGCGGTCGAGAACCTGAGCTCGAAACGCGTCGTTCACGGCACCGTGACCGGCGACGGGCGGGTCACGGTGGAATTTTGACGGCGTTGCTAAAGTTCCTGCCGGCCCCGACGATAAGCGGACATCCAACGCGTCCGCAGCGTTTCAGCCGGAGTCAAAAATGATGGAAATCGGGCCCACCTCAGCCACCGCAGACATTCACAAGGCCGATGCCGCGCCCGCCCGCCCGCTGCCCGCCGGCAGCGCGCCCGCGGCACCGCAGCCGGCCGCCGACGACAGCGTCGACCTGACCGACGGCGCCCGCCAGCTGCAGGACCTGCAGGCAGCGGTCGCCGCCACGCCGGTCGTCGACAGCGTTCGCGTGGCGGCGCTGCGCGACGCGATCGCCAACGGCAGCTACCGGGTCGACGCGCAGGCCATCGCCGATGGCCTGCTCGCGCAGGATCGCGCGGCCCTTGGATAAGCCAGTGCCGACACCCGCGGCCCCGACCGGCCACGACCTGCTGGGCACCCTGGTCGGACTGCTGGAACAGGAATACGCCGCCCTGCGCCAGGCAGACGCGGCGGCAGTGGTCAGCATCGCCGAACGCAAACGCGCGCTGACCGGCACCCTCGCCAGCCTTGGCCTGCCGGCCGGGGACGCCAGCCTGCCGGCCCCGACGGCCGAACTGGCACGGCGTTGCCACGACCTGAACCGGCGCAACGGCGAACTGCTGCACCTGCAGCAGAGCATGCTCACGCGCGCCATGCGCGTGCTGTCGGGCAACGATGCCGGCCCCACGGTATACGGCGCCCGCGGCCAGACCCAGACCCATCCGGGCGGCCGGCACATCGCCAGCGTCTGAAACCGCAGCCGCACGCCCCGCGGGGCGTTTCGAGCACGCGACCGGCTCCGGACGCCGCGTTCAGGAAGCGCTGAATTAATCCATCCTGGATTTCCCAGCGCCCGCCATCGGAAAACCTTGTGGGAGCGCAGCTTCGCTGCGCGATCATCGCCCGGCGAAGCCGGGCTCCTACAGTTTTCCGATGGCTCACAAAAGGCTCACAAAACCAGCAGCTTGCGGCCGCTGAATTTTGGCAGCGCTTCCCTGCGCTGCGGGAAGCGTTTACGTCTTGACGCTTCCTTTACCCGTTCTCGAGCGCCGCCTGCCAGGGCCGCTCGCCAGCGCCAAACGCCAGAAACGGCACGTTCAGCAGCGACTCCTTGTTGTAGCGCAGCGGCTGCAGCCGAAAATCCGTCAACTGCCCGCCGGCCTGCTCCAGCACGCACTGCGCGGCCGCCGTGTCCCACTCGCTGGTCGGCCCGTGGCGGGGATAGAAATCCGCCTCCCCGGCCGCCACCAGGCAAATCTTGAGCGAACTGCCGATGGACACGATCCGGTGCCCGGGCAGCGCATCCAGAAGCTGCGCCAGTTCCGGGCTGGCGTGCGAGCGACTGGCCACCACCCGCAGCGGTCCGCCACGGTAGGTACTCACCTGCAATGCGCGCCGCTCGCCAGTGGCCGACACGTGACAGGCCCCTGCCCCCTCGGCCGCCGCGTACACCTCGCCGCGCACCGGCACCTGCACCACACCCAGCACCGGCCGGCCGGCGTCGATCAACGCAATGTTGACCGTGAACTCGCCGTTGCGCTTCACGAACTCGCGCGTGCCGTCCAGCGGATCGACCAGCCAGTAGCACTGCCAGGCCCGGCGCTGCGTGTACGGAACGGCAACCGACTCCTCGGACAACACCGGCCACTGCGGCGTGAGCGCCTCCAGCGCCGCCACGATCACGCCGTGCGCGGCCCGGTCCGCGGCCGTCAACGGCGAGCGGTCATCCTTGTGCTCGACCGTGAACTCGCCGTCGTACACCTCCAGGATGGCGCCAGCGGCGCGATGGGCGATGTCGATCACCACCGGCAGCAGGCCGGCAAGGTCGGTGCTGGAAACCATGAAAACTCCTCGTGGGGTTGCAGCGCGAATTGTCCGCCAGAAGGCCGGCAGCGAGAATTCCGGGCGCAAGGTCGCGTCAGCCACTGTATTCACAGGTTCGGTCACGGTCCCGCCCACACCGGCCGTGCTTTCGAGCGGCGAGGTGCAGGCCACGCACACCGCCTCCCGGCCAGGCCGCTACCATGTGCCGACTCATTGGCCGCCGAGGGTTTTGCCATGCTGCTCGAAGCTTCCTGCCACTGCGGCGCGGTGCGCTTTTCGGTCGAAAGCCACGCGCCCTATCCGTACATGCACTGCTACTGCTCGATCTGTCGCAAGACGCAGGGCGGCGGCGGTTTCGCCATCAACCTGCACGCCGAGGCGGACAGCCTGAAGGTCGAGGGCCGCGAGCACGTCGGCGTGTACCGCGCCTTCATGGACCACCCGGTGCGCAGCGAGCGCAGTCCCGGCGAGCGGCATTTCTGCCGCGAGTGCGCCAGCGCGCTGTGGGTGTGGGATCCGCGCTGGCCGGAGCTGCTGCACCCGTTCGCCTCGTGCATCGACACGCCGCTGCCGGCGCCGCCGGAGCGTTGCCACATCATGCTGGACAGCAAGCCGGCCTGGGTGCCGGTGCCGGCCGAAACCGCGGCCGACCGGCACTTTCCGGACTATCCGGACGAGGCACTGATCGACTGGCACCGTCGCCACGGTCTGATCACCGACTGACCCCGATGAGTTACGAGAACCTGCTGTACGAAACGCGCGGCCCGCTGGCGCTGATCACCATCAACCGCCCGGCCAAGCTGAACGCCATTTCGCTGGGCACGGTGGACGAGCTGCACGTGGCCATCGCCGCCGCGGCGGATGATCCGGCGGTGCGGGTCATCGCCATCACCGGCGCCGGGGACAAGGCCTTTGCCGCCGGCTCGGACCTGGCCGAGGTGGTGCATCGCGATCTGAACAAGGCGCTGGAACCGATCATGCAGGGCGTGGCCGAGCGCCTGGAGCGGTGTCCGAAGCCGACCATCGCCGCCATCAACGGCATCTGTTTCGGCGGCGGGCTGGAGGTAGCGCTGGGCTGCGATCTGCGCGTGGCCGGCCGCAATGCCCGCTTTGCCACGCCGGAGGGCAAGCTCGGCATCATTCCCGGCGGCGGCGCCACGCAGCGCCTGCCGCGCCTGGTCGGCCGCGCCTGGGCGCTCGACATGCTGCTGATGGGCGAGCCGATCGACGCCGAACGGGCACTGCACATCGGCCTGGTCACGCGCCTGGTGGACGACGCCGATCTGCTGCCGACCGTGCAGCGCATGGCCGAGCACCTGGCCAGCTTCGCGCCGCTGGTGCCGCGCTACATGAAGGCGATGGTGCATGCCGGCATGGAAGGCAGCCTGGCGGCGGGTCTGGCCATGGAGAAGTTCGCGCAGGCCGGCCTGTGCGAGACGGCGGACAAGAAGGAAGGCCTGGCGGCGTTCATGCAAAAGCGCCCGCCAAAGTGGACCGGGCGCTGAGAGGGTCGACTTAAACCACTTCAGGCCTCGGCCTTGGCAATACCTCCGCCGGCGCGGTCGGTGCTGCGCAGCATCTGCACCTCGGGCGGGCGTTTGGGCCAGCCCGGCATCATCAGCCACATGCGCAGCAGGTGGCGCTTGCGGTCGCCCTGCGGCCAGTCCCGATAATCCGCCCGCGCGTGCAGCAGCACGCGGTTGTTGACGAACTGCACCGTGGCCGGGTCGATTACCATGTCGATCTTCATTTCCGGGCGCCCGGCCACCGCCTGCAGGCAGGCGATGGCCTCCTGTTCGATGGCGGGCAGCGCCTCACGCGGCTCGCCGTTTGGCCCGCGGATGGCCGCTGGCAGAAAAAAGCAGTCCGGCTCGCCGGTCAGGAAACTGAACACCGGAATGCGGTGCCCGGTCACCGCCGGCTGATCGCTCTTGATGACCGTCTCGCTGCCGTAGTGAAAGCCGCGGTACAGCGGCTCGATCAGGTCCGGCCGTTCGGCCAGGATGGCGTTGTGCACGGCAAACGAGCTCATCAGCGGCGTGGCACCGCCCTGCATGGCCGGCGTGAGACACATCAGGCCGGTCACGTCCACGGGGTCCATGTGCACCTCGATCGGCCCGCCGATGCCGTAGTAGCGGCCGACCTCGCCGCGATCCTGCACGTGGCCCAGGCGATCGCCGCGCTGGCTTTGCGACACCACAACTCCCAAGTGCGAGCCCAGGCCCCACAGGATGATGCCCAGTTCATCGTCGCTGTAGCGCGCCCGGTCGATGCCCTGCAGGCGCACGAAGCCACGACCGCGGTGCAGGATGTCGGCCATGTGGCGCAGGTCGCCGGCCAGCGCCGGCAGGTCGAATACCTCAGGCGTGACTTCGTCCAGGCTCAGGCCACCGTCGCGCACGCGGCGCACCGCGCGGTCGATGTCGGCCAGTGCCTCGCCGGACAGGGTATAAACCCAGTCGGCCGGGTCGCGGTAGTCGGTGCCGCGCCACACGCAGGCGCCGGTGACGGGTCGGTGCAGGCTCATGGTGTCTCCCCCTTGTTCGGTGCCGCCCTGGCCGTGATGATATGCCGCTGAACGACCGACCGGCCAGCAGGCCGCCCCGCCCATTGCCCCTGAGGAGAAACGCCATGAAACCCATGCCCGGCATGCTGACGCCCGAGACCCTGCCCTCCGGCACGCTCGACCCGCTCCAGTTCGCCAAGTATTCCGAGGAGAAGGCCAACGTCGTGCCGGTGTACGCCGACAGCGAGGATCTTGGCATCGTGTCCTGGAATCTGCTGCCCGGCCAGGCCAACGAGTCGCACTCCCACCCCTACGCCGCGCACTGTTTCGTGATCGTCGAAGGCGAAGGCCATTACCTGAAGGGCCAGCCCGGCACGGCCGAATACGCCGAGTACCCGATCAAGGCCGGGCAGACGGTGGTGATTCCGCGCAACCAGGTGCACGGCATCCGCAACACCGGCAAGACGCCGCTTTCCTACTTCGGCATCACCACCACGGCCGGCGGCGAGTACGCGCGGGTTGTCGACGGCGTCGTGCACAAATACTGAGGCGGCGCACATGAGCCAACACATCGGCGTGATCGGCCTGGGCAGCCTGGGCGCCAACATGGCGCGCCTGCTGGCCGAGGACGGCTATGCCGTGCATGCCTACGACCTGGACGGCGCACGCACCGCGAACGCGGCCGAACACGCCGGCGTGACGGGCCACAACTCGGCCCGCGCGGTGGCCGAGGCCAGCACGCTGGTGCTGCTGTCCCTGCCGCAGTCGGAAGCCGTTGCCGCGGCCTGCCTGGGACCGGGCGGCCTCATCGAAGGCGCCAGCCGTGGCCTGCTGGTGGTGGACACCACCTCCGGCTATCCGGAGCGCACGAAGGAAATTGCCGCGGAACTGGCCGCAGCCGGCGTGCGCTACGTCGATGCAGCCATCACCGGCGAGGAAGGCGGCGCCAAGGCGCTGCCCAAGCGCGCACTGACCTTCTGCGTCGGTGGCGGCGAGGCGGACGTCGCCCAGGCACGGCCGATCCTGGAACGCATGGCGCGTTACGTCTATCACGTCGGCCCGCTGGGCGCCGGCCAGATCGTGAAGATGGTCAACAACATGGTCGGCTCGGCCGCCGGCGTGGCCGCCATCGAGGGTCTGCTGATCGCCGCCAAGCACGGCATCGACGTGAAAATGGCCGCCCAGGTGCTGGACAAGGGCACCGGCATGAATTTCTTCTGCCGGCATCCGGATTTCGCCCTCACGCCCGGCGTCGAGGGCGGTTTCCAGCTTGGCCTGATGACCAAGGACCTGCGCCATATGTCCGAGTTCGCGCGCCGCTCGGACGTGCCGGCGCTGGTCACCGACCACATCTTTCACCTGTTCGAGCTGTTCGTGCGCGAGCAGGGCTATGGCGCCGACATCCTGCGCCAGGTCGACGTGATGCAGAAATGGGCCGGCGTGCGGCTGGACGGCACGCCGGTGGAGTAGGGGAGCGGCTTTGCCGCGCGACAGGATCGCCGGCGCAGCCTGGTTCCCACGTCCTCGCAGTCCCAAACACAGAAGCGCCGCTGCGCGGCATCGCCCGGCAAGCCGGGCTCCTACACAAATCGATCTACGTGAATCACAGGAGGACCAAGCCATGCTCAGCGTGAACGACATCAAGGGCCTGTACGCCATCACCCCGACACCGTCCAAACCCGGCGCCGAGCGCTGGGACGCCACCGACACGGTGGACCTGGACGAACTGGCGCGCCTGACCGAGGCGCTGGTGCAAAGCGGCGTCAACGGCATGGTGGCCATGGGCACCACCGGCGAGTGCGCCACGCTGACCAACAGCGAGTGGGAACAGGCCGCCGCCTGCGTGATCGAAACGGTCCGCAAGCGCGTGCCGCTGTTCGTGGGCACCACTGCATTGGGCACGCACGAGATCGTGCGCCGCAACCGCTTCATCCTGGACCTGGGCGCCGACGGCACCATGCTGGGCCTGCCCATGTGGCAGCCGTGCACGCTGGACATGGCGGTGCAGTTCTACGCCGACATGTCCGAGGCGTTCCCGCAGCTGGCCATCATGGCCTACGACAATCCGGGCGCGTTTCGCTTCAACTTCCCGCCGCCGTTCTGGGCGCAGGTGGCGCGCCGCGCGCCGACCGTGATCTGCACCAAGCACGGCCCGGACCCGATGATCAGCGCGCTGATCGGCATGACGCAGGGCAAGATCCGCTTCCTGCCGCACATTGCGGGCGCCTATGCCATGGCGCGCATCGAGCCGGAACACAACATCGCCTTCTGGGCCACCGAGGCCAGCATGGGGCCGGAGCCGGCGCTGGCGCTGCGCGACGCCATCGATGCCGGTGACTGGGCCCGCGCCAAGGCCATCGACACCGACATCGGCTACACCATGCAGACCTTCTTCCCGCCGGGCGGCATGGCCGAGTTCGCGTCCTACAACATCCAGCTGGAAAAAATCCGCTTCGACGAGTCCGGCTACTGCAAGGCCGGGCCGATCCGCCCGCCGTATCACGTGATCCCGGACACCATCGAGCAGGGTGCGCGCGAGTGCGGCCGGCGCTGGAAGGCGCTGCGCGGCAAGTACGGCTGAGGCGGGCCACGCGTACCAAGTGTCGCGGTCGCGGGCATGGCCCGCTCCTACAAAAAAAGCGTTTCGTCACACCGAGGCCGCGACTTCTACCAGAAATTGCGCCGTGCCCTGATTCGTAGGAGCGGCCCATGGCCGCGACCGCACAGCCGGCCCCGTGCCCCAGACTGCACCGGCACGACAACCTGAAAGGTCGCGGGCGAGGTGCGATCCCGCGATCGTTTCCGTAACGGGTATCGATTGTTCAACCGTCCGTTCCCGCCAGCGGCGGCAACGGGCAGTCCAGAGCCGCACCGATGGCGCGCAGCAGTTCCAGTTCCGCGACTTCCACCACGCCGTCGTGGCTCACTGCCAGCGCGCAGGCCGACAGCAGTCGCAGGCGCTGCATCAGCGGCGCGCCCGCCAGACGCTGCAGCGCGCCGTTGAACGCGGATTGCGCGACCGTCATCGGCAGGGCCGGCAGGTCGAGCTGCGCGCAGGCGGCGGCGTAGGCGTTCGGCGCACCGGCGCTGGCGCAGTCGGCCAGCGTGCGCAGCACCTGCCGGATGTCGTCCGGCTCGGCTTGCGGGCTGCCCCGGGTGTGCGCCGATGGCAGCAGGTGGTGGCGCAGCAAGGCCAGCAGCGGCCAGTTTCCGGATGCGCCGCCGGCCAGCGTCTGCAGGTCATCGACGAGTTTTTGGCGCCATGCCGGCGGTTGCGCCTGCAGGGCCGGCAGCGCCAGATCGACCAGCGGCAGACGAAAGCGCGGCCCCAGACGGCGCGCGGCCGCTCCAAGCTGATCCGCGAACACGGCCACGGTGTGGCCCAGCACGGCCGACCGGGCCGGTGTGCGCGTTTCGTCCTGGTCGGCCAACAGGCCGCACAGCAAGGCCATTGCGCCGCTGCCGGTCTGCGTGGCCTCGCGCAGCGGCGGCGGTATGGCGCCGATCAGGGACGCCGCGTAGCCCAGGCCGGCGAGATCGATTTCACCGACCCGGCCGGCCAACGAAGCCGCCGGCACGGTGACGGGCTCAGCAGCCGATGGCGGACTGTTGTCCAGGTTCTGCTCCCGTTTGCTGGGCCGCTCGAACAGCGGGTAGATGCGGGCGATGCGTTCATCGAGCGGCGGATGGGTGGCCAGCAGGCGGCTGAACCAGGTGCGGTGTGGCGTGGCGAACAGCATGTGGCTGAAGGCTTCCGCCTGGCGGGTGCGCAGCATTGCGCCGTCAGCCTCGTCGCGCACCCGGCGCAGCGCCCCGGCCAGGCCGCGCGGATTGCGCGTGAACTGCACCGCCGCGGCGTCGGCCAGGTGTTCGCGCTGGCGCGACACGGCGGCGCGGATCAGGCGCGCCAGAAACACGCCCAGGTAGCCGACCGCCGCCAGCAGGCCGCCCACCAGCAGCTGGCCCGGGAAACCGCCACGCGCCAAACGGCCGCGACTGCTCAGCGACGGCGTGGCCGAATGCACCAGCCACAGGCCGAGCGCGCCGGGCGCGGTGATGCCGTGCAGCAGGCCGAGCAGGCGGATGTTCAGGCGCCCGTCGCCGTGCAGCAGGTGGCTGAACTCGTGCGCCAGCACGCCCTGCAGCTGGTCGCGATCCAGCCGCTCCAGACAGCCCTGGGTGACCGCGATCACCGCATCGGCCGGGCCGCGGCCGGCGGCGAAGGCGTTGATGCCCGGCTCGTCCTGCATCAGGTAGATGCGCGGCATGGCAAGGCCGCTGGCCACGGCGATTTCCTCGGCCACGTTCAGCAGGCGCCGGCGCGCTGCGTCGGTGGCGTCCGGCGCCACCCAGCGGGCGCCGGCCAGGCGCGCCACCACCGGACCGCCGGCGCTCAGTTCCCACAGCCGCCGCAGCGTGCCGGCGCCGATCAGGGCCAGCGTGATGGCGGTGGTCCAGCCGTAAATGACCGGCGGCAGGTCGGCCAGGTGCCGATAGTCGTGACGCAGGTCGCCGATCACCACCAGCCAGCCCACCAGCAGGTTCAGCGCCAGCACCAGGCCCAGCACGGCCAGCGTGAACAGCGCCAGCAGCAGGGCGCTGTAACGGCGCGCCTGCTGCTGGTAGGCGAAAAAATCCATGCCGTCGCTGGCGAGACTGGCCTAGAAGCTGACCTGCGGCAGCGCGCGCACGGCGGTGTCGTCCAGCTCGAAGAAGCCGGCCGCCCGAAAGCCCATGCTGCCGGCGACCAGCACGTTCGGAAATACTTCGAGCGCCGTGTTGTAGGTCATCACCGCGTCGTTGTAGGCCTGGCGGGCGAAGGCCAGGCGGTTCTCGGTGGACGCCAGTTCCTCGCTCAGGCGCGCCATGGTGGCGTCGGCCTTCAGGTCCGGGTACTGCTCCACCACCGCCATCAGCCGGCCGAGCGCGCCACCCAGCGCCGCCTCTGCCTGGCCGAGCGCCGCCATCGCCGCGGCACTGTCCGGCTGCGCGGCGGCCTTCTGACCGGCGTCGACCGCCGCGCCGCGGGCGGCGATCACCGCCTCCAGCGTGGCGCGCTCGTGCTGCAGGTAGGCGCGGGCCGTCTCGACCAGATTCGGCACCAGATCGTGACGGCGCAGCAGCTGCACGTCGATCTGCGCGTGGGCGTTGCGGTAGCGGTTGCGCAGCGTCACCAGCCGGTTGTAGATCAGAAAGAATCCGACCAGCAGCAGCGCCACAACAATGAGCAGAAAACCCAGCAGACGGGCCATGCGCGATTACTCCCCGGATGATTGACCGATACCGGCAGGTGATCGGCCGCCGGCGCGGGGACTGTAGCAGCGAGGGGAGCGCTGAAGTATTCAGCGTTCCCCGCAGCGCAGGGACGCGCTGCCAAAATCAGCGGCTGTAGGAGCCCGGCTGTGCCGGGCGATCATCGCGCAGCAAAGCTGCGCTCCCACAAGGGTTCTGGACTGGACGCGCCGAGAAATCCAGGATGGATTTATTCGGCGCTTCCCGAGGGGAATTTCAGTCGCCAGCCATGCTGGCGCGATGACAGGTTCGGGTCAGCGCGGGCGGCCGACCTACGCCGGCCGCGAGAGTGCTTCGCGCGTCGCGCTCAGACCTTGTCCAGCACGTACAGGCGCAGCATCGACAGGCCCGGCAGCACATCCAGGCGGCGGCGAATCACGAAGCCGGCCTGGGCCAATTCGGCCTCGATGACGGCGCGCTTGACCACCCGGCGATAACCGTCGGCGCGCGTGGTGCGCGCATTCTGCCGCATCCGGCGACGCGCCTGCAGGTTGCCGTCCACCCACAGGCTGACGGTGACGCCACGGCGCGCCACCCGGTGCAGCTCGCGAAGAATCCGCAAGCGATCGGCAGCCGTCGCCATGTGGTGCAGCAGCCGCATGCACAGCACGTGCTCCACGGCCCCATCGGGCAGGTCCAGGGCAAAGGCATCCATCAGCGCAAGCGTCTCGAACCGCGCCAGCACGGCCGGCTCGGCGGCACCGGCGGCGATCTGCAGCATGGCCGGACTCACGTCCCCGGCCAACAGGCGACGGGTCGGGTTACTGGCCAGCACGGGCCAGAACCGGCCCGCCCCGCAGGGCATGTCGAGCACCGATTCCGGATTGCCGGCCAGCTTCAGGGCGCGGCCGGCCAGGTGGGTTTCACGCCAGGTGGTCAGGCGACGGCGCAGGCCGCGGTGGTGTTTTTCCAGATAGGCCCGCGCCAGGGCGAGGTCGTACTTGTCCGAGAACGGTGGCTTGGCTTGGACTGCGGCGGTCATGTTTGTGGCGGGGTTGCGGGGCATGTGCAGTCACCTTACGCAGCAAAGGCTTAAGCGGGCCTTAACGCAGAGCCCGCATGAATCCATCAAGGATCGTTCGACGCCCGCCGCCGGGAAAAATTCTTGTATGAGCGGGCCATGCCCGCGACTGCAATGATCCGGGCCTGTGTGGCGCTCTGGAATGACCCCTGGTCCGTTGTGGCATCCCGACGTGCGTCTGCGTCGATTCCGACCGTGCATGTGCGCTCCCGGCCCTGCGGTCGCGGGCATGGCCCGCTCCTACGAAATGCAGGTCATCCCCTTGGAGCACGGCTTCGCTGCGCGATGACCGCCGGCACGGAGCTGATCCCCGCCGCGGCGGGGCTCCCAAGGTTTCCGATGGCTGGCTTTGCGGCCGGTGATTTCGGCAGCCCGGCCCCGCGCTGTGCCGCATCCAACGGCGATTCGGGCCCCGGCGGTCCGGTTAAGGCGCCCTTAAGCCGCGCGCTCTAGTGTGGCCGGCGTTATCAGGCGATCACGCCAGGAGCCACCGGTATGCAAAGTTGCGCGAACCGTGCCGAGCTTGCCGTCGGCAACCGCCCGGCGGCGCTGTTCGATGTGCGTCTGTACCCACCGGATCGGCCCCGTGCCGGCGTCGAGGACTACATCGCGCGCCGCTACGCGCAGTGTCATGACGCCCGCGTCAGCGGCTTCATGCCCTGGCTGCTGGCCGCGCAGCGGGGGGAGACCTTCGCCTCGGCCCTGGGCTTTCGGCCGGCCGGCGCCGGCACGCTGTTCCTGGAGCGCTACCTCGAGAGCCCGATCGAGGGCGCGATCGCCTGCGCCATGCGCCAGCCGGTGCAGCGCGGCAGCGTGGTCGAAATCGGCAACCTGGCGGCCACCAGTCAGCGCGCCAGCCGCCTGCTGATCACGCTGCTGGTGGAGGCGCTCGGCCGCCGCGGTTTGCGCTGGATCGTGTTCACGGCCACCCGACAGGTGCGCGAGCTGATCCGGGACATGGGCTTTGCGCTGCGCGTGCTGGCCCCTGCCGATCCGGCGCGGCTGGGCCAGGAGCGCGCGGCCTGGGGCCGCTATTACGACGCCGAACCGATGCTGACGGTGGGCGATCTGGCCATCGGCGGCCGGCTCATACGGCGCCAGCCGGCGCTCGCGGCGCAGCTTGCCGGCTACGCGGATGCGCTCGATGTCATCGCCGCTGCGCCGTGGTGAATCCGCTGCCGCATTCGACCCTGTGGCGGGAACTGCTGCGCCGCGCCGCGCTGCAGCCCAGGGCGCCGCTCGTGAACGGTTCATCCGAGGCGCTGACCGCGCACGAACTGGTGGCGGCCGTGGAACGCGCTGCAGCCACCCTGCAGCGGGCCGCAGTGCGCACCCTGGCGCTGCGCGCCGACAACGGCCCGGCCTGGATCGTCATCGACCTGGCCTGCCAGCAGGCGGGCGTGCGTCTGGTGCCGCTGCCGCTGTTCTTCGCGCCGCAGCAGCTCGCCCATGTGTTTGCCACCGCCGGCATCGATGCCCTGGCGGCACCGCGACCGGACTGGCCGGGCAGCCCGCTTGCGGGCGCCGCACAGGCGGCCGGTGAACTGGCCGGCCTGCCACTGTGGCGCCTGGCGCCCGGGCCGGCACGGATGCCGTCTGGAACGGCCAAGATCACCTTCACTTCCGGCTCGACCGGCACGCCCAAGGGCGTGTGCCTGTCCGCCGAGCACCCGCTGCGGGTGGCGCAGTCCCTGGCCGAAATGATCGCCCTGCCCGGCGTGCGCCACCTGTGCCTGCTGCCGCTGGCGACGCTGCTGGAGAACGTCGGCGGCGTCTATGCGCCGCTGCTGTCGCGCGGCAGCGTGGTCGTGCCGGGCCTGGCCGAGCTTGGCCTGCATGGCAGCAGCGGCGTGGATGCCGCCGCGCTGACCACGGCCATCGATCGCCACCGCCCGCACAGCATGATCCTGGTGCCGCAGCTGCTGCAGGCCCTGGTGGCGGCCATGCAGCGCGGCTGGCGGGCGCCGGCCTCGCTGCGCTTCGTCGCCGTCGGAGGCGCGCGGGTGCCCGTGTCGCTGATCGTCGCCGCGCGCCGCGGCGGCCTGCCGGTATACGAAGGCTACGGGCTGTCGGAATGCGCCTCGGTGGTGAGTCTGAACACCCCCGCAGCCGACCGGCCCGGCACTGCCGGCCGGCCGCTGCCGCATCTGCGGCTGGGCGTGCGCGACGGCGAGCTGACGGTTTCCGGCAGCAGTTTTCTGGGCTACCTGGGCGCGCCGGAAAGCTGGCGCCCCGAGCGGGTTCACACCGGCGACCTGGGCGGCCTCGACGCGGACGGCTTCGTGCAGGTCCAGGGCCGGCGCGACAACCTGATCGTGACCAGCTTCGGCCGCAACCTGAGCCCGGAGTGGGTGGAAGCCGAGCTGCTGGCCGGCCCGCTGCTGGGGCAGGCGGTGCTGTTCGGGTCCGCTCGCCCGCACTGCGTGGCCCTGCTGTGGCCATGCGACACCGGCACGCCCGACGCGGCCATCGACGACTGGCTGGCGGCGGTCAACGCGCGCCTGCCGGACTACGCGCGCATCCACGCCTGGCATCGCCTGCCCGCGCCGCTGTCCGCGGCCGACGGGCTGCTGACCGGCAACGGCCGCCCGCGGCGGGACGCCATCGCCCGCCACTACGCGGCGCAGATCGCCGCGCTGTATGACACCCAGGAGCTGTGCACGGAATGAGCTTTTATCAGCAACTTCAGGACCGGACCGCCACCCAACGCGCCGAACTGCTGGCGGCGCCGATCCTCGGGCGCGCCCTGCGGGGCGCAATCCGGCGCGCCGATTACGTCGCCTTCCTGACCGAGGCCTACCACCACGTCAGGCACACCGTGCCGCTGCTGATGGCGGTCGGCGCGCGGCTGGCGGACGACAAGGCCTGGCTGCGCGCGGCGGTGGTCGAATACATCGGCGAGGAATTCGGCCACGAGGAATGGGTGCTGGACGATCTGGTCGCCTGCGGCGTCGACCGCGACGCGGTGCGCCGCTCGACGCCCGGCCCGGCCACCGAACTGATGGTGGCCTACGCCTACGACACGGTGCAGCGCGTCAATCCGCTCGGTTTCTTCGGCATGGTGCAGGTGCTCGAAGGCACCAGCGTCGCCATCGCCCATAACGCGGCCAGCGCGATGCAGCAGGCACTCGGCCTGCCGGACGCCGCCTTCAGCTACCTGCGCTCCCACGGCGCCCTGGACCAAGACCACGTGGCGCTGTTCGAGGGCCTCATGAACCGCATCGAGGCGCCGGCGGAGCAGGCCCTGATCATCCACGCCGCCGGCATGTTCTACCGCCTGTACGGGGACATCTTCCGCAGCCTGGATGCACCGGCCACGTTGAGCGACCCGGCGCAGGTGGTGTCATGGACCTGAACGGCAAAACGGCCGTGCTGACCGGTGCCGCCGGGGGCATCGGCAGCGCGATGGCCGAGGCGCTGGCCGGCGCCGGTGTGCGCCTGGTGCTGGTGGGCCGCAACGCGCAGGCGCTGCAGGCGCTCGCCGGCCGGCTCGGCGGCCAGCACCTGACCGTCACCGCGGACCTTGCCAGCGACGAGGGCCGGCAGCGCGTGCAGCGCTGCTGCGCGGCGCTGCCGGACGGCATCGACATCCTCATCAACAACGCCGGCATCAGCGCCTTCGGGTCGTTCGACGCACAGACACCGGCGCTGCTGACCGAACTGCTCACCACCAACCTGCTGGCGCCGATGCTGCTCACCGGCCAGCTGCTGGCGCTGCTGCGGCAGGCGCCGCGCGGCCTGATCGTGAATGTCGGCTCGGCCTTCGGCGCCATCGGCTATCCGGGCTTCGTCGGCTACAGCGCGAGCAAGTTCGGCCTGCGCGGCTTCAGCGAGGCCCTGCGGCGGGAACTGGCCGACAGCAGCGTCGGGGTCCTGCACCTGGCGCCGCGGGCGACCGCCACGGCCATCAACGACGCGCGGGTGAACGCCCTGAACGCGGCGCTCGGCAACCGCATCGACAGCCCTGCCGTGGTGGCCGATGCCCTCGTGCGGCAGCTGCGCAGCGAGCGGCCGCGGGCCGGCATCGGCCGCCCGGAGCGGCTGTTCGCGTTCCTGAACGGCCTGCTGCCGGGCCTGCTCGACCGCGCGCTGGCCCGGCAGCTGCCGGTCATCCGCCGCATCCTTGCCCCCTGACACTGGAGAAGCACATGTCACGACGCATTGCCTGGACGCTGGCCACCTGGCTGCTGCTGATCAGCGGTCGGGCGCTGGCGAACGACGCGCTGCTGACGGAGCTCGCCGAGCTGCAGCAGCGCTGGGCGGTCGCCAATTACGAGCTGCGCGACAAGCCGCGCGTGGCCGCCCTGGTGCTGCTGGTGCAGGACGCCGAGGCGCTGACCGGCCGCCACCCGCAGCGTGCCGAGGGCTGGATCTGGTCGGGCATCATTCGTTCCACGCTGGCCGGCGCCAAGGGCGGACTGGGCGCGCTGGGTATCGCCAAGGCCGCCAAGGCCGATCTGGAGCGGGCGATGGAGATCGACCCGGCGGCGCTCGACGGTTCCGCCTACACCAGCCTTGGCACGCTGTACTCCAAGGTGCCCGGCTGGCCGGTCGGTTTCGGCAACGAAAAGAAGGCGCAGTCGCTGCTGCAGGAGGCCCTGCGGATCAACCCGGACGGCATCGACGCCAACTTTTTCTACGGCCAGTTCCTGTTCGAGCACGGCCACCGCGCCGAGGCGGAAACCTACCTGCAGCGCGCCGCCAAGGCAGCACCGCGCCCCGGCCGGGAGCTGGCCGACCGTGGGCGCCAGAAGGAGATCGCCGAGCTGCTGGCCAAGGTGCGCGCAAAATGAGCGCGCTTCGGGGCTGAGTTACGGGACATTCGGGTGCGGCTGCTGCTGGTGGAAGATGACGCCTCGCTGGCGGCCGGCCTGAGCCTGGCGCTGCGCAACAAGGGCTTTGCGGTCAATCACGTGACGCGCGGCGATCACGCCCTGCACGCGGTGGCGACCGACCCGCCGGACCTGATCGTGCTCGATCTGGGCCTGCCGGACATGGAAGGCCTCGAGGTGCTGCGCACCCTTCGCGCCGGTGGCCAGCGACTGCCGATTCTGGTGCTGACCGCCCGCGACACGCTCAGCGACAAGGTGGCCGGGCTCGATCTTGGCGCCGACGACTACCTGGCAAAGCCGTTCGAGATGCCGGAACTCGAAGCCCGCATACGCGCATTGGGACGGCGCCTGGGAAGCGCCGGCAGCAGCCTGATCACGCTCGGCGACCTGCAACTGGACACCGCCTCCATGCAGGTGCACAGGGCCGGCGTGCCGGTGGATCTGTCGCGCCGCGAATATGCCCTGCTCAAGGCCCTGCTCGAGAACAGCGGCAAGGTGCTGACCCGCGAGACCCTGGAAGGCAAGCTCTACGGCTGGGACGAGGAGGTGGCCAGCAACACGCTGGAGGTGCACATCCACCACCTGCGCCGCAAGCTCGGCCAGGACCTGATCAGGACCGTGCGCGGCGTCGGCTACTGCCTGCGTCTGCCGTGAGCTCGATCCGCTCCTACCTGCTGATCGCCGTGCTGTCGGCGATCACGTTGACCAGCTTCGTGGCCGCGCTGTACGGCTACCGGGCCGGCGTGGCAGCCGCCGATGCGCTGTTCGATGCCGAGCTGACCAACGCCGCCATCCTGATTTCGACCCTGCTACCCGCCCAAGCGCAGGCCAGCGACCCGGTACCGGCACTGCCGTCGAGCGAGGTCAGTTTCCAGGTCTGGAACGACGCCGGGCACTTGTTGCTGCGCTCGGCCAACGCGCCGCAAACACCGATGGCGCCCTTCGAACCGGGCCTGCGGGCCGACAATTTCGGCGGCCATCGCTGGCAGATACTGGTCCGCCGCGAGCCGGCGGCCGGGCACTGGGTGATGGTGGCGCAGCGCGCCGATACCCGCTACCTGCTGGCCGACAGCGTGGTGCGCGAATCCCTGCTGGCACAGCTGGCGGCGCTGCCGGTCAGCGCCGTGCTGATCTGGCTGATCGTCGGGCACGGCCTGCGGCGGCTGGACCGCCTGGCCGGCGCGCTGCGCAGCAAGGCCGCTGACGACCTGGCGCCGCTGCAGCTTGCCGAGCCGCCGACGGAACTGGCAGTCATCGTGTCGGCCGTCAACGGCCTGCTGCAGCGGCTGGAGCAGTCGCTCGGCCGCGAGCGGCGCCTGACCGCCGATGCCGCGCACGAGCTGCGCACGCCGATCGCCGCCCTCAAGGTGCACCTGCACAACCTTGCCGGGCGCCTGCCGGCGGATGATCCGGTGCTGGTCCGGCTGCATGCCGACACGGCCCGCCTGGAGCACCTGATCGCGCAGATACTGCTGCTGTACCGCATGGCGCCCGATCAGTACCAGGCGCGCATGGAACCGCTCGATCTGACCGAACTGGCCCGTGAACAAATCGCCGCGCATTACCCGCAGTTCGAGCACAAGCAGCAGGACGTCCGGCTGGAGGGCGAAGGTCAGACACTGGTCGGCGACCGCTTCGCGCTGGCCACGCTGCTGCAGAACCTGCTGGTGAATGCCAACCGCTACACGCCCGTCGGCGGGCACATCCGGGTCAGCTGCGGCCCGCTGCCCGGCGGTGGGGCGCTACTGCAGGTCAGCGATTCCGGTCCCGGCCTGCCGGCGGCCGAGCACGAGCGCGTGTTCGACCGCTTCTACCGCCAGGTCGGCGCGCGCCACAACGACCCGGCCGGCAGCGGCCTTGGGCTGTCCATCGCCCGCCTGGTGGCCGACCTGCACGGCGCGACGATCCGCTTCGCTGCCTCGCCCTTCGAAACCGGCCTGACGGTCAGCGTCGAATTCCCGGCCCGGAGGAATGCGTGATCCGGCCGCCGCCATGCCGCCTTCCGGCCGGCATCGCGCGCGGGCTGGCGATCCTGGTCTGCCTGCTCGCTTGCACACCGCTGGCGGCGCAGCCGCCGACCTATGACATCAACATCCGCAATCACCTGTTCGAGCCGGCGGAACTGACCATTCCGGCCAACACCAAGGTGCGCCTGGCGGTGCACAACCTGGACCCGACGCCGGAGGAGTTCGAGAGCTGGGAACTGAACCGCGAGAAGGTGATCCTGGGCGGCCAGACGGCGACCCTGTTCGTCGGCCCGCTGCCGCCGGGCGAATACCCGTTCTTTGGCGAGTTCAACCCCAAGACCGCTCAGGGCCGGCTGGTGGTGCGATGAACTCGCCGTTGCTGGACAGCGTCGTGGTGGTGCTGCGCGAGGTACTGGAATTCTCGCTGCTGGTCGGCATTCTGCTGGTGGCGGGCCGCTGCGCCGCGCTGCGCGCCCGCTGGCTGGTGCCGGCCCTGCTTGCCGGCCTGGCCGGGGCCGGCCTGTACGGGGCGCGCCTGCGGGTGGTCTCGGCCTGGTTCGATGGCGTCGGCTACGAGGTGGTCAACGCCGGCCTGCAGATTCTGGTGTACGCGCTCATCCTGGCCGTGATCGGCCTGTGGGTGCGCAGCCGCCACCGCGAACCGGCGCGGGCGCTGCCGTGGGTCATGGCCGGCGCCGTGGCGCTGGCCGTCACCCGCGAGGGCTCGGAGATATTTCTGTATTTCTCCGCCTTCATGGGCCGGCCGCGGGCCGTGCCGGATTTGCTGATCGGTTCGGTGCTGGGCATCGGCGTCGGTTTCAGCATCGGCGCCCTGCTCTACTACCTGCTGCTGGCGTTCCGGCGCCCGGTCACGTTTGCGCTGACGGTCGGGTTGCTGGCCCTGGTCGGCGCCGGCATGTGGTCGCAGGCCACCATGCTGCTGGTGCAGGCCGACTGGCTGCCGGCATCGCAACCACTGTGGAACAGCTCCGCCTGGCTGCCGGAAAGCAGCCTGCTCGGCCAGCTGCTGTATGCCCTGATCGGCTACGAGGCCACACCCGGCCCGTGGCAGGTGGGCCTTTACGGCGCCAGCATCCTGCTGGCGCTGGGCGTCGCTGCCGCGGCCGCTCGTGGCGGCGGCATGGTGCGCCATTCCCGCCGGAGACCGCCCCGATGAACGCACGCCACGACAGCCTGTGCCGGCGGCGGGTGATCGGCGCCTGTACGGCGGCGATAGGCCTGATGGTGTCAGCGTCGGCGTGGGCCGACGGCGCCCAGGTCGACACCGTCTATCACCCCTACGTGCAGCCCCTGGAGCGGGACATCGAACTGCGCCTGGTGTCCGAGCAGAACAGCCGCACGCGCGGTGACGGACAGACCTGGCGCCTGGGCTATGGCCAGAGTTTTTCCGCGCGCGGCTTTGCCGAGCTGTACCTGGTTGCCGATCGACCGGCCGGCGAGGACCTGCACGTGAGGGCCTACGAGTTGGAGACCCGCTGGCAGCTGACCGAACAGGGCCAGTACGCGGCCGATTGGGGCCTCATGGGCGAGTTCGAACACGCGCGGGACCGGGACGCCCAGGAATTCGCCGTCACGCTGCTGGGCGAGCGGCAATGGGGAAGCTTCGTGGGCACCGTGAACGCCTCGCTCGGCTACGAATGGGGGGACGACGTGCACAGCGAAGTGGAAACCGGCCTGGCCCTGCAGGGCGCGTACCGCTACTCGCCGCGCCTGCAGCCGGCGCTGGAGTTCCACGCCGGTGAGGATCTGCGCGCGCTGGGCCCGGCAGTGCTGGGCACCGAGCGGCTGGGCATCGGGCGCAAGCTGCACTGGGAGGCCGGGCTGGCATTCGGCCTGGACGCTGCGAGTCCCGACGTGTCGGTGCGCGGCAAGCTTGAATACGAGTTCTAGCGCGCGGTGATCGCCCGGCGGCAATGCTCCCCTGTAGGAGCGCAGCTTCGCTGCGTGATGATCGCCCGGCAGAGCCGGGCTCCTACAATTCCGCTGCCGGCTTCGATCAACGGTCAGGCCCCGTCGCCCAGAAACGACAGCCGGGGCGGCTGATCCCCCTCCGGCCCGAATTCCTCGCGCCGCGGCACGAACACGCTGACCAGAACCACCTCGTCGGTCAAAAACTCGCCCAGGTGCTCCTTGAAGGCCGGGATCAGGATGGTGTCGCCGGCCCGCAGGACGATGTCCTCGCCGTCGATGTGCAGCTTGCACTCGCCCGACAGCATGATGGTGACCTCCTCCTCGTGACAGTTCAGCTGCGTCGGCAGGTCCGCCGCCGAGCGCATCTTGTACAGCGCCACCGAGCAACTCTGCCCGTGCAGGTGCTTGAACTCGAACTTGCCGGGAATCACCGTTTGCAGGCGGTCGTCGTCGTGGCGCAGGACGCGGGCTTTGTGGGTCATCGCAGGGTCTCTCCGTGGCTAAGGTGCCGAACGGCCGTTTATCCCCCGCCAAGCGCCTCCCGGTAAAGGGCGCGGTGGTATCTTCAGCGGCGCGTCGCACCCCAAAAAATGCCACCGAGGAGGCCAATCCCATGATTCCCTACACCCGCAGCGAAGCCAAAGCCTGGGCCCGCGCCCACATGATCGAATCCACCAACGCCGTGCCGACGCCGTTCAAGGCCGATTTCAGCCTGGACCTGCCGATGCTGGCCAGCCACGTCGACCGCTGGGCCAACGACGGCCTGTACGGCCTGATGACCGGCGGCAACACCGCCGAGGCCTGGAACATGACGCCCGCCGAGTGGTGGCAGTACAGCGAGACCGTGGCGCAGGCCAACCGCGGGCGCATGATGCTGACCGCGGTCATCCTGGACCCCTCGCCGTTCACGGTGCTGGAAAAGGCCCACCGCCTGGCGGAACTGGGCTACCACCTGATCGAGGTCATCAACCCGGTCATCCAGCTGCGCTCGGACGCCGACCTGTACGGTTTCTACAAGTACCTGTCCGACCACAGCCCGCTGGGCATCGTGCTCTACAACACGCCGACCGCCGGCGTGGTCCTGAACCACGGCCTGCTGAACCGCCTGGCGGACCTGGAAATGGTGGTCGGCATCAAGAACGGCCTGCTGAACCCGGCCGACACCATCGCGCTGCGCAAGCTGACCGGCGACCGCATGGTGGTCACCGAGCCGATGGAGAGCTTTTACCTGTGGGACGCCCTCGTGCACGGCGGGCAGTGCCTGTTCGGCACCGCCGAGTACGCCATGTTCGGCAACAAGCGCGGCACGCTGGTCAAGTGCATGGAGCTGGCCAACGCCGGCAAGTTCGATGAGGCCCTTCCGCTGTACCGGGAGCTCGACCCGATCCGCGACCTGATGAACGACGTGTTCGTTTGGAACATCGTGCGCAAGAACCAGTACTCGCTGGCGCCGATCAAGTACTGGTACGAGCTGCTGGGCATGCCCATGGGGCCGTGCCGCCCGCCGCTGGAGCCCTACGCCGACGAGGCCATGAAGACCCTGATCCGCGACACGCTGCTCAAGACCGGCGTCATCGACGCCGCCCAGGCCGCCGCCGCCTGACATGCCGGTTTTTGTAGGTTGGGTTAGCCGCAACGCGGCGTAACCCAACAAATGCCACCGTTTCACCCGTAGGTTGTTGGGTTACGGCCGCACCTGACCCAACCTGCAAAACGCAAGGGCCGTCCATGCCGAACGCCTTCGACCCCATCCTCGCGCCCGCCCGCATCACCGCCATGACCGACGCCGGCCTGTGGCGCAGCCGCCTGCTGACCGACGTGCTGGACGAGGTCGCGGACCGCCACCCGGACCGCCTGGCCGTGGTCGACTACAACAGCGTCACCGGCGCCGCCACGCGCCTGTCGTACCTGCAACTGAAGCACCGCGCCGACCGCATCGCGCTCGGCCTGATCGGCCTGGGCATCGAGCCGGGCGACGTGGTGGCCTTCCAGCTGCCCAACTGGTGGCAGTTCATGGCGCTGCACCTGGCGTGCCTGCGCATAGGCGCGGTCAGCAACCCGCTGATGCCGATTTTTCGCGAGCGCGAGCTGTCGTTCATGCTGGAGTTCGCGCAGGCCAGGCTGCTGGTGGTGCCGCACCGCTTCCGCGGCTTCGACTACCCGGCCATGCTGGCCGGCCTGCGCGGCAAGCTGCCGCATCTGCAGCGCGTGCTGGCGGTCGGCGACGATGGGCCGGACGGCTTCGACCGCGTACTGCTCGAAACCCGCTGGGAAGACCAGTTCGAGGCCGATGCCGAATTCGCCCGCCGCCGGCCGGACCCCAACGCCGTCATCCAGCTGCTCTACACCTCCGGCACCACCGGCCAGCCCAAGGGCGCCATGCACACCTCCAACACGCTGATGGCCGGCGTGCGGGCCTACGCCGACGGCATCGGTCTGACCGGCGAGGACGTGTGCTTCATGGCCTCGCCGCTGGCGCACCAGACCGGCTTCATGTACGGCCTGATGATGCCGCTGGTGCTGGGCACGCGCGTCATCCTGCAGGACGTGTGGGACGCCACGCGCGCCTGGGACACCATCCAGGCCGAACGGGTCAGCTTCTCCATGGGCGCCACGCCGTTTCTGGCCGATCTGGTCAACGCGCCCAACGCCCCGGCCCCGGCCGACTGCCGCCTGCGCCAGTTCGTCTGCGCCGGGGCGCCTATCCCGCGCGTGCTGGTGCAGACGGCCACCGAAAAACTCGGCCTTGGCGTGATCGCCGCCTGGGGCATGAGCGAATGCGGCGTGGTCACCGTCACCCGCCCGGACGATCCGCCGGACGCCGTGTTCAGCAGCGACGGCCGGGCGCTGGACGGCATGGCCGTGCGCGTGGTGGACACCGCCGACCAACCCGTGGCACCCGACACCGAAGGCCGCCTCAAGACGCAGGGCAGTTGCCTGTTCGTCGGTTATCTCAAGCGTCCGGAAGCCTACGCCGTCGACGCCGAAGGCTGGTTCGACACCGGCGATCTGGCCCGCATGGACGCGGCCGGGTACATCCGCATCACCGGCCGCGCCAAGGACATCATCATCCGCGGCGGCGAGAACATCCCGGTAGCGGAAGTCGAAGACCTGCTCTACCGCCACCCGGCCGTGCAGGACGCCGCCGTCGTCGCCATGCCCGACGCGCGCCTGGGCGAGCGGGCCTGCGCCTTCGTCAGCGTGAAGGCCGGTCAGTCATTCGACTTCGACGCCTTGACCGCCTGGTTATCCGAAGCCGGCATGTCCCGCACCTACTGGCCGGAGCGCCTGGAAATCGTGCCCGACATGCCGCGCACCGCCAGCGGCAAGATTCAGAAATTCGAACTGCGGGAGCGGGCGAAGGGTTTGGGTGGGTAAGGCGGCTAATCACGGCTTTTGTTCCGCGCCGACCGCCGCGCGGCCCACGGAATACCGCGAGTCCAGAGGCGTATATTTCACCTTGGCGGGACGAGAGCTGACACAGTTACACTTCACTCATTGACCAAGACACGGTGACATCCATGGCCAGAGCAGTGAAAGAGATCGAGCGAGAAATCCGCGAGCTCAGCTCTGAAGATAAAGTCGAGCTGATCCGTACGCTCATAGCCGACCTCGACGCCCCCGCCGACGCAAATGTCGAGCGTGCCTGGCTGGAAACCTCACAGCGGCGCTATCGCGAGCTCGTCGAAGGCAAGGTCAAGGGCGTGCCAGGCCCCCTGGTTTTCGACCGGCTTCGAGAACGCCTGGGCGGGTGAGATACGAATTCCACCCGGAAGCGGAGCTGGATCTGTACGAAGCTGCTTCGCGCTACGAATCGGAAGTGCGCCATAATGTGAAGGCTTCATCCGGTGCAATGCGGCTCCGCCTTATTACATCCTACGCGCTATGCATCTACTTGGATGCCGGATATACACCTGACAAGGGGCCTATTTCACGTTTGTATTTTGGAGACCGCAGTGCTCGTTGTATTTGACACAAACGTGTGGATCGCGGATCTAGCGCTAGCGTCCAACGTTGGTAGCGCTGTCCGCTTCTACCTCCGAGAACGGAAAGCACGTATCGGCCTTCCGGAAGTGGTGAAGCTCGAAACAGAGTTTCATCTACGCACAACGTTAAGGAAACGCTGATCAATCCCCCGAAACCAGCGCTATGGACATGACGGCGCTGACGCGTGACCGCCCCTGGGGAAAAACGGCCCGTTTTCGGGTGTGGATCGGGCCAATGTGCGTGTTCTGGCCGGATATTCCGGTTTTGGGCTCCCTCAGGACGCACGGAGGGTGTGCCGCGCCCGAAGGCGCCAGCCGGCAATCACCACGTTGGCCAGGCCGAACAGCGTGAACAGCTGCGCCTGGTTCTTGGCCAGCCCCCGGTAACGCGCCTTGCGGTGCTTGAACAGGTTCTTGATGATGTGAAACGGATGCTCGACCTTGGCCCGCAGGCTCGCCTTGACCTGTTCGATCCGTTCCTGCAGGCGGCCCAGCGCGTCATCGGGCAGGGCCCGGCGCACGCCCGGGCGCAGCGCCACGTGCCAGGTGACCGGCGTGTCCCGATTCTCCGGGCGCTTGGCTACGCCCTGGTAGCCGGCATCGCCCAGCGCGTCCGTTTCCTGCCCGTGCAGCAGGGCGTGCGCCTGGGTCACGTCGTTGACGTTGGCCGGCGTGGTCAGCACCGTGTGCACCAGCCCCGAGTCCAGGTCGACCCCGATGTGCGCCTTCATGCCAAAGTGCCACTGGTTCCCCTTCTTGGCCTGATGCATGTCCGGATCGCGCGCCCGGTCGCGGTTCTTGGTCGACGGCGGGGCGGCGATCAGCGTCGCATCCACGAGGGTGCCCTCACGCAGCAGCAGGCCCTGGCGGGCCAGGTGATCGCGAATCGTCTCGAAGATCACCCGGCTCAGACCCTGATCTTCCAGCAGGCGGCGGAACTTCAGCAGCGTGGTCGCATCCGGCGCCGCCTCGCGGGCCAGGTCGATGCCGATGAAGCAGCGGATGGCGTGGCTGTCGTACACGGCGTCCTCGATGCCCTCGTCCGACAGCCCAAAGCACTGCTGCGCCACGTACATGCGCAGCATGCGCGACAGCCCCAGCGGCGGGCGGCCCGGGCCCTTGCCGGCCGGGTAGAACGGCGCCAGCGCCGCCTCCAGCTGCGCCCACGGCGTCACCGCCTGCAGCTGCGCCAGGAAGCGCTCGCGGCGCGTCTGCTTCTTCTTGCCGGCGTACTCGAGGTCGGAAAAGCTCGTTTGCATGACGTCTGCTCACCACCGCTGCGGACCAGGTCACATTGTCTCAGGACCAAGGTCTCATGCCTCCAACGGGAGGGAATAAATCAGCGTTTCCTTAACCGATCACATTGACCGGATTAAATCGAGTCACAGCCAACTTCTTACGATCTTTGGCCGTCTGAAGGAAGTCGTCCTCCCCGGCGCGGAAGATGTTGAAACACTGGTCAGCAAAGTCTTTTCTAACCTCGGCGTAGAAATTCGGGAGTTTCCGTTCACCAGCGAGAGTGCCAAAGCATCCCTGATACGTACCGTGCGAAAGATCCCGCCCAGCGACAAAGGCCAGCAATTCAAGGACTGCGTACTTTGGGAAGATTGTATGCTCATGCTCCGCAGCGAGCCTGTATTTCTTGTTACAAATGACCGCGCGTTCTACAAGAACAGGGAAACAAAGCAGGGCCTTGCTGAAGAGCTACAGCAGGAGCTTTCTGACTCCTCCAATGAATTTAGAATTTTTTCCTCCTTGCATGATCTATTGGCTGAGATTCGCACTGATATAAGCGTACCACCTGAATCGCTTATCAAGGCGTACTTTGCCGCGCACGGCGATGAACTTAAAAGCCTTGCGGAAAGGACTTCCTTCGTGCTCGCCGGGGAACCTACGGCGAACATAGATTTTTTCGCGACAGAGAAACCATCGCATCTGTACGTCACTTTCTCGATCGAGCTGCCCTGTTCTGATGCTACGAGTGAAGGAAGAACCGGAGCGAAGATTGTCGCTGAAGGAGAAGCCACCTTTGATTCAGAAATTAGAACGTTCTTGAACCTATCGACTCGTGACGAGAAACTGCTTTATGAAAACCCGGATGGAACAGAGACGGCAATTTATAAAATTAGCATAGGCATCGGGAGAGCGGTGATCGGCCACCGAACAGTCGAGCACTCGGTAAGGTACAAACTATGACACTAAATGCTTACGTTGCCGTGCGGCGGACAGTCACAAGCGGCGCTTCGCCTGCCTGTGCCTGCCGTTGATGACAGCGCGCCGAGGGCGCAATAAGCGCAACGCATTGCGCCGTATTGTTTTCGAGCCGAGCGGCGTGGACATGGCGAAGGTTCCGATCGCGATCCGGCGGGTTACGGCTTCGCCTAACCCGCCCTACGTGAACTGAGGCAACGTGCGAAGACGCACGCGGCTCAACAATGACATTGGCGCGTAGGAGCGCGCCGTATGAAGGCTCCCTCCGGTGCAATGCGGCTTCGCCTTATTGCACCCTACCGGGCTATTTCACGCCAGCTGGCACGAGAGGTCCAATCCGCTCGTAGTTGAACTCGAATCCGTCTTGTTCTAGCGATACCAAGGAAAACTTGGTTGACAGTGATTTCGCTTCTCGATCAAACTCCGCGATGAGGAAGTGACCGCCGATAGTTTTGAGGACGACCTTATCCGCCTTCTCGCCGATAACCATGAAGTCGCGTTGCGTTTTGGCTTCATAGCCTCCAGCGAAGTAAGCAACAAATGACAGAGCCAGCAGGAGGGCTAGAAACAGAAACGTTCTTCGCCCTATAGCGTTAGCTACTAGATCAATAAGATTATCGAGTTCCAGTTCCTTCTTGTTTTGAGCCTCAAGTTTATTCACGTAACCTTCAGTACTCCTTTGCGTTAGGAGCGGAAAAATAAACTCACCGAAAGCGATTGGAACAAAGAAAGCACCGGCGAAAGTCAAGAACTGCACCAACGTAAAGTGGGCAACTAATGCGTAGCCAGCAGTCACAATCAATGGAATGCTCGCCCTAAGTATCGCGTCTCGAATTGGCCTTGCGACCCCGCTCAATAGCATAAACAGGGGATCAGCATATAAATTGATTAGCGCTAATGCCCCCACCATTCCAATGGTCGCCACCAAGATATTCAAAATGCTGATTTCTATAAAAAAGGACGGGATATAAAAGTATTTGCAGTACCCCGACTCGTACAAAAACGCAAACCAGTACCCGGCCGCTGGGACACCGGCAATCACAAGGCCTTCAGTTAATCCAAATCGCTGCTCAGTCATTAGATTTCATCGACATAACGTTTGAGGTCACCGGCCGCCGGAGCCCGGAGTGCGCGTAGGGCGCAATACCCTGCGGCTATTGCGCCCTACGCACTGCGCTGCTGAAAACGCTGAATGCTTCGGTGTTTCATTATCGATTTCGCCAGCCGGGCTTGCGCCGTTCCGCGAAGGCCGCCAGCCCCTCGCGCAGGTCATCGCTCGCCAGGACCTTTTTCCAGATTTCCGGCGCCGCGGCGGCCCAGGCCTCACGCGGGTTGTGCAGTGTGAATTTCATGCCCTGTTCCGCGCCGGTGGTGGCCAGCGGCGCGTTTTTGGCCACCCGGGCGGCCAGCGTCAGGGCCGCCGGCATCAGCTGCGCGTCCGGCACCACCTGATTCAGGAAGCCGATGTCGAGCATGTGGCTGGCCGGGTACGGGTCGGCCGTCAGGCTCAGTTCGAGCGCCCGGCGGTAGCCGACGGTTTTCCACAGGTCGAAGTAGGAGAAATTCGGCACGCCGACGGCGGCCTCGGGCATGCCGAATCGGGCGGATTCGGCCGCGACGATGAGCGAACAGGCGTGCGCCAGCGCCAGCCCGCCGCCCATGCAGAAGCCGTTGACGGCGGCAATCAGCGGCTTGCGTTCCCCTTCCAGGGCGTCGAACAGCGGTTTCAGGTGGTCGATGGCGCCGACCCAGTCGCCGCCGTCGGCGCTGCCAAGGCGCATGTTTTCCAGATCGCCGCCGGCGCAAAAGGCCTTGCCGGCGCCGGTCAGAATGCCGACCCAGGCGTCCGGGTCGGCCTGAAACCGGCGCAGACCTTCGACGATGGCGCCGCACAGGCCGGCGTTCAGTGCGTTCATCTTGTGCGGCCGGTTCATGGTCAGGATCGCCACGTGGTCGGCCCGCAGCTCGTAGGTCAGCAGTTCGTCTTGCATGGTGTCCACCTGCGGCAGTGCTCCGGACATCTAGTCGGACTCGATTCTGCAGCATCAACGATGGGGGCACGCACGCTGCGCACGATTGCCGGGTCGCGAGTCCCACCATGAGGCAGCAAGATCAGCGGCTGTAGGAGCCCGGCTACGCCGGGCGATCATCGCGCAACACAGTTGCGCTCCTACCCAGGTTTTTCCAGGTGGCGGGCGCTGAGAAATCCAGGATGGATTTATTCAGCGCTTCCCAAGGGCCAGTGCCCGACTTCGCATCGCGCGAGCGGGGAGCCTCATGCCCCTTCGAGCGAACACTACCGGCGGCAGCCGGCGCCATTCGCGCGCGGCCGGAATTCCTACCGGCCGCGCTCCATGCGGCGCAGGATGGCCGCTTCCAGCGTGGCGCGGTCGGCCTTGACCGGCTTGAGGTCCGGCGCGCTGCGCAGGGCGATGTCCGGGTCCTTCAGGCCGTTGCCGGTCAGGGTGCAGACCAGCGTCTTGCCGGCCGGGATGCGGCCGGATTGCAGGTCGCGCAGCGCGCCGCCGATGGACGCCGCCGAGGCCGGCTCGCAGAACACGCCTTCTTCCATCGCCAGCAGTTTCTGGGCGGCGAGGATTTCGTCGTCGGTCAGCGCCGCGAACCAGCCGCCGGATTCCTGCTGCGCGGCGATGGCCTTGTCCCAGGACTGCGGGTGGCCGATGCGGATGGCGGTGGCGACGGTCTCCGGCTGGTCGATGGGGTGGCCGGCCACGAACGGCGCCGCGCCGGCCGCCTGGTAGCCGGCCATCACCGGCAGGTGGCAGCGCCCGGCGGTGTGGTATTGCGTGTAGCCCATCCAGTAGGCGCTGATGTTGCCGGCGTTGCCGACCGGCAGGCAGTGGTAGTCGGGCGCCCGGCCAAGCGTGTCGACGATCTCGAAGGCGGCGGTTTTCTGCCCCTGCAGGCGGTGCGGGTTGACCGAGTTGACCAGCGTGACCGGCGCGGTCTGCGACAGTTCCTTGACCAGCGCCATGCCGTCGTCGAAGTT
The DNA here is from genome assembly GCF_001697225.1 of Immundisolibacter cernigliae. Lineage (GTDB taxonomy): Bacteria > Pseudomonadota > Gammaproteobacteria > Immundisolibacterales > Immundisolibacteraceae > Immundisolibacter > Immundisolibacter cernigliae. Next base: position 1,228,790 of record NZ_CP014671.1, read on the forward strand.
GCCGGCGATCTGCAGCACTTCGGCGCCGTGGATCAGCGCCTGCGCCAGCTTGCCGAGCGCGATCTTGCCTTCCGGAATCAGCACAAAGGACACGATGCCGGCGCGCGCCGCGTAGGCCGCCGCCGAGGCCGAGGTGTTGCCGGTGGAGGCGCAGATGATGGCGCGGCTGCCCTCGTGTACCGCCATGCTGACGGCGGCGGTCATGCCGCGGTCCTTGAACGAGCCGGTCGGGTTCAGGCCCTCGAACTTGACGTAGATGTCGGCGTCGACACCCAGCCGGCGCGGGATGTTGCGCAGGCGGATCAGCGGCGTGTTGCCTTCCAGCAGGCTCACCGGCGCGACGCCGGCCGGCAGGTCCAGCCAGTCGTGGTAACGGGCGATCAGGCCCTCGTAGGCGCTCATGTCAGTGCTCCAGGTGGTCGAGGCGCAGGCTCACCACGCGGCCGTCGATGCTCGGCAGCGCCTCGATGCGGGCGATGGCCTCGCGCACGGCGCGCTCGCGCACCGTGTGGGTGAGCAGGATGACCGCCACGTGGCTCTCGCCGGGCGGCGGTTCCTTTTGCAGGATGGCCTCGATGCTGATGTGCTGATCGGCCAGGATGCGCGTGACGTCGGCCAGCACGCCGGGGCGGTCGAGCGCGGTCAGGCGCAGGTAGAAGGCCGTCTCGACCGCGTCGATCGGCAGGATCGGCAGCGCCTGCAGGCGGTCGTGGTGGAAGGCCAGGTACGGCACCCGGTGTTCGGGGTCGATGGTCAGCGCGCGGGCGATGTCGATCAGATCCGCCACCACCGCCGAGGCGGTCGGCCCGGCGCCGGCGCCGGCGCCGTAGTAGAGGCTCTGGCCGAGCGCGTCGCTGTCCACCAGCACGGCGTTGATCACGCCGTCCACCTGCGCCAGCAGATGCCGCTGCGGCAGCAGCGTCGGGTGTACGCGCAGTTGCACGCCGCGCTCGGTGCGCCGGGCGATGCCCAGCAGCTTCAGGCGATAGCCGAGCTGGCCGGCGTAGTCCACATCCATGGCCGAAAGACCGCGAATGCCCTCCACGTGCACCTGGTCGAAGCACAGCGGCATGCCAAAGGCGATGGCGGCCAGGATGGACAGCTTGTGGGCGGCGTCCACGCCGTCGATGTCGAAGCTCGGGTCGGCTTCGGCATAGCCCAGGCGCTGCGCGTCGGCCAGCGCCGTGGCGAAGTCCAGGCCCGCGTCGCGCATTTGCGTGAGGATGTAGTTCGACGTGCCGTTGATGATGCCGGCCAGGCCCTGGATGCGGTTGCCGGCCAGGCCCTCGCGCAGGGTCTTGATGATGGGGATACCGCCGGCCACGGCGGCCTCGAAGCCGACCGCCACGCCGGCGCGGCGGGCGGCTTCGAAAATCTCGTTGCCGTGGTGGGCGATCAGCGCCTTGTTGGCGGTGACCACGTGCTTGCCGGCGTTGATGGCGGCCAGCACCAGCGCACGCGCCGGCTCGATGCCGCCGATCAGCTCGGCGACGATGTCGATTTGCGGGTGGTGGACCAGCTCGAAGGGGTCCGCCAGCAGCTGCACATTCGCGGCCTGTGGGCCACGCGGGCGACCGGCATCGCGGACCGAGGCGTGGGTAACCCTGATTGGCCGCCCGGCGCGGCGGGCGATTTCGTCGCCGTTGCGGGCCAGCAGTTCCAGCGTGCCGCCGCCGACCGTGCCCAGACCCAGCAGGCCGATGCGTACCGCGTTCATGCGCCCGCCTGCGCCGGCTGGGCCTCGCCGCCACGCAGCATGCGGCGGATGGAGCGCACCGCCTGGCGCGTGCGGTGTTCGTTCTCGATCAGGCCAAAGCGCACGTATTCGTCCCCGTATTCGCCAAAACCGATGCCCGGCGACACCGCCACATGCGCCTCGGTCAGCAGGCGCTTGCTGAATTCGAGCGAGCCCAGCGCCCGGTACGGCTCCGGAATGCGCGCCCACACGAACATGGTCGCCTTGGGTTTTTCGACCGCCCAGCCGGCGGCGTTCAGGCCCTCGCACAGCACGTCGCGCCGGCTCTGGTACATGGCGGCGATCTCGCGCACGCAGTCCTGCGGGCCTTCGAGCGCGGCGATGGCGGCCACCTGAATCGGCGTGAAGGTGCCGTAGTCCAGGTAGGACTTGATGCGCGCCAGCGCGCCGACCAGGGTCGGGTTGCCGCACATGAAGCCGACCCGCCAGCCTGGCATGTTGTAGCTCTTGGACAGCGTATAGGCCTCGACCGCGATGTCCTTGGCGCCCGGCACCTGCAGGATGGACGGCGCCTTGTAGCCGTCGAACGCGATCTCGGCGTAGGCCAGGTCATGGATGACCCAGATCTCGTTCTCGCGCGCGATGCGCACCACGCGCTCGAAAAACTCCAGATCCACGCAGGCGGTGGTCGGGTTGCTGGGGAAGTTCAGCACCAGGAACTTGGGCCGCGGCCAGCAGTTGCGGATGGCGTTTTCCAGCTCCTCGAAAAAATCCAGCCCCGGCAGCATCGGCACGTGGCGGATGTCCGCACCGGCAATCACGAAGCCGTACGGGTGGATCGGATAGGTCGGGTTGGGCACCAGCACGGCGTCGCCCGGACCGACGGTGGCCAGCGCCAGATGGGCGAGGCCTTCCTTGGAACCGATGGTGACGATGGCCTCGCTGTCGGGGTTCAGGTCCACGTCGTAGCGGCGCTTGTACCAGGTACAGATGGCCCGGCGCAGGCGCGGGATGCCCTTGGAGACCGAATAGCGGTGCGTGTCGCCGCGGCGGGCCGCCTCGATCAGTTTCTCGACGATGTGCGGCGGCGTCGGCTGATCGGGATTGCCCATGCCGAAGTCGACCACGTCCTCGCCACGCTGGCGGGCCTGCGCCTTCAGCTCGTTGACGATATTGAACACATACGGCGGCAGGCGCTCGATGCGCGGGAAGCTGTCCTTCATGGAACGTCCGGGCCGGGAGGCTTGGGGGGCAGAGAAGTGCCGGTACGCGCACGCAACGCCGGTGCGGGTCGATAATCCGGACCGTCGGGTGCGTCATCGGAAGGGCCGAAATTCTAAATGAAAATCCACATCGAACGAGGCGCCACCTACCGCGTGCAGGCCTACGATGCCCTCAGCGTGGCGGTGGCGCGTGGCGAAGCGGTACAGACGCTGACCGCCCCTGCCCTGCTGCAACCGGATGTTGCCCCGGCCGAATGGGCCATCGCGCAGGCAACTGCGCAGGCACCGCCGCCGCTGGCGGCCTTCGAGGCACTGCTGGAGCACGCACCCGAGCTGGTGCTGTACGGCAGCGGCGCGCGGCTGCGCTTTCCGGGCGCGCAGGTGATGCACCTGTTCCACGCCCGCGGCATCGGCTTCGAGACCATGGACACCTTTGCCGCCTGTCGCACCTACAACGTGCTGAGCATGGAAGGCCGGCGCGTGCTGGCGGCGCTGCTGATCGGGCCGGCAGTCGGCGGATGACATCTGAACCATCACTGAGTGGTCGCACGACTTTCTCGCCTATCGCCCTGCGGGCAGGGCGCGAGTAGCCGGTAGTCCGTGGCAACTTGCACTGGGGGATTTAATGGTCAATAGCTCTGCGGTCGGTTCAACAGCGGTGAGTGCAGGGACGAATCGCGATATCCCGGGCGCCGAATTAGGACTCCCGACGCTAGTCACACAGGTCTTGATCGAGCGCGGCGAAAAGACCGCCGACGGCACACTCATAATGGCAGTCGCTCCCGCTTGGCATGCAATCCTTTGGGTCATCATGCAAAACCCCGAATGCATTCATCAAATCCCGCCCGACAAATGGGAGGAGATCATTGCCGGCGCCTATGAACAAGATGGGTTCGACGTCGTACTGACGCCTAGGAGCGGCGACGGCGGACGGGACGTAATCGCCGAGAAGCGAGGCTGGGGCAGCGTAAGATTCATCGATCAAGTCAAGGCTTACAAGCCCGGGCACCTCGTCACTGCCGACGAGGTTAGATCTCTTGTGGGCGTTCTTCACGCCGATCAGAGGGCCAGCAAAGGCCTAGTGACGACCACGTCAGATTTCGCGCCTCGCATCCTGAGTGATCCGTCGATCTCGCCATTTTTGCCAACCCGGCTCGAACTGGTAAACGGAAAGGCTCTTGTAGAGCGTCTGTCAAATCTTGCTGCGGGTTGAAGCTGGCGTTGCTGCCGAGCACAGGCGAGACAAATGGCTAATCCGGGAAATGTCTTGCGCCTGCATGCCGCAGCTGCGTATTAGGATGGGATCATGCTGGCATTAGTCGAAGCACATCGCGCGGGTTTGTTCGGCCGCAAGCACTGGCTGCCGAACCTGGTGTCCGGCGTCATCGTCGGCATCGTGGCGCTGCCGCTGGCAATGGCCTTCGCCATTGCGTCCGGCGCCAAGCCGGAGCAGGGCCTGTACACCGCCATCATCGCGGGCTTTCTGGTATCGGCCTTCGGCGGCAGCCGGCTGCAGATCGCCGGCCCGACCGGCGCCTTCATCGTCATCCTGTCCGGCATCACGGCCAAGTACGGCATCGCCGGCCTGCAGATCGCCACCCTGATGGCCGGCGTGATCCTGCTGCTGCTGGGCCTGGCGCGCCTGGGCACCATCATCCGCTTCATCCCGGACCCGGTGATCCTGGGCTTCACGGCCGGCATCGGGGTGATCATCTGGGTCGGCCAGTGGCGGGATTTCTTTGGCCTGCCGGCGGTAAGCGGCGAGCACTTTCACGAGAAGCTGTGGCAGTTGCTGCAGGCCCTGCCACACCTGCATCCGACCACCACGGCGCTGGCGGCCCTGTCACTTGCGCTCGTGATCGTGGCGCCCAAGCTGCCCGGCATGAAGCGTGTGCCCGGACCGCTGGTCGCGCTGGTGGTGGCCAGCGTGCTGCAGGCGGTGTTTCAGTTCGACGGCGTGCGCACCATCGGCAGTGCGTTCGGCGGCATTCCGCAGGGCCTGCCGACCCTGCAACTGCCGCAGATGTCGGCCAGCGATGTCATCGCCCTGATCGGCCCGGCCTTCACCATCGCCATGCTGGGTGCCATCGAGTCGCTGCTGTCGGCGGTGGTGGCGGACGGCATGGCCGGCACGCGCCACAACTCCAATCAGGAGCTCATCGGCCAGGGCATCGCCAACATCGTGGCGCCACTGTTCGGCGGCATCGCCGCCACCGGCGCCATTGCCCGCACTGCCACCAACATTCGCAACGGCGGCACCAGTCCGCTGGCCGGCATCGTGCACGCCCTGACGCTGGTGCTGATCGTGCTGTTCCTGGCGCCGCTGGCGGTCAACGTGCCGCTGGCGGCACTGGCGGCGATTCTGTTCATCGTGGCCTGGAACATGAGCGAGGTGCGGCATTTCGTGCGGATGGTCAAGCGTGCGCCCCGCGCCGACGTGGCGATTCTGCTGGTGACCTTCGCCCTGACCGTGTTCGCCGACCTGGTGGTGGCGGTCAACATCGGCGTCATCCTGGCCACGCTGCACTTCCTGCGCCGCATGGCGACCAGCGTTGAGGTGCGTCAGGCAACCGAACAGGAACTGAGCCAGGAGTTTGCGCACCTGGGTCTGGTCAGGCTGCCGCCGGGCGTGCTGGTCTACACCGTCGAAGGGCCGTTCTTTTTCGGTGCGGTGGAGAATTTCGAGCGCGCCCTGGCCGGCACCCACACCGACCCGCGCGTGCTCATCATCCGCCTGCGCTGGGTGCCTTTCATCGACATCACCGGCTTGCAGACCCTGGAAGAGGTGATCCGCGACCTGCACAAGCGCGGCGTGCGGGTGATGCTGCTGGGCGCCAATGGGCGCGTGCAGGGCAAGCTGGAACGGGCCGGCATCATCGAGCTGATCGGCGCAGACAACACCTTCGCCGCCTTCGGCGATGCGCTGGCCGTGTGCCGGGAACTGGCCGAGCACGATCCGAAAATGGCGCACGACCGGGCGGTGCTGCTCAGCGAGACTGCCGATTCGATCGTCGTGACTTCGCCGTCAGACGAGAACGGCAGATGACCTTGGGTCTGGGCCGAAAGGCGCCTCGGACCGGTTGGCCGTGCCCTGAAGAAACCCGTGCGTGCCGAACGGCCAGCGCAGGACGGTCAACGCACCGGCGTCACCGGGCAAACCCTTACATCCGCAGGTGCGCCGGGGCTCAGCTGCACGCTCAGAAAGCTGCCCGGCTCGCCCAGCACCGGGTGCGGGGCGCCGCTGTACCAGGCAGTGGTCGCACCGGCTGATACGTCCCGTGCGCAGTGGATGTGGCCCAGCGCCAGGTAGTCGAAATCGGCGTTTTCGATTTCGTGCGCGTGGATCGGCGAGGAATTGCGCGACTCGCCGGCTGCCGGCACATGCACGCCATGCGCCAGGCCGAGGTACCACAGGCCCGGATCGGGCCGGGCCGGCGGATCGGCCAGCGGCCGGTGGCCTGGATGGTGATCGACCAGGCCGCGGCCCCACACGGCCACGCCCAGTTCGGGCAGGGTCAGCATCTGCCCGGCCGGGTCCAGCAGCAGGTGCAGGCCGGCGGCGGCGAAGTCGTGGCGGTGATAGACGGCGTTCTCGGCCAGGCAGTCGTGGTTGCCGGGAATCATCACCACCGGGAACGGCAGCGCCGCCAGGCGCTCGCAGGCCCACTCGACGGTGTCGACGGTGGCGCGGTTGTGGTCGAACAGGTCGCCCGCCAGCAGCAGCAGGTCCGGCTGCCCGGTGCAGATGGCCTCCAGCAGGCTTTCGAACAGGGCGCGGTCGCGGTCGTGGCGGGCGCGGTTCCAGTCGCCGCCGTAGTAGTCGCTGTCGAGGTGAATGTCCGAGCAATGGGCCAGACGCAGGGCGCGGTGCATGGCGATTCGTAGGCACTGTGGGGGACGGCAAAGATACCACCCGCGCCTACACCGGCCGGTCGGCACCCAGCGAGATGCGGTGCATGACGCGCCGATGGCCGTGGTAGTCGTTGATCGGGTTGTGCTGGGTGCAGCGGTTGTCCCACAGGGCCAGCGTGCCAACCTGCCAGCGCAGGCGGCAGGTGAATTCCGGCCGGCACAGGTGGGCGAACAGGTAGTTCAGCAGCGGCGCGCTTTCGTCCTCGGTCATGTCCTCGAAACGCACCGTGTGGCCGCCGTTGACGTACAGCAGCTTGCGGCCGGTTTCAGGGTGCGTGCGCACCACAGGATGCACGGCGCTGAACGCTGCATCGGCGGCGAGCTTGGCGCCGCCTTCGGCCAGGCGATCCTCGCGCGTCCTGGTGACATCGGCCTTGGCCGAGCTGTTGACGGCACGCAGACCGTCCAGCACCCGGCGCAGACCGTCCGACAGCGTCTCGTAGGCCAGGTACATGTTGGCGAACAGCGTGTCGCCCCCGACCGGCGGCAGCTCGCGCGCCAGCAGCGTGGCGCCGATGGGCGGCGTTTCCAGATAGGCCGTGTCGGAATGCCACAGGCCACCGAAGTTGACCCGCTCGTGCGGCAGCTTGATCACCGGCACGATCAGCGGGTAGCCATCCAGACCGCGCAGCATGGGGTACTCGACCGGCTCGGCGATGCGCCGGGCAAACGCCAGGTACTGATCGGCCGTCAGATGGTGGTCGCGAAAGAACAGCACCAGGTGCCGCAGCCAGGCGTGGCGTATCTCGGCCAGGACCGGGTCAGGCAATTCCCCGTTGAGGTTCACAGCGCCGACTTCCGCGCCCAGAGCGCCCGCCACCGGGGCCACGCTGATGTGCCGGTATTCCATCTTCCCCTCCGCGCGGGTCAGGGTGCCCGCGTCCAGCATAGCCCGGCAAATGGCCTGTCTGGACTATTTGGCCCGGGCGCGGATGCGCTGCTGGGCCAGCTGCGTCAGGGTGATGGCCTTGGCCACGTCCGCGCTCTTGCGGATGTGGCGCAGCATCAGAATCTTGGCCGCATCCGCGTCGCGCTCCAGCAGCCGCTGCAGGATTTCGTGATGCTCGGCGTAGGTGTGGTCCACGCGCGTGGCCTCGGTGAAGTCCAGCCGCCGCACGATGTGGATGTGTTCGTTCACGTCCTTCAGATAGCCCGCCAGAACACTGTTGCCCGCCCCGGCGGCCAGTGCCATGTGGAAGCCCTCGTCGCGCGCCACCATGGTTTCCATCGGCGGCGGCTGTTTGGGCGCCTGCTGCGGGTTCCAGACGGCGGCCAGTTTCTTGATCTGGCTGTCCGGCATGGACACGCAGGCCAGCTCCAGGGCGCGCATTTCGAGTGCGATGCGCACGTCGTAGTAGTGGTTGATGGTTTCGATGTCGATGTCGCGCACGAAACAGCCCTGCTTGGGGCGAATCGTCAGGTAGCCCTCCGCCGCCAGACGCTGCAGGGCCTCGCGCACTGGCGTGCGACTGACACCGAAACGGACCGCCAGCTCGTTCTCGGTCACCCGGGCGCCCGGATACAAGCTAAAGCCCAGGATCATGTCCTTGAGCTGGCGGTAGATGTCGCGCGGGCTGGCAGCGGGACGGGACGGCATGTGCGCCTCCGATGGGGCCTTGGGTACGCACCATTGTATGCAAGCGAAGCGCCGCGGTGGTGCATCCAGGTGCGCCAATCGCTATTGGCACGTGCCGCCGGTGGCCGCTGACTCAGCAATTCCTTTACGTTGCGCCGCCGCGCGGCGGCTGGCACGCCTTTTGAATATCACGATGTATGCAAGAAGCCGGTAACCGATACCGGTCTCGTGCCCAGGGAGCAACCGCCATGATCGAAATCACAGCCAAACCCTACCCGCTGCGTCTGGACCCGGCCAGCAGCGCGCTGATCGTCATCGACATGCAGCGCGATTTCCTGGAACCGGGCGGCTTCGGCGCCATGCTGGGCAACGACGTGTCCCTACTGCGCAGCGCCATCGTGCCGTGCCAGCGCCTGCTCGAGGTGGCCCGCAAGGCCGGGATGCTGGTCATCCACACCCGCGAGGGGCACCGGCCGGATCTGAGCGATGCGCCGCCGGCCAAGCTCGCCCGCGGCAAGGGTCCGACCCGCATCGGGGACCTCGGCCCGATGGGCCGCATCCTGATCCGCGGCGAGCCCGGCCACGATTTCATCCCGGAGCTGTACCCGCTGCCGGGCGAGGTCGTACTCGACAAACCCGGCAAGGGTTCGTTCTGCCAGACCGACCTGGCGCTGATTCTGGCCAACCGCGGCATCCGCAGCCTGCTGGTTGCCGGCGTCACCACCGAGGTGTGCGTGCACACCACCGTGCGCGAGGCCAACGACCGCGGCTTCGAATGCGTGGTGGTCAGCGACGCGGTGGCCTCGTACTTCCCGGAATTTCACCGCGTGGCGCTGGACATGATCAGCGCCCAGGGCGGCATTTTCGGCTGGGTTGCCGACTCGACCGCCGTGTGTTCCGCCCTGACCCGTATTGCTGCCTGAACCGTTCCACCCACCCGCGAGGCCCCGCCATGAACAGCACCGCTCCAAAACTCTGGTCGCCCGGCGACTGGAACGCCTTCTTCGGCTTCGGCACCAACATCCTGGTCAACCTGCTCACGCTGACGGCGCTGCTGCGCTACGTCATCAAGCTGCCGGACGACATCGTGTTCGGGCGCATCCTGCCGGCCACCGGGCTGATGCTGTTCCTGTCCACGATCTACTACGCCTGGCTGGCCTATAAATTGGCGAAGAAAGAAGGCCGCGACACGGTCTGCGCGTTGCCATCGGGCATCAGCGTGCCGCACATGTTCGTGGTGGTGTTCGTGATCATGCTGCCGATAGCCGCCGCCAGCGGCGACCCGATCAAGGGCTGGGAGGCGGGGCTGACCTGGGTGTTCGTGCAGAGCTTCGTGCTCATGGCGGGCGGCTTTGTCGCGCCGTGGATCAAGAAGATCACCCCGCGCGCGGCGCTGCTGGGAGCACTTGCCGGTGTGTCGATTGCCTTCATCTCGATGAAGCCGGCGCTCGACATGTACATGGACCCGGTGATCGGCCTGGCCTGCTTCGCCATCCTGCTGGCGAGCTGGTTCGGCGGCGTGCGCTACTGGAAGGGCATCCCGGCCGGCCTGGTGGCGATCGGCGTCGGTTCGCTGATTGCCTGGGGCGGACTGGCGTTTGGCTTCAACTTCGGTGGCATGAGTCTGGACAAGCTCGGCGCGTCGTTTGCGAGCTTCGGCTTCTCGGTGCCGCTGCCGGCGATCGGCCATGTGTTCGGTGGCTTCGAATACCTCAGTGTGATCCTGGTCACCGCCATTCCGTTCGGCATCTACGATTTGGTCGAGGCCATGGACAACGTGGAAAGCGCCGAGGCCGGCGGCGACCACTTTCCCACCACCCGCGTCATCACCGCCGACGGCGTGGTGAGCCTGATCGGCTGCCTGCTGGGCAATCCCTTCATCAACGCGGTGTACATCGGCCACCCGGGCTGGAAGGCCATCGGCGGGCGCATTGGCTACTCGGCGGCGACCGGCGTGATGGTGCTGATCCTGTCCTGGTTCGGCATTCTGGCGGTGATGATGGCGCTGATTCCGGTGGTGGCCATCTCGCCGATCCTGCTCTACATCGGCATGCTGATCGGCGCCCAGGCCTTCCAGGAAACCCCAAAGAGCCATGCCCCGGCAATCATCCTGGCGCTGATCCCACAGGTGGCCGGCTGGGGCAAGCTGATGATCGACAACGCACTCGGCGCCGCCGGCACCAACGCCGCCGCGGTCGGCATCGACAAGCTGGCCGGCACTGGGGTGCTCTACCACGGCCTGGAACTGCTCGGCAGCGGCGCCATCCTGACCAGCCTGATCCTGGCGGCCGTCGCGGCCTGCATCATCGACCGCGCCTATGGCCGGGCAGCGGGCTTCGCGCTGGCGGGCTCCGTGCTGACCTTCTTCGGGTTCATGCACAGCGAGGCTATCGGCCTGGCGCAGAGCCCGACCGTGGCCTTCGGCTACCTGCTGGTGGCCGGCGGTCTGTTTGGCCTGGCACGCCAGACCGCTGCCCAACCGGCCGGCATGGGGGTGGTGGCCCTCGAAGTGGCCGACTGATCCGGGGCGGGCTCGGCGCTGCCGATCCCGCCTTTTTTTCGATGCCTATTGCATACATCGTCGTATTCAAAAACCTCGCAGGAGTCGTATCATGAAAAGCACCCGCAGCTTCGCCCCGTTGCGTGCCCTACCCGCCCTGGCGCTGACGGCCGGGCTGGCCGCGCCGGCCGCGCAGGCCGGCTCGGCGCTGTTCGCCACCACCAACATCCAGTACCTGCATGGCACCAGCTACGCGGACTTCGATCCCAACGGCGGTTTCAGCCACACCGACGAGGCCAGCATCATCACCATCGAGCACTTCAACGCCTGGAAGTACGGCGACAACTTCATCTTCGTCGACATCACCAACCCGGACCGCGAGGGTGATGCCTTCGGCACCACCACCGAGGCCGATGGGAGCTTCTATGCGGAAATCTCGCCGCGGCTGTCGATCGGCAAGATGTTCTTCGACAAGGAGCTGTCGTGGGGCATCGTCAAGGACGTGCTGTTCACTTCCACGCTCGAAATCCCCGAGTCGCCGGTCGAGCAGACCTGGCTGTACGGCCTGGCGGTGGACCTGAACCTGCCCAAGTTCCAGTTCTTCCAGGTCAACTGGTACATCCGTGACAACCAGGCCTCGGGCATCGACACCGGCCAGCAGGTGACGCTGGCGTGGGCGCTGCCGTTCAAGGTCGGCCCGCTGCCGCTGTTGTTCGAGGGCTTCTTCGACTACGCCTGGGGCGAGGATCCGCTGCAGGACAACATCATCACCGCGCCGCGCCTGCTGGTGGATGTGGGCGACCTGGCCGGCTTCGGGGCCGGCAAGCTGCAAGCCGGCGTCGAGTATCAGATCTGGCGCAACAAGTTCGGCATCGATGACATGGACGAGGATGTGGCCCAGGCGATGGTGAAGTGGATCTGGTGACGATGAGTCCGGCCAGCGGCGGGGGCACCCCGCCCCTGCCCGACCTGCATACGCTGCGGCGTGCGTTGGCCGACGGCCTGACGGCGCAGGCGGTCATCGAGCAGGTCATCGCCCGGCGCCGGGCGGTGGCCGCCGATGGCATCTGGATAACGCCAGTGCCCGACGCGGCGCTGCGGGAGCGGGCCAGGCAACTCGATGCCGGCCCGCGCGGGCCGCTGTTTGGCGTTCCCTTCGCCGTCAAGGACAACATCGACGTGGCCGGCCTGCCGACCACCGCCGCCTGCCCGGCCTTTGCCCATATGCCGGACCTCACGGCCCCGGCGGTGCAGCGCCTGCTGGATGCCGGCGCGGTGCTGGTCGGCAAGACCAACCTGGACCAGTTCGCCACCGGTCTTTCCGGCACCCGCACGCCGTATGGCGCGCCGGCCAACGCCTTCGATGCCGACTACATCTGCGGCGGCTCCAGTTCGGGCTCTGGGCTGGCGGTGGCGCACGGCCTGGTCAGCTTTGCGCTGGGCACCGACACCGCCGGCTCCGGCCGGGTGCCGGCGGCGCTCGGCAACCTGATTGGCCTCAAGCCCAGTCGCGGCCTGATCAGTGCACGCGGCGTACTGCCGGCCTGCCGCTCGCTGGACTGCGTGTCGGTGTTCGCGCTGACCTGTGCCGATGCGCAGGCGGTGCTGGACGTGATCGCCGGTTTCGATGCGCTGGACCCGTTCTCGCGCACGGTTGAGGCTCGCAGTCCGGGCGTCGGGGCCGGCTTTCGTTTCGCAGCGCCGCTACCGGGGCAACGGGAATTTTTCGGCGATGGCGCGAGCGCCGCCGCGTTCCAGGGGACTCTGGCGACTCTCGCGAGCCTGGGCGGTGAAGCGCTTGATATCGACTACGCACCGTTTCGCGAAGCGGCCCGCTTGCTGTACGAGGGCCCCTGGCTGGCCGAGCGGCACCTGGCCATCGGCGCATTCATGGCCGCTGAACCGGAGGCAGTGCTGCCGGTGGTGCGCGACATCATCCAGGGCGGCGGCCGGTACAGTGCCGGTGATGCGTTTGCAGCCCAGTACCGCCTGCTGGCGCTGCGCCAGGCCCTACGGCCGGAGTGGCAGCGCATGGACGTGCTGGTCACGCCGACCATCGGCACGGTGCCGACCCGCGCCGCAGTTCTCGCCGACCCGGTCGTCATGAACGAGCGGCTTGGCTACTACACCAACCACATGAACCTGCTGGACCTGTGCGCGGTGGCGGTGCCATGCGGATTTTTGCCGTCTGGCCTTCCGTTTGGCGTGACCCTGCAGGCACCGGCCGGCAACGACCGTGCGCTGCTGGTGCTGGCCGACCGGCTGCACCGGGCGCTCAACGAAACGCTCGGCGCCACCGGCCTGCCGCTGGCCGCCACGCCGCCGCTCGTCGACGACTCGCAAGGCGAAGCCCTGTTCCCGATCGCCGTCTGCGGTGGCCACATGCAGGGCCTGCCGCTGAACGGCGAACTGACCGGCCTGGGCGGCCGGCTGCGCGAGCGCACGCGGACCGTGCCCGCCTATCGCCTGTACGCGTTGGCGGGCTTCAGCCCACCACGCCCCGGCCTGGTGCGTGACCCGTCCGGTTCGAGCATCGAGCTCGAAATCTGGACCCTGCCGCTGGCCGCGGTCGGACCCTTTCTGGCCGGCGTGCCGGCACCACTCGCTATCGGCAGCGTCCAGCTGGCCGACGGCAGCTGTGTGAAAGGCTTTCTGTGCGAGGGCCACGCCGTGAGCGGCGCGACGGACATCACGTCCCTGGGCGGTTGGCGGGCTTGGCTGGCGAGCCGCTGAGCCGGTTGCACGAAACTTGCTTCGTTGGCGTGGCGGTGGCGTAGTGGCGACACGGCCCCGAATCGCCTTCACTCCCATCGAGAATCGACACCATGCCAGAACGCTTCCTGGACGCCGAGCCCTACCCCTGGCCGTTCGATGGCGATCTGCGCCCGGCCAACACCGCGCTGATCATCATCGACATGCAGACCGACTTTTGCGGTCCGGGCGGCTACGTCGACACCATGGGCTACGACATCTCCCTCACGCGCGCGCCGATCGAGCCGATCCGCGCCGTGCTGGCGGCGTTTCGGGCCGGCGGCTTTCACGTCATCCATACCCGCGAGGGGCATCGGCCGGACCTTGCCGACCTGCCAGCCAACAAGCGCTGGCGCTCGCGGCGCATCGGTGCCGGCATCGGTGATCCCGGTCCCTGCGGCAGGATTCTGGTGCGCGGCGAGCCGGGCTGGGAGATCATCCCCGAATTGGCGCCGCTGGCCGGCGAGCCGGTCATCGACAAGCCCGGCAAGGGCTCGTTCTGTGCCACGGACCTCGAACTGCTGCTGCATGTGCGCGGCATCCGCAACCTGGTGCTGACCGGCATCACCACCGACGTGTGCGTGCACACCACGATGCGCGAGGCGAATGACCGTGGCTTCGAGTGCCTGCTGGTGGCAGACTGCTGCGGGGCGACCGATCACGGCAATCACCTGGCAGCACTGAACATGATCAAGATGCAAGGCGGGGTGTTCGGAGCAGTGGCCGATTCGGCGGCGCTGCTGGCCGGCCTGCGCGCGTGACGGCGCATTCGACGGCGTTCGCTGACCTGCTGCAACGCGCCGCGGAGCCGGACCGGCTGCACTGGCAGGTCTTGCGGCAGGGCGTGCAGTTCCATGCCCTGTACGGCCAGCCGGGGGTTGGGCCCGCCGCCGCGCTGCTGCGCTACGCCCCCGGCGCCACGGTGCCGGAACATCACCACACCGGCTACGAACACATTCTTGTGTTGCAAGGCTCGCAACGCGATGGCCAGGGACACTACCCGGCCGGTGCGCTGCTGGTGAGCCCGCCGGGCAGCCGGCACAACGTGGTCAGCGACGATGGCTGCCTGGTGCTGGCAATCTGGTCGGCACCGATCGAATTCGTCACCGACGCGTGCGGGAAACGCTGAAGTATTCAGCGTTTCCCGCAGCGCAGGGATGCGCTGTCAAAATCAGCGGCTGCAAGCTGCTGATTGTGTGAGCCATCGGAAAACTGTGGGAGCCCGGCTGCGCCGGGCGATCATCGCGCAGCGAAGCTGCACTCCCACAAGGTTTTTCGGTAGCGGGCACTGAGAAATCCAGGATGGATTTATTCAGCGCTTCCCGAGCGTGCCGCGGCGCCGACCAACCGGCGCCGCGACGCACCCCTCAGGAACGCGGCCTATTCGGCGGCATCATCCTTTTTCATGTCCTCGACCGTCTCGTCGATCTTCTCGCCGGCCTCCTCGGCTGGCCCCTGCTGGCCAGCGTCCTCGACGGCGTCCTTGGCCTGCTCGACGGCCTGATCGACCTTCTCGCCCGCCTCCTCGGCAGGCCCCTTCTCGCTGCAACCCGCCAGCGCAAGACAGGCCAGCGCCGACAGGATGATCAAAGGCTTGTTGCTCATGCGCACACTCCCGGATGTGATCGAAACACACCGCGTGCCCCTCCCGGACAACGCGGCCCCGCCGCCGTGACGGGACCGCCAGCTTACCAGCGTGCCGGCATCAGGCCACCACCTGGTTCGGCGGCTGCTTGTGGAACACCAGGCCATCGCCGGACACGTCGACCTGGATGCCGTCGCCGTCGGCCAGCTTGCCGCCCAGAAGATCGCGGGCGAGCGCGTTTTCCACGTGCTGCTGGATGGCGCGCTTCAGCGGCCGGGCGCCGTACACCGGGTCGAAGCCGACGTTGGCCAGCCAGTCGAGCGCCTGGTCGGTGAAGCGGATCGTCATGTCCCGCTCGGCCAGGCGCGCCCGCAGCGCACCGATCTGGATGTCGACGATCCGGCGCAGCTGCTCGCGGCCCAGCGCATGGAACACCACCGTCTCGTCGATGCGGTTGATGAATTCCGGCCGGAACTGGTGGCGCAGCACGTCCATCACCGCCGCCTTGATGGTGTCGTAGGGCTGACCGGCCAGTTCCTGGATGCGGTCGGAACCCAGGTTCGAGGTCATCACCACGATGGTGTTGCGGAAATCCACCGTGCGGCCGTGGCCGTCGGTCAGGCGGCCGTCGTCGAGCACCTGCAGCAGCACGTTGAACACGTCGCGGTGCGCCTTCTCGATCTCGTCGAGCAGGATCACGCTGTACGGGCGCCGGCGCACGCGTTCGGTCAGCTGGCCGCCCTCCTCGTAGCCGACGTAGCCGGGCGGGGCACCGATCAGCCGCGCCACCGAGTGCTGCTCCATGTACTCGGACATGTCGATGCGCACGATGGCCTGCTCGGTGTCGAACAGGAAGCCGGCCAGCGCCTTGCACAGCTCGGTCTTGCCGACGCCGGTCGGCCCCAGGAACAGGAACGAGCCGATGGGGCGTTCGTGCGCCGTGAGCCCGGCCCGCGAGCGACGGATGGCGTCGGCCACCGCGCGCACCGCCTCGTCCTGGCCGACCACGCGCTGGTGCAGGGCGTCCTCGATGTGCAGCAGCTTCTCGCGCTCGGATTCGAGCATCTTGGCCACCGGGATGCCGGTCCAGCGCGAGATGACCTCGGCGATTTCCTGCTCGGTCACCTCGCTGCGCAGCAGCTTGCGCGGGCCCTGTTCGGCGCTGGCGGCATTCTCAAGCTGGCGTTTCAGTTCCGGGATGCGGCCGTACTGGATCTCGGCCGCACGCTCCAGGTTGCCGGCCCGGCGTGCAGTCTCGAATTCCTGATTCAGGCGGTCGAGCTCCTCCTTGATCGACTGCGTGCCGCCCACGGCCGCCTTCTCGGCGCGCCAGATTTCCTCCAGGTCCGCGTACTCGCGCGACAGGCGGCCAATTTCCTCGTCGATGGTCGCCAGACGCTTGCGCGAGGCCTCGTCCGGCTCCTTCTCCAGCGCCAGACGTTCCATTTTCAGCTGGATCAGGCGCCGGTCCAGGCGGTCCATGGCCTCGGGCTTGGAGTCGATCTCCATGCGGATGCGGCTGGCCGCCTCATCGACCAGGTCGATGGCCTTGTCCGGCAGCTTGCGCCCGGAGATGTAGCGATGCGACAGCGTGGCCGCGGCGACGATGGCCGGGTCGGTGATCTCCACGCCGTGGTGGACCTCGTAGCGTTCCTTCAGACCGCGCAGGATGGCGATCGTGTCTTCCACCGACGGCTCATCGACCAGCACCTGCTGGAAACGGCGCTCCAGCGCGGCGTCCTTCTCGATGTACTTGCGGTACTCGTCCAGCGTCGTGGCGCCCACGCAGTGCAGCTCGCCGCGCGCCAGGGCGGGCTTGAGCATGTTGCCGGCGTCCATGGATCCTTCCGCTTTTCCAGCGCCGACCATGGTGTGGATCTCGTCGATGAACAGGATGATCCGGCCTTCCTGCTTGGACAGCTCGTTCAGCACGGCCTTCAGACGCTCCTCGAACTCGCCGCGAAACTTGGCGCCGGCGATCAGCGCGCCCATGTCCAGCGCCAGCACCCGCTTGTCCTTGAGGCCCTCGGGCACCTCGCCGTTGATGATGCGCTGGGCCAGGCCCTCGACGATGGCGGTCTTGCCCACGCCCGGCTCGCCGATCAGCACCGGGTTGTTCTTGGTGCGCCGCTGCAGCACCTGGATGGCGCGGCGGATTTCCTCGTCGCGGCCGATCACCGGGTCGAGCTTGCCCTGGCGGGCGCGTTCGGTCAGGTCGATGGTGTACTTGTCGAGCGCGCCGCGGGCCTCCTCGGCGTTCTCGCTGGTGACTTTCTCGCCGCCGCGCACGGCATCGATGGCCTGCTCCACCGCCGCGCGCCGGGCGCCGGCGTCCTTCAGGATGCGACCGGTCTCGCCGCT
The DNA here is from genome assembly GCF_001697225.1 of Immundisolibacter cernigliae. Lineage (GTDB taxonomy): Bacteria > Pseudomonadota > Gammaproteobacteria > Immundisolibacterales > Immundisolibacteraceae > Immundisolibacter > Immundisolibacter cernigliae. The sequence continues at coordinate 1,246,394 of NZ_CP014671.1, forward strand.
GTCCTCGAGCGCCGCCAGCAGGAACATCTCGCTGGCGATGTAGTCGTCGCCGCGCTGCTGGGCGTACTTGTCGGCCAGGTTCAGGGCCCGTATCAACGCCTGTGACGGCTGCACGTCGCCGCCGGTGCCCTCCACCCGCGGCAGACGGTCCAGAGCCTTGCCCAGATCGGCCCGCAAGCGGTCCACCGCGATCCCGGCCCGCGCCAGCAGCGAGCCCACTCCGGCGCCGTCCTGCGCCAGCATGGCGCTGAGCAGGTGCAGCGGTTCGATGAACTGATGATCCCGCCCCAGGGCCAGGCTTTGTGCATCCGCCAGCGCCTTCTGGAACTGGCCAGTGAGTTTGTCCATGCGCATGTCCGAGTCTCCGTTTCGGCGCGGGCAGCGCGCCACTTGTTGTGCAAGGTGGGGCAGCCGGCCGGGGCATTCAAGCACTGCCGGCGCGTCACCTGAGCGCGATCAAGCGCCCGCGCCTGCAATGCGAATGAAACATCGGGCGCATAACTTTGCCGCCGCCAGAATCAAGGGCGGCACGATCGCGCCCCGGCTTGGTATCACCCCCCATCCGGGCCGGATACGGACCGGAAATCCCATGGAGTACCCACGCGTGAGCAGCCAATTGCATCCCGACAGCGCCCTTGAACAGACCGATGAGTGCAGCAATCCGTCCGCCAACCCAAGCTTCAACGATGTGCTCGAACAGCGCCAGTTGAGCCGCCGCGGCTTTCTGAAAAGCTCGGTCACCGCCACCGCCGGCGTGACTGCCGTCACGGTACTCGGCGGCACCATGGTCGATGCGCTGACCCGCTATGCGCAGGCCGCCCCGGCACCGCTGGGCGGCATCGGCTTCGCGTCGGTGCCTGCCAACGTGGTACCCATGACCGACGCGGTCACGGTGCCGGCCGGCTACAGCGCCCGCGTACTGGTGGCGTGGGGCGACCGCCTCGGCGCCGGCGCGCAATGGAACCCGGCCGACCCGATGGACGAGGCGACCCAGCTGCAGGCCTATGGCGCCCATACCGACGGCATGCATTTCTTCCCGTTCCCGGGCGCGGCCGGCAACGTCCGCGGCCTGCTGGTCAGCAACAGCGAGTATGTCGACCCGCCGCTGGTCCACGGCATCGTGCCCGCGTCCGCCTACAGCTCGGCCACGATCACGCTGGACATGGTGCGCGCGCAGCAGGCGGCGCACGGCGTCAACATTGTCGCCGTCGGCAAGGACCTGATCGGAAGGAACCACGGCGCATGGAAGCTCATCCACCACTCACCCTACAACCGCCGCATCACCGGCAATACGCCATGCGAGGTGCGCGGCCCGGCGGCCGGCCACCCGCTGCTGCGCACGGCCGCCGACGCCAGCGGCAGGCGCGTGCTGGGCACGCTCAACAATTGCGCCCACGGCCATACGCCCTGGGGCACCTACCTGACCTGCGAGGAGAACTTCAACGGCTACTTTGGCAGCGCGTCCACTTTCGACCGAACAGCGCACGAGGCCCGCTATGGCCTGAACGCCGGCGGCTTCGGCTACCGCTGGCACGAGGCTGACGAGCGCTTCGACCTGAACACGCACCGCAACGAAGCGAACCGCTTCGGCTGGGTGGTGGAGATCGACCCCTGGAATCCGGCCAGCACGCCGGTCAAGCGCACCGCCCTTGGCCGCTTCAAGCATGAGAGCGCCGGCGTGGTGGTCGGCCCCGACAACACCGTGGCCGTCTACATGGGGGATGACGAGCGCAACGAGTACGTCTACAAATTCGTCTGCGCACGCAAGTTCGATCCCAAAAACCGCGCCGCCAACCGCAACCTGCTGGACGAGGGCACGCTGTACGTGGCGCGCTTCGACGCCGACGGCAGCGGCACCTGGCTGCCGCTGGTCTGGGGCCAGAACGGCCTGACGCCCGACAACGGCTTTGCCGACCAGGGCGAGGTGCTGATCAAGTGCCGCCAGGCCGCCGACCGCGTCGGCGCGACCATGATGGATCGCCCCGAGTGGGTGGCCGTGCACCCGAGCACGCGCGAGGTCTACCTGACCCTGACCAACAACAGCCGCCGCGGCAACACGCCGGCATCCGGCAACCAGCCGGACGGCACCACCGCCGCCGCCAGCGCCAACCCGCCGGTCGATGCCGCCAATCCGCGCCCGGACAACGACTTCGGTCACATCATCCGCTGGCGCGAGAACATGGGCAGCACGGCGGCCACCGGCTTCGCCTGGGACATCTTCGTCAAATGCGGCGACCAGGCGACCACCAAGACGCTGGGTGGCAGCTACACGCCGGACGGTCACGACGGCTACCTGGGCAACATCAACGGCGACGATTACGGCGCACCTGACGGCCTGTGGTTCGATCCGAGCGGCCGCCTGTGGATCCAGACCGACCAGGCCGGCGACGGCAAGGGTGACTGGGTCAACATCGGAGGCAACGTGATGATGTGCGCCGACCCGTCCAGCGGCGAAACGCGGCGTTTCCTGACCGCGCCGCGCCACTGCGAGGTCACCGGCGTCACCGCCACGCCGGACGGCAAAACGCTGTTCGTGGGCATCCAGCATCCGGGTGAGGACTGGAGCGTCAGCCCAACCGACAATTCCACCTGGCCGGACAGCGGCATCAACGGCCCGACCACGGCCAGCGGCCTGGGCATGGTCTACAAGCCGCGCTCCGGGGTGGTCGCCATCACGCGCGACGACGGCGGCGTCATCGGCGCCTGAGCGCCGGCGGGGTCGAAGCATCCTGCACCTGCCCGGGGCCAAGGGCGCCCCGGGCAGGCCTTCCATCTGCGCCCGCCGCTGCGTTGACGCCATCGACGCCCGGCGGCGGGACACCATGAGCGCACCGGGCCAGCCATAATGCGGCACTCATCCGACCCTGACCGGAGGCGCCGCCCATGCACCCCGATGCCAACACCCTCGCGGCCATCCCCGCCCAGGTCCGCGCCGCGCTGGACGAAGACATCGGTACGGGCGATCTGACGGCTGCCCTGGTTCCCGAAAATGTCGAGGCCAGCGCCCGTGTCGTGTGTCGGGACCAAGCCGTGCTGTGCGGTCAGGCCTGGTTCGATGCGGTGTTTCAGGCGCTCGATCCGCGGGTCGAAATCACCTGGCAGACGCGCGACGGCTACGACCTGAGCGCCGGCCAGACCCTGTGCCAGGTGCGCGGCCCGGCGCGCGCCATCCTCACCGGCGAGCGCTGCGCGCTCAATTTCCTGCAGACGCTGTCGGGCACCGCCACCACCACGCGCGCCTACGTGGCGGCCATCGCCGGCATGCACACCAAGCTGCTCGATACCCGCAAGACCCTGCCCGGCCTGCGCCTGGCGCAGAAATACGCCGTCCACGTGGGCGGCGCACTGAATCACCGCAAGGGCCTGTACGACGCCATCCTGATCAAGGAAAACCACATCGCGCTGGCCGGTTCGATCACCGCCGCCATCGAGGCCGCCCGCCGCCTCGCGCCGCCCAACACGCCGGTCGAAGTGGAGGTCGAGAACCTCGATCAGCTGCGTTCGGCGCTGGCCGCGGGCGTCAAGCAGGTCCTGCTCGACAATTTTCCGCTCGAACTGATGCGTGAGGCGGTGAAACTGGCCACCGACAAGGCCACGGTCGAGGCCAGTGGCGGCGTCGGCATCGAGGGCCTGCGCGCCATTGCGGCCACCGGTGTGGATTTCATCTCGGTGGGTTCGCTCACCAAGCACGTGCATGCGGTCGACCTGTCCCTGCGCGTCGACCAGCTGGGCCCGGCAGTCTGAGAGCTTGCGACATTCAAGCTCTCAGACCGGCCAGGGATGGCCGGACGCGAATCAAGCACGCAAGGGCTTGATTCGCGGGAGCACGTCCGGGCGTGTACCGGACGTGCGACGCAAGAAATGCACAGGACGTGCATCTCTTCACAAACTCGGAGCACCCGCCGGGCAAAAGGCCTCGGCTATCCGCGCCAGCGGCCGTTGACCATGTCGTCCACCACCTTGTACTGGTGGCGCACGGCCACTTCCTGGTCCGACAGGATCATGTGCTCGATGGCGCCGGAGTTCAGACCCGCCTGCGTGGTCTCCACGGTCGACAGGTCCTCGCGCAGCAGGTCACGCAGGTACAGCTTCGAGAACTCACGGCTGATGCGCTCGCCGGCGTTGGCCGGTGGCAGCATGTAGAAGTTGTACTCCCAGGCCGTGCGGTCCACCGCCACCGGCCAGAAGTGGTAGGTGAAGAACCAGCTGCTGGACACGTCCACGAAGAAATTCGGGAAACACACGTTGATGTCGAACAGCCAGTTGGGGTGGCCCTCCGGGTTGGTGCCCGGCACGCGCTGCGCACCGGCGTTGCCTTCGTGCAGCCACAGCGACTGGGCGTACTTGAACGACAGCGCCTCGGCCGGGCTCGGCTGATACTCCGGATTGAACGGCACCGAGGCCGACCGGTGCGGGCCGTACAGGCGCACCGAGGTCAGGTGCGCGTAGGGATCGTCCTGGGTGCAGCCGGCCGCGGTCGCGGTCAGCTTGTGCACGAAGCGACCGTGGTAGGACTCCTGAAAGGCGTCGACGAACACCTTCCAGTTGCAGTTCACGTCGGCCCTGAGCGTGTGCATGCGCTGCATGGTGTGAAACGGAAAGTCCTTGATCTGCTCGCCGAAACCGCCCAGATACTCGGCCAGCGGCGCGGCGGCCGGATTGACGGTCACGAAAATGAAGCCGGCAAAGGTCTCGCAGCGCAGCGGCGGCAGGCCCAGCTGCGCGCGGTCCAGATCGAAGAACACCTCCTCGTCCGGCACGAACACGCACTGCCCGGCCGTGTCATAGGTCCAGCCGTGAAAGCCGCACGCAAAGCCCTTGGCATTGCCGCGGCCCTGGACCACCTGATTTCCGCGGTGGCGACACACGTTGTGAAAGGCCCGCACCTGGCCATCGTCCCCGCGCACCAGAATGATCGAGGCCTTCAGGACGGCGATGTCCTTGACCACGTAATCGCCCGGATTCGGAATGTCCTCGACCCGGCCGAGGTTCAGCCAGACCTTCCTGAAGATGGCCTCACGCTCGCGCTCGAAATACTCGGGCGACACCACCGGCGCCACTGGCACCGGTCCGGTGCCAAGATCGGGGCACTGGCGCAGGTACGGATGCAGCGTGTCGACAGCAGGCTTGTTCATGGGAAACCTCCTTCGCTTGAATCAGGCCGGCAGAATATGGAAACGGGCCGCCTCAAAACCCCACGGCACGTCGGGGTCCTTGTAAATCTCGACCGCCGGCGCCACCTCCATGAACATCAGCGCAAGATCGAGCAGCGCCTGGTTTGCCGGCTCGAGCGCCTGCAGGGATTGTTGGTTCAAGTGCTGGATAATGGCGTCCATGCGCGGCAGCAGCGTGTTGTAGAACGCCTGCAGCTCGGCCATGGACGAAGCCCGGCGTTGGCGGTTGCGCGCCGCCTCGTCGCCGATTGCCCAACCGGCTGTGATCAGGTGTTCGATATCCGCGAACTGGCTTGGTAATGCCATCGTTTTTTCTCCTCCTTGCACGGCCCCGGGCTGTCCGGCCCGTCAAACCCCATGCTGGCGCAGTCCGAAGGCCGGCGCAAGCCCGACCGAATGATCGTTTAAACCCATGCTGATCAACCTGCGCTCAGTGACCGTCCAGTACTCCCGCGAGCCCGTGCTGGAGCGGGCCAACCTGGTGGTGGAAGAAGGCGACCGGGTGTGCCTCATCGGCCGCAATGGCGCCGGCAAGTCCACGCTGCTCAAGGTCTTGGCCGGCGAGCTGACCCCCGACGCCGGCGAGGTGGAACGCCGCGATGGCCTGCGCGTGGCCCAGTTGCCGCAGGACGTGCCGCGCGACATCGGCGGCTCGATCTATTCGGTGGTCAGCGCCGGCCTTGGCCCGCGCGGGCATTTGCTGGACGAATACCATGCAGCGCTCGAAGCCGGCGCCGATCAGGCGCGCCTGGACAGCCTGCAACATGCGCTCGAAGCGGCCGGCGCCTGGACCGCGCGGGTGGAAGTGGACGCCCTGCTCACGCGCATGGGCCTGCCGGGCGCAAGCGAATTCACCACACTGTCCGGCGGCATGAAGCGGCGCGTGCTGCTGGCCCGCGCGCTGGTCAGCCAGCCCGATTTGCTGCTGCTGGACGAGCCCACCAACCACCTCGATCTTGCAGGCGTCACCTGGCTGGAGGAATTCCTGCTCGGCACGCCCCTGACGCTGGTGTTCATCAGCCACGACCGGGCGTTTCTGGACCGCATCGCCACGCGCATCGTGGAAGTCGACCGCGGCGCGCTGCACAACTGGCCGGGCCGGTATGCCGACTACCGGCGGCGCAAGGTCGAGGCGTTGGAGTCCGAGAGCGCCGCCAACAAGGACTTCGACAAAAAGCTGGCCCAGGAAGAAGCCTGGCTGCGCCAGGGCGTGAAGGCCCGCGGCACCCGCAACATGGGCCGCGTGCGGGCGCTGGATGAGCTGCGCGAACAGGCCGCCAACCGGCGCAAATACCAACAGCCTGCGCAAATCCGGGCGCAGTTTGGCGAACAGTCCAGCAAGCGCGTGCTCGAGGCGCTGCAGGTCAACGCGCGCATCGCCGGCACCACCGTGCTGCGCGAGTTCAGCTTCAAGCTGCAGCGCGGCCAGGTGCTGGGCATCATCGGCCCCAACGGCTGCGGCAAGACCACGCTGCTGCAAGTCCTGCTCGGCCAGCGCGCGCCGGACAGCGGCACCCTGATCCACGGCGAGAACCTGCAGGTCGCCTACTTCGACCAGAACCGCGAACAGCTGGACCTGGAACGCGACGCCGTCTGGAACGTGGCCGACGGCGCAGAACGCATCGACTTCGACGGCAGCTCCCTGCACGTGCTGGGCTATCTGAAGGCGTTTTTGTTCACGCCCGATCGGGCCCGCACGGCCGTCAAGCTGCTGTCCGGCGGCGAGCGCAACCGCCTGCTGCTGGCGCGCCTGTTCGCCAAACCCTCCAACGTCCTGGTGCTGGACGAACCGACCAACGACCTGGACGTCGAGACCCTGGAACTGCTCGAGAGCCTGATCCTGAACTACCCCGGCACCGTGCTGCTGGTCTCCCACGACCGCGCCTTTCTGAACGAGGTGGTCGACGGCCTGCTGGTGCACGAAGGCGAGCGCGGCTTTCGCCACTACGTCGGCGACTACGACGACTGGCTGCGCCAGCGGCAAGTCGAAGCCGAACCCGCGCGCAAGGCGGCCAGCACCCCTGCCCCACCGCGCGCCAAACCTACCGCGCCTGGCCTCACCCCAGCCGAGCAGCGGGAACTCAGGCGCCTGCCGCAGGACATCGAAAAGCTCGAAACGCGCATCGCCGCTGCGCATCAGCGCATGGCTGCCGCAGACTTCTACCAGCAGCCGGTCGACGCCCAGCGCCAGGCCCAGCAGGCTCTGCTGGAGATCGAAACAGCACTTCAAGTCAACTACGCCCGCTGGGAAGAACTGGAATCGCGCCAATGCGCGGCATCAACCCCAAGCTTTGAGTGAGTCGGCGCCGCTACAAGACGCCCAGACATCGAAAGCACCGCTCGATGCCCACCGGCAACGCGGCCAGCCTACCCCGTGCCGTCTCACGACACGAAGCGTTCGGATGAACAAAAAAATCAGCAATCGACAGTAACTGCAAGACCTTATTAGCAAGTTTTAATGTAAGGTGTCTCAATGTCGTTGAGCGGCTGCCAGTTTGGGAGGCATAGATGAGTCAGAAGGACCGCAAAGGATTGACGACGACCGGCGACACGCTTCCGGCCGAGACCCCCTTCGAAGGGGGCGACCTGATCGTCCACTACCTGCAGCAGATCGGCGTCGAATACATATTCGGCGTACCGGGCGGCGCCATCGAACCCCTGGTCAACGCCATCGCGCGCGGCATGCGCCGCGGTGGCCCCAAGCTCGTCGTCGCCCGCCACGAATCGGGCGCTGCCTTCATGGCCGACGGCTATGCCCGGGAAACCGGCAAACTCGGTGTGTGCTTTGCCACCACCGGCCCGGGGGCGACCAATATGATTACCGGGGTTGCAAATGCCTATCAGGATGGCATTCCGCTGCTCGCTATTACTGCGCAAACGCGACTTGAAAATTTTGGGCGCGGTGGATTACAGGAATCAAGCTGCACATCTATCGACACCGTTAGTATCTACAAAAACTGTACCCTCTATAACAGCCTCGTTTCGCACACTAAACAGCTTGAAAATAAACTGATCAGCGCGATCCTGGCAGCTTTCCGCGAGCCCGGCGGGTCGGTCCATCTAAGCCTACCGCTTGATGTAACTCGTGCGCAGGCACACGCGCCCAAATTCGTTAACGACCTCGAAAATTTGATCAAACCGCGTGAGTTTGTGGATGAAACATCGATTGCGCTCCTTTTGAAAAAAATTTGGTCGGCAAGAAAAATCTCCTTCGTTCTCGGCGAGGGCGCCAAAGGAGCGGTTGGCCGCATTCTTGCTCTGGCCCTTGAATTAGATGCAACCGTGGTCGCAACACCTTTCGGAAAGGGTCTCATCAGCCCATACCACCGTCAGTTTCGCGGCATCATCGGCATGGCCGGACACAGTAGCGCCGTGGCGGCCCTGAGTGATCCATCAGTCGACTGCATCATCGCAGTAGGCACAAGCTTGGGAGAATTCGCCACAGCCAACTGGAACGGCCCTGCGCTGCTCAATCACCGACTCATACATATCGACGCCAACGCCCACAATTTTTCTGGTTCGCCCATAGCCCAGATGCATGTGCACAGCAATCCCGTTCAGGTGTTTGAGCACCTCGAGCAAGGCGTACGCCAATTGCGCCTTACGCTGCCTGGTAGCAATGCAGACCTGCAACTTGACAACCCGACAACACCGCGTCGGCCCAAACCTGTGCTGGCTTATTCCCATAGAGCCGTTCCGGAGGGTTCTCTTCGCGCAAAGCCAAACTGTATTTTGGACGAACCCGACAAATATTTTTCAGACGCAACCCCAATAAAACCACAGCGTGTCATGGCTGATTTGCCGGCTCTCCTGCCACCTGGCACACGTTTCGTCGCGGATGGCACCGGTGCGAATTTCTGGGCAATTCACTATTTACATGTGCCCGACCGTCGTGGGGCCGAGCGCCGGCTTGCTACTGAACGCCGCCAAAGTCCGGGCGCCATGTCAGGCCATCGCAACAGCTTGCCGCGCCGCCGCGCCGACCAGAGAAAAGTATGGGAAAGTCTTTATCGCTGCCCTGGTGAATTTGGATCAATGGGGTGGGGGCTTGGCGCAGGTATCGGCACAGCGTTCGGTAGTCCCAACATGCCTGTCGTCATCTTGACTGGCGATGGGAGCATGCTCATGAACGGTCAAGAAATAACCGTTGCGCTGCAACACCAGCTTACGGTGATTTTCGTCGTGCTTAACGACCGTGCACTTGGCACAGTCAAGCATGGCCAGCGTCTGGCTGGTGCTGAGCGCATCGGTTTTGAGCTTCCTGATATCGACTTCGCCGCCATGGCGTCCGCCATGGGCGTGGAAGCGTGTCGAATTCGCAGCCCCCGAGAACTCAGGGCAGTGAATTTCGATGAAATCTGCCAAGGGCGTCGCCCGTATCTTCTGGACATACTCATAGATGCAGAAGAAGTACTGCCGCTAGGTGGAAGAATGAAGGCGCTGGAGACGGCCCCTTGACTGCAAAGGCAGAGGCTATTCACAGCCGTATCTGGGATGAGCAACCGGAAGCAGACAATCCCTTCACCGCCGCCGCCTGCTACTGCCGCGGCTACGACGTGTATGGCGAACTGCTGAACAAGGCAAGTTTCGTCGAGTACCTGTACCTGCTTTTCGTCGGCGAGCGCCCAACGCCGACACAGGCGGAGCTCCTTGAGCGACTCGCCATTGCGCTGGCCAATCCCGGCCCCAGGGAAGCAAGCGTACACGCGGCCATGTGTGCCGGCGTAGGCGGCTCACCCGCCGCCGCGGCACTGATGGCGGCGCTTGGGGTGGGGGCCGGCAACCTTGGCGGCGGGCACGAAGTGCGGGTCGCGATGGAAGCCTGGGAGCGGCTGGGCTGTGATCTGACCGCCTGGCAGGCCTTCCTGGCAGATCCGCCGCAAGCCGAGCGCGCCGACATCTGGACGCCAATGGAACACGCACCAGGCTTCGATCCGCATGGCGTGGGCTGCGCCATGCCGGTTCTTCAGACTCTGGAAGTGCTGCGTACTGTCGGCGCCGGCCCGCATCTGCCCTGGCTCGCCATGCACCGCGAGGCACTCGAAGCGGCTGCGGGCGCACCACTTGCGCTGTCGGGTGTGGCCGCCGCCGCCTTCCGGGATCTTGGCCTCAGCGCCGAACAGGGCGAAATGCTGTACCTGCTGCTGCGCCTGCCGGGCGCTGCGGTACATGCGCTCGAACAGAAGCAATATGGCTTTCGGCGTTTTCCGTTTTTCCACGGAGCGGTCAAGTATGTGGGGCCAGGTGCCGATAACGCATGAACTTGAGGTGCTGCGGGCATGAGTAATAAAGCGCTGTTCGAATACGAGGACCACTGGCCGACGGAGCTCGGCGCCGTGTCGGTGGCGGACGGCACGGTCACCTTCCGCGGTCACGACCTGCTCAATGCCTTGGAAGACCTGAGCTGGATGGACCTGCTCATGTACGGCATTACCGGGCGACGCTTCAGCCCGGCCCAGCTCGAACTGATCCAGGGCCTGTGGAAAATCTCCGTGAGCTATCCCGATCCGCGCATCTGGAACAACCGTGTGGCGGCCCTGGGCGGTAGTGTGCGTAGCACGCCAGGCCTCTCACTGGGCGCGGCCATCGCCGTCACCGATGCCACCATCTATGGCCAGCGGCCGATGATCGGCGTGTTCGATTTTCTGCAACGAGCGCGGGCAGCACGCGACAGCGGCGAACCGCTGGCAGATTTCGTTGCCCGCGAACTCAGGACTCACCGTGGCGTTCCGGGATACGGACGTCCCTTGCGCAGTGAGGATGAACGGATCGCGCCCACACTGCGCTTTGCGCGCGGCCTTGGCCTGTGCAATGGCACCTATATCGACTTGGCAATGGAAGTGGCAGACACCCTCAAGCGATATCGGATGGGGATGAACATCGCGGCGATAAATGCCGCCTTGATCGCCGATCAAGGTGTGACTGTCGCAGAATACAAGCGCATGGCAGTTCTCGCTTTCTCCGCCGGATTGATTCATTGCGAGTTCGACGCGGCCAGCCATCCCGAGGGCACCTTGTTTCCGCTGCGCTGTGATCGCATTAAATACGACGGACTACCGCATCGAGCATGGTGAAGTGAGCATTATGGCTACGGAGGGTGCGCAAACAATGCGTAATCAGTTGAACCAGATACTTAATTCACGCCTGCTTGCAGCCATTTTCGCACTATCGTCGGTATCGCAATACGCGGAAGCTCAAACCGCCGACGAGGCCGCGTTGGCCGAATTTTATGGCAGCCCCGAAATGGTCAGTATCGCCACAGGTGCCGCGCAACCGCTGCGTGAGAGCCCGGCTGTCGCGAGCGTCGTCACAGCCGCCGACATAGCCGCTATCGGAGCCACTGAACTCAACGAAGTCCTGGAGACCGTCCCCGGCTTGCACGTCGGGGTGTCCAGCGTTGGCTACAAACCGCTCTTCTCGATCCGCGGCATCCACACTCAAACCAATCCGCAAATCTTGATTCTGATCAATGGTATCCCGTTAAAAAACGTCTTCGACGGTCAACTCGGCGGTGACTGGGGTCGCATGCCGGTAACGGGTATTTCGCGGATAGAAATCATCCGTGGCCCGGGTTCGGCGCTGTACGGGGCGGATGCGTTTTCCGGGGTGATCAACATCATCACCAAGTCAGCCGACGACGTACACGGCCTCGAGCTTGGCGCGCGCGGTGGATCTTTCGACCGTAACGACCAGTATCTGCAGTGGGGCGGGAACCTTGGCGAGTTCGACGCCTATTTTTTCTTGGAACGCCACCACAGCGACGGTCCCCGCCGGCGCATTGGCGCCGATGCACAGACAACGCTCGATGCGCCGTTCGGCAGCGCCGCCTCGTTGGCGCCGGGACCGGTTTCACTGAATCTAGATAACACCGAAGCACGGGCGGACATTAGCCGCGGCTACTGGCGGCTGCGTGGAGGCTTTCAGGAAGTCAACGACGGCGGCGTCGGCGTCGGTGCATCGCAGACGTTGGACCCGGTCGGTCGCGGCGATGGCCGGCGCCTGAGCGCCGATCTGAGCTACGACAATCCCCGCTTCGCTAACTGTTCCATCCCGGATCATCATATAGTTCCGTCTCGGTCCCCGCTGCTGCTGGCGCGCGAGGTGTTCCGGGAGCTGGCAGGGGACGGGAAAGCGGTTGATCGGGAGGTGTCCGCATGCTGATTGCACTGCACAAACAAGCCCGCACCACGCCCCACGTGCGGGCGCAGATCGCGGCCAGTGATGAGCCGGTGGCGGTGCTGGCCCGCCGCTTTGGCGTCACCGAGCCGACGATCTACAAATGGAAGCGGCGCCCGGATGTCTACGACCGGCCGCACACCGCGCACCGCCTGCAAACGACGTTGACCCCCGGCCAGGAGGCGATCGTGGTCTACCTGCGCCGGGCCCTGCTGCTGCCGCTGGACGACCTGCTGGCGGTGACGCGCGAGTTCCTGTGTCCGGACGTGTCCCGCTCCGGGCTGGACCGCTGCCTGCGCCGCCACGGCGTGGGCAACCTGCGCGCCCTGCGCCCGGCGCCGGACAAAGCGGTCAGCAAGACCTTCAAGACCTACGTGCCCGGCTTTGTGCACGTCGACGTGAAGTACCTGCCGCAGATGGCCGACGAGGACCGGCGCCGGTTCCTGTTCGTGGCCATCGATCGGGCCACCCGCTGGGTTTACGTGGCCCTGAAAGCCGACAAGAGCGCGCGCTCGGCGCGCGCCTTCCTCAGTGCCCTGGCCACGGCCTGCCCGGTGCGCATCACGCGCCTGCTCACCGACAACGGCACCGAGTTCACGGACCGGCTGTTCGGGAGCCGGGCGCGGGCCCCGACCGGGACGCATGAGTTCGATCGCCTGTGCCAGGAACTGGGCATCGAGCACCGTCTGACGCCCCCGCGCCACCCGCAGACCAATGGCATGGTCGAGCGCTTCAACGGGCGCATCGCGGACCTGCTGCGCACGCACCACTTCAGGTCCAGCGAGGACCTGGAGCAGACCCTGCACCGCTATGTCACGCTCTACAACCACCACTTGCCGCAGAAGGCACTGAACGCCCAGACTCCGGCTCAAGCGCTTCAGCACTGGTACGCTTCAAAACCGGAGCTGTTTCATCGAAGGCCAAATAATCGGCCGGGACGTGACAGCTAACAACCTTGGCCTGACCGGCACCCTGAGTTACTACAACGTCGAGAATCTGACACGACTGCAACTGTTCCCGCGGGGTGCCTTCGGCGGCATGTTTCCCGACGGCGTGCTCGGCAACCCGGACGTTTACGAGCGCCATTATCGCGGCGAACTGAGCGTGCTTTATACCGGTATTGCCCGCCACCGCCTGCGCCTGGGCGGCGGTTACCGCAAGGAAGACCTGTACCGGGTGGAAGAAAGCCGCAACTACACGCTCGTGGATCTGGGGGCACCGTTCGGCACGGTGCCAGTTCCGCTTGGCGGCTTGGTCGATGTCACAGACCTCGCGGCGTTCGTTCGCGAGGAAAATCGCACGATTGCGTATGCCTTTGCCCAGGACGAATGGAACTTCCGGCGCGACTGGACCCTGACCACCGGAGTGCGGGTGGACGATTATTCCGACTTCGGCACCACCGTGAACCCGCGTCTGGCGCTAGTCTGGCAGACCAGCTACGCACTGACTACCAAGCTGCTGTATGGGCGGGCGTTTCGCGCACCGTCCTTCCAGGAGCTTTACGCCGTCAACAACCCCGCGAATCTGGGCAATTCATCTCTGAATCCCGAAACCATCAACACCTGGGAACTCGGTCTCGACTGGGACGCCGGTCGCGGTCTGCGCGCAGCGGCCAATGTCTTCTATTACAAGATGGACGACATCATCCGCTTCGCCGCGGAGGGGGAGGCACCAGCGTTACCGCGCAGAACACCGGCCGCCAGACCGGCTACGGCCTGGAAGCTGAACTCGCCTGGCAGGCCGCGCGGCGCCTGCGCTTGTCCGGCAATTACGCGTACCAGAAATCTACCGACGAGGCCGCCGACACCGACGTCGGCTTCGCGCCTACGCACCTTGCCTATCTGCGCGCCGACTGGATGTTCACCCCGCAGTGGAGTGTGTCCGGCCAGACGACCGGCGTGTTCGACCGCAAGCGCCCACCGGGCGATACCCGGTCCAAGATCGATGACTATGTCGCCTTCGACCTTACCCTGCGCGGGCAGCGGCTGTTCGGCGACGACTGGGGTATGCGATTATCTGCACGTAATTTATTCGATGCCGATGTTCGCGAGCCGAGCGCCTCCTCGCTCATCCCGAACGATCTGCCGATGGCCGGACGCAACCTGTTTCTGGAACTCAGCAAGGCATTTCACTGATCGGTCCGGTCTTCTTTGACCCTGAAACCAGGCATCCCATGCCAGCGCCTTGCCGCGACACACTCGACAAGCCCCTGTTCCTCAGGCTGGTTGTTCCTTTATTTGTTTTTGGAATTTTCTCAAGCCTGGCCTGGGATGCGGCGGCCGCAGACGTGTTGGCCGTGGTGCCGGATGTCCGCGAGCCCTATCGATCAGTGCTTTATCAGATGGTGGACGGTATCCGCAAGACGGCCAGCGTTCGCCTGCTGGAGATCCCCGGTACGCCAGGCGCCCCCCAGACGCAAGCACTTTCCGTGGCCGACGAGCGGGTCCTGATTGCACTGGGCAGTACTGCCCTGGACGCGACCAGCTCGCTGTCGACGCAGATCCCCATCGTGGTCGGGGCCATCGTGGCGCCTGCCGGCCAGCCACCGCTGCCGGGCATCAGCCTGGAATCCGACCCTGGCGCCCTGTTCGAGCAGTTGCTGCGCCTCAGGCCCGGCATTCGCACCGTGCACTGGCTGTACCGCCCTGCCCGCAGCGGGTGGTTGCTGGAACGCGCGCAAGCGGCTGCCCGCAAACTCAAACTCGAGCTGGTCGCGGTTGCCACCGACGACGCGCGAGCCGCGGCGCAGGGATATCAAGAAATCCTGAACAGTGCCGATAGCGCTACCGAAGCACTGTGGCTGAGCCAGGATCCGGCGCTGGTAAACGATGACTCGACGTTGCCGGACATTCTCAACCGGGCATGGGCAAACAACATTGTCGTTTTCTCCGGTTCGGTCCAGCATGTGGCGCACGGCGTATTGTTTGCCCTGTTTCCGGATAACGAAGCCATGGGGGCTGATTTGGCACGACTCGCACTTGCGCACGCCAGTGGCAAAACAGCGCGCTTCGAGCCAAACCGCGGCCTGCGCCGTGCCATCAACCGGCGCACGGCCGAGCATCTCGGAGTGCGGCTGGCGGCCGCTGACTATGACCTTGTGCTCCCGGCCCGCTGATCGCCAAGCCCCCTCACGACCATCGTCATGAACCGTACCAATTTCATCGCCAGGCGAGTTGCCCGGCTGCGCAGCGATACCCTGGTGATGCTGGTTTGCATCGTCGGAATCACGCTGCTGTCATTGACTGCGGCAACCGGTATTTCCGTGCTGTCGGTCAACAAGGCACGCGACGATCTGCTCAACCAGGGGCGGCTGCTGACCGAGCGCTACGCGGCGCAGGCCACGCTGGCGCTGCTCTACGGCTCCCCGGACAACGCCAGGGCAGCCACCGACAACCTGCTGCGGTTTCCAAACGTGGTCGGAGTGGCGGTGTTCAATGCAGACGGTTCGACCCTGCTGCGGCAGGGCGCGGTCGGCGCCCGGCGGGCGGCGGCAATCGAACCCTGGCGCGCCGACGAGAGCACGCGCGTGCTCGACGACAACGATTCCTACTGGCTGTTTGGGGCGCCGGTATTCGTCGGCAATGCGAGCCAGGACTTGACCGTTTTCGGCGAAGCGGTTCCGCCGCCCCAATACCAGGGCCAGGTTGCGGTTGCCGTCAGCAAGGAGGCCCTGCGGGACGTCACCCGCGACATCGTGCTGTCCACCGCGACCATGACGGTGCTCACCGCGGCCGTGCTGTTGCCGCTGCTGCTGCTGATCCTGCGCCGCATATCGAACCCCATCCAGGCGCTGGCCCGGGTCATGGCGCGCACCGAATCGGGCGAGACATCGGCCCGCGCCGAGTTGTCCGGACCGGCCGACGTGCAGCAGATGGAGCGGGCCTTCAACAGCATGATGGACCGGCTGCAGGATCGCGAGCAGGAACTGCGCAGCGCGCGCGACGCCGCCCTGAGCGCCGCGCGTGTGAAAGCTCAGTTCACCGCCAACGTGAGCCACGAGATCCGCACGCCGCTCAACGGCCTGCTCGGCATGCTGCAGTTGCTGCGGGAGTCGCCGCTGACGGCCAAGCAGTTGGAACGGCTGACCATCGCCGAGGCCTCCGGCAATACCCTGCTCACGCTGATCAACGACATCCTGGATTTTTCGCGGCTGGAATCCGGGCGCGTGGAAATCGAGCACATACCGTTCGATTTGCACGCCAAGGTGCACGAAATTTCCACCCTGTTCGAGCTGCAGACACGCAACAAGGACATCGCACTGCAAGTCGATATCGGCGCCGACGTTCCGTCGGGCGTGGTCGGTGATCCGGTTCGATTCGGCCAGGTGCTGACCAATCTGATCGGCAACGCGATCAAATTCACCCCGGCCGGCGAAGTCAGGGTCCAAATCGACACCGTCGGGCGTGGCGATGCGGACACGCGGCTGATGTTCCGGGTCACCGATACCGGCATCGGCATCGCCAGCGAGGACCTGGAACGCATCTTCCAGTCCTTCACCCAGGCCGACAGCTCGACCACCCGGCAGTTCGGCGGCTCTGGCCTTGGCCTGACCATCACCCGCCAGCTGGTCGAGCAGATGGGTGGCCAGATAGGCGTCGACAGCACGCCCGGCGTTGGCAGCAGCTTCTGGTTCTGGCTGCCGTTCGATCTGGCGCCGCAGATCGCCGAGCCAGCCGCCGAAGCGCTTTATACCCCGCCGCGGCTGCTGGCAAATCACTCGCGCGTATTGGTGGCCGAGGACAACGCAACCAACCAGCTGGTCGCCAAGGGACTGCTGGAGGCCTGTGGCTGCACGGTCGAGGTGGTCGGCGACGGCCAGGCTGCCGTTGACGCATGGGCGACCGGTGCGTACGCGATCATCTTCATGGACTGCAACATGCCGGGCGTCGACGGTCTCGAAGCCACGCGCCGCATCCGTGCCAGCGAAGCGGCCGGACAGCGGGTGCCGATCATTGCCATGACCGCCAACCTGGAGGCCGCGCTGCAGGAGCAGTGCCATGCAGCCGGCATGGATGACAGCCTGCCCAAGCCGATGCAGCTTGCCGGCGTGCAGCAAATACTGGACAAATGGACTTCCACCCGCGCGATTGCACCGCCGCCCGAGCCTGCTGCCGCCCCCGGTGACGCCCCGACCACCACGGCCGTCCTGAACACCGCCCTGCTGTCCGAACTGCACGATGCCATCGGCGACGCGCTGCCCACTGTCATTCGCACCTTCATCTCGGATTCGGCGCGCTATTTCGTGGATTTGCGCGACGCCATCGGCCAACGCGACACCGCGCGTATTCGCGATCTGGCCCATACCCTGAAGGGCAGCGCCAGCAACCTGGGCGCCGAAATGCTGGCCGATCTGGCCCAGCGCGTGGAACGCATGGCCAGTGGCAGCAACCCGGACATCGCCGGTCTGGAGCGCCTCAGCGACGACTTCGACCGCCAGCACACGGCGGCGCGGGAGGCCCTCGCGCATTGGTCCTCCGGTCAGCTGGGCAGTAAGCCGACCGAAATCCCGCAGTCGAATTTCACGGTGCTGCTGGTGGAGGACGACCACAGCACACGCCTCGCGCTGCGCGGCATTCTGGCCCTTGAAGGCTACCGCGTGATCGAGGCCGGCGACGGCGAGGAGGCCATGCAGCTGTACCCGCGCGTGCGCCCGGACCTGGTGCTGCTCGATGCCCGCCTGCCCCGTCAGGACGGTTTCACGACCTGCCGGCAAATGCTTGCGTTGCCGCAGGCGCACCGCACGCCGGTGCTGATGATCACCAGCCTGGCCGATGAGATTTCGGTGGAGCGCGCGTTTCGGGCCGGCGCCGCCGACTACATCACCAAACCGATCAATTTCGGCGTGCTGCGACGGCGCGTCACACGGCTGCTGCAGGCCGGGGCATCGGAGCGGCACGCGCACCGCCTCGCCTATCACGACGTGCTGACCGGGCTGCCGAATCGGGCCGGTTTCCGGGAACGGCTGCGTGAGCGGCTGGAGCGTGCCGACGCCGGCACCAAGCTGGCCGTGGTCGCGCTCGACCTGGACCGTTTCAAGGTCCTGAACGAGAGCCTCGGCCACGACGTGGCCGACGAGGTGTTGGTGCAACTGGCCGACCGCATCCGGCGCCAGCTGCGTGCGGATGATTTGCTCGGCCGGGTCGGCAGTGACGAGTTCGGCCTTGCATTCGAAATCGACGGCCCGGACACGGCCGTCACCGTAGCCAACAAGATTCTGGGCAGCGTCGGTCTGCCGCTGCAGGTCGCTGACCAGGAACTGGTGCTCGGCGCCAGCATCGGCATTGCGCTGTACCCGGCCGACGACAGTGGTCTGGACGGGCTGATTCGGCACGCCGAAACGGCCCTGAATCAGGCCAAGTCGGCCGGCGGCGGTCGGCACCATTTCTGGCAGACCCACATGAGTGTCGCCGTGCGGCGGCGCCTGGACATGGAAACCGACCTGCGCAAGGCCCTGGAACGGTCCGAGCTGATGCTGTTCTACCAGCCGCAGATGAACCTTGGCAGCGGCATGGTCACCGGCGTCGAGGCGCTGATCCGCTGGCAGCATCCGCAGCGCGGCCTGGTCTCGCCGGCAGACTTCATCCCGCTGGCCGAGGACACCGGCCTGATCGGTCCGATCGGCGAATGGGTGCTGCGCGAGGCCTGCCGGCAAAACCGGCTGTGGCAACAGCATGGCCTGCCACCGCTGCGGATGGCCGTGAACGTGTCAGGACACCAGCTTGCGGCGCCGGAATTCGTCGACACCGTGGCGCGCGCGCTGGAGGAAACCGACCACGCGCCGCAGCGCCTGGAGCTCGAAATCACCGAAACCACCCTGATGCGCGACCTGGAAGCCTCGGCCAAGGTTCTGAGCCGCCTGCGCAGCCTCGGGGTACGCCTGTCGATCGACGATTTCGGCACCGGTTATTCGTCGCTGGGCTACCTGAAACACCTGCCCGTACAGACGGTCAAGATCGACCGCTCGTTCGTCGCCGAATTGCCGGAGAACACCCACGACGCCGCCATCACCAACGGCATCATCGACATGGGTCACAACCTGGGCCTGGAGATCGTCGGCGAAGGCGTCGAGACTGCCGCCCAGCTGCGCTACCTGCGCGAACGCGGCTGCGACGTGATCCAGGGCTACCTGCTGCATGCCCCGACCACACCCGGCAGCATCGAAACCTGGCTGAAGAACAATCAGCGCCCCAACGTCGCCGGGCTCGGCATCGTCAAAGGGCCGCGCGGTCGCCACTGATTTGTGATGCCCGCGCCGGCGGATCGACGCCCCCTCAATACGCGACCGAGAATTCCTGCCACGGGTAGGCGTCCAGCGGCCACGGGTTGAAGAACAGCTCCACCGCCACCGAGATTTCCACCAGCGACAGGGCCAGATTCAGCAGGTTGCGCTCGCGCTGCGGCATGTCGTCCAGCGGAAAGTCGTTCAGGTACTGAATGGCCTCATCCAGGCGCGGCTTGACCGCCTTGTAGAACTGTTCCAGCTGCGCCTGGGTGCTGTGCATGCGCTGCTCGCGCCGGGCATGCTCGGTGGCCAGGCACCAGGTGGCGGCATACGGCTCCCAGTCGGCGAACTGCGCCGGCAGCATCGGCCCGGACGCCATCACGCCGCCAGCCACTGGTCGATGATGTGCATCTGGTGGCGCAGCGCGATTTCCAGTTCGCTGATCGTGATGTGCGTGAGCACGCCGGTTTCCATCATCTGCTGCGTCGCCTCCAGCGTGCTGAAGTCCTCCAGCACGGCGTCGCGCAGCAGGATCTTGGTGTGCTCCTGCGCCAGCAACCCTCCGGCGTGTTCGGCCTTGAGCTGGTAGATGTCCATGGTCCAGCGGGTGCGGTTCTCGGAAATCGGCCAGAAGTTGTAGGTGAAATACCAGCCCGGCCCGGTGTCGCAGAAGAAGTTCGGAAACACCACATTGATGTCGAACCACCAGTTCTCGTCCCGGTTCGGGTTGATGCCCGGGAACTGATCCTTGGCGGTGGCAAAGGTCGGCCCGTACTTGCCGACGATCATGCCGACCTCCGGTGGCCGGTAGTCCGGATTCGCCCAGGCCGACAGGGAACGGTGCGGCCCGTGGAAGCGCGCCGAGGTCAGCGCCGCGCTCGGGTTTGGTGCCGCCGCCGCGGACTTCGGCAGCGAGGCGCGGTGCACCATGATGGCGTGAAAGGCCTCTTGGAACGCATCCAGCACCACCTTCCAGTTGGCGCGCGGCGTTGCCTCGTAGCGGGCGATGCGCGTGCAGCGGTCGAACGGGAACGGATCGAGCTGGTCCGCCATGCCACCCAGGAACTCGCGCAAGGTCTGCGCCGGCTCGGCCTGCGGGTGGATGAACACGAAGCCGTTCCAGGTGTCCAGCGTCACCGGCTTGAGGCCGAGCTTGCAGCGGTCGGTGCCCGGCGGGAAGTATTCCTCGCCGGCCATGTACTTCAGCTCGCCATCGTTGCCGAACACCCAGCCGTGAAAGCCGCAGGTGAAGCCCCTGGCATTGCCGGCTTTCTGCTGCGCCACCTTGTTGCCGCGATGGGTGCAGATATTGTGAAACCCGCGCAACTGGCCGTCCTCGCCGCGGGTCAGAATCAGCGACCAGCCCAGCACCTCGATGTCCACCACCCGGTAGTCGCCCGGATTGGGAATGTCCTCGGCACGCGCCACCTCCAGCCAGGCGCGCTTGAACACCTTCTCGCGCTCGCGCTCGAAAAACTCGCGGCTGATGTAGGGCGCTACCGGCAGTGGACCGTCGCCCATGGCCGGCACGGCGGTCGGGTACTTGGTGATGAACGGCTGTTCGGTGGCGCCCATGTCGGATCTCCTTGGCAGGGGGCCCTGCAGCGCCGGCACGGGCTGCGGGCAGTGATCCGGATGATGGCGAGTTAACGGTCGTTTGACAAGATCGACGCGCGGCGGCGTGCCGGTTCAGTGGTCGATGAACCGCCGACTGGCGCACCTGCCGCCGCCCGCAAGCGACTGACGTAACGAAACGTCAGATTGATACGCACGCCGACCGCCCTGCGAGTCTTGGGTACGGCGTGCTGCCAATGACGCTGCGTATCGCCGGCCATGACCAGCAGGGAGCCGTGTTCCAGCGCCAGAGCCACGGTTTGCAGATCGCGACGACGGCGATGGCGCAGCACGAAGCGGCGTGTCGCACCGAGGCTGAGCGAGACGATCACCGGACGCGGACCGAGACTTGCCTCGTCGTCGCTGTGCCAGCCCATGCTGTCGGCGCCGTCACGGTACAGATTGGCCAGCATGCCGTTCAAGGGCAGGCCGAGCATCGCTTCGAGCCGCTGGCGCAGCGCGGCGAGCGGCGCTGTCCAGGGCAGGGGTTCGAGCGTCTGGCCGCTGTAGCCGTAGCGGGCATCGGCGTCGCCATACCAGGCACAAAGCCGCGGCGTCAGGCATTCGCGCCCGAACAGCTTGAGCCGGTGTTGCTGCCAGTCCAGCGAGGTGGTCAGTTGCCCCAGCAATACGCTGGCTGCGTCCGGTGCCAGGAACTGCGGCAGGTGGTAGAGCAGGCCGTCCGGCAGGGGCACGACCCGTGCCCCGGTGGCGTAGAGGGTAACGACGTCAGCGGTAGAAGACGTGGCCGCCGATGCGGGCCATTTGCGTCAGGCGCTTGGTCCAGGCCGGCCGAGTTGCGCGGGCCTGGGCGAAATACAGCGCGCCCCCGGTGGGGTCATCCACCCGTCCGGCCAGCACCTCGCGCGCCACTTCCTGCGCCGACTGCCACATGCGGGACGAGGTCGGCTGGTCGCTGCGACCGTCGCAATACCAGCCGAACTGGCAGGGCCGCTGCTCGCCGCCCTGCTGCACGACCCCGCACACGCCACCCGGAAAGCCGGCATGCTGGGCGCGGTTCAGCACCACGTGGGCGACCGCCACCTTGCCGGTCTGCGGCTCGCTGCCGGCCTCGAAATAGACGGCCAGCGCCAGGCAGCGCAGCGCGTCGGGCGGCACCTCACGCCCGGCGGCGCGGGCTGCAGGCGGTGCAAAAAGCCCGGCAACAAGTCCGCCAAACAACACGGTCGCAGCAAAAAATGTCTTGATTTTCATATTCATCCCGTTCCTCACGGGTGAAGCCCGGCTGCCTTTATAACCCGTATGGGACGCCAGGCCAAGCCCGGCAAGCCCGATCGAAGGGGTTGTCTGCGCCCGGCCGGACACCCTTGAACGGGGCGGATCCATGACCGTGGGAGGCCCGCCCCCGGGCCGAATGGCTGGGTATGGCTGGGGTGGAAGATTCGCGGCGAGGGCGCCGCCGGGTTGGCTGAAACTTGCCTGCCCTCCCCTTCCTGGCGCTTTCACGCCATCGGTCGCCAGCCCCCGCCGCGCGGCAAATCCCGAAATGGAAGGTCGCGCGGCACGTGGCTTTCCTGCGGCAGGCCGAGCAGGCGCTCGGCGATGATGGTGCGCTGGATCTCGTCGGTGCCGCCGGCGATGCGCATACACGGATTCTCCAGCAGCGCCGCCTGGAACACGCCGGCGAGCGGCGCGTCGGCGCCGTCCAGCATGGCCGCCGGTCCCATCAGCTCCAGGCCGAGATTGGTCATCTCCTGCGACAGGCGGGCGAACTCCATTTTGACGATGGAGCCTTCCGGGCCCGGGATGCCGCCCTGCGAGACGGTGGTCAGCACGCGGTAGCTCATGTGTTCGATGGCCCGTGCGCGCACGGTGAACGCCGCCAGGCGCTGGCGCACGGCGTCATCCTGCAGCGCCGGCCGGCCACCGACCTCGCAGCGTCCGGCCAGTTCGATCAGATGGCGCAACTGCGGCCCGCCGAAGGCACCCGACGAACCCCAGGCGCCGACGAAGAAGCGCTCGTACATCAGCGTGGTCAGCGCCACCCGCCAGCCGTCATCGACGGCGCCGACGCGGTCGGCGTCCGGCACGCGCAGGTCGTCGAAGCGCACATGACTGAAGTGCGAGCCGCCGTTCGGGTGGCGCACGTCGCGCACCGTGACACCCGGCGCGCGCATGTCGACCACGAAGCAGGTCAGGCCCTTGTGCTTGGGGCCATCCGGATCGGTGCGCGTGACCAGAAAGCCGACATCCGCGTAGGCACCGTCGGAGATCCAGATTTTCTCGCCACGGATGCGCCAGTGATCGCCCTCGCGCCTGGCCGCGCAGGCCAGGGCGGCGAAGTCCGAGCCCGCCCCCGGTTCGCTGAACAACTGGCACCAGGCGTACTCGCCGCGCAGCGTCGGCGGCAGCCAGCGCTGTTTCTGCTCGGCCGTGCCGTGCGCCAGCAGCGTGTAGCCGACGTGGCCCTGGCCCATCAGCAGCACCGCCGGCGGCGTCAGCACGCGCCGTTCCTCCTGATTCCAGATGATCTGCTGCATGATCGTGCCGCCACGGCCGCCGTACTCGGGCGGCCAGAACACGCCGGCCCAGCCGGCGTCGTGCTTGCGCCGTTGCCAGTCGCGGGCAGCCTGCATCTGCGCGGCATCCGGCCAGTTCTCGAACACGCCGGGCTCGACCTGGTGCGGATCGCGCAGCGGGGCGTTCGCCTCCAGCCAGGCGCGGGCCTGCCGGCGGAAAGCCGCCTCGTCGGGGCTGTCTCGAAAGTCCATCGTGGTCGGCCTCCTCAGGCTTGCGCCGGCACGGCGGCTTTGCCCAGCAATCGCTCGCGCCACAGCGCCGCGCTGCCGAGCGCCGCCTCCAGCGCACGGGCCCGGCGCAGGTGCAGATGCGCCTCGCAGGCCCAGGTGAAGCCGACCCCACCGTGCACGTGCAGGCTCTCCTGCGCCGCCAGCAGGTAGATGTCGGTGGCGCTGGCGCGGGCGAGCGCCGCCGCCTCGGCCAGAATGCCCGGCTCGCCCTCGGCCAGCGCGTAGGCGCCAAAATAGGCATTGGCACGCGCCAGTTCGATTTCGACATGCAGCGCCGCGAGCTTGTGCTTGACGGCCTGGAAGGCGCCGATCGGCTGGCCAAAGGCGTAACGCTCCCTGGCGTAGGCGACGGCCAGATCCAGGCAGCGCTGCGCGCCACCGAGCTGCTCGAAGGCGCTCAGGATGGCGGCCCGGTCGCGCCACGGCCCGGCAGGCCCAAGCGCGAGCGCCGGTTGATCCGTCAGGACGAGCTCGGCGGCGGTATGGGCCAGATCGAGCGTGGCCAGCTGACGGCGGCGCACCCCATCGCCGCGCAGGTCCACCAGCCAGGCGTTGCCGGCGGCATCGGCGCACAGCACCGCGTCCGCCAGCAGGCCGTCCACGACCGGCAGCAGCGCTCCACTGACCCGCCCGTCGAGCACCGAAACGGTCGGCGTCAACCGGCCCGGCGGCGGCAGGCACAGCGCCACGCGCAGATCGCCGGCTGCCAGAGCGCCCAGCTGCGCGGGCCGCGGGATCGCCTTCAATGCTTCGCCGGCCAGCAGGGTCGCCACCAGCGGCACCGGCGCCAGCGCCCGCCCGGCCTCGCAGGCGGCGAGCGTCAGTTCGTCCGTGCCCAGGCCGCGGCCGCCGTGCGTCGGCGTGAGCCCGAGACCCAGCCAGCGCTGATCGGCCAGCGCCTGCCACAGCTCGCCGTCGAAGGCGGCGATGCCGGCGTCGGCCCAGGCGCGCAGCCTCGGCGGCGCCGCAAAGCGCCCGAATAGGGCGGCCAGTTCCCCGGCCAGCGCAGTTTGCGCGGCCGTGTAGGCGAAATCCATGCCTGCTCCTCCTTGCTGAACGCGCCGCCCGCATCCACGCTGGCTGCCCGAGGAAGCGCCGAATAAATCCATCCTGGATTTCTCAGCGCCCGCCATCCAATGTGGGAGCGCAGCTTTGCTGCACGACCCGCCCGCGCGCAGCGCGCAGGCGGGTGATCGCCCGGCACAGCCGGGCTACGGCCGCTGATTTTGGCAGCGCGTCCCTGCGCTTGTTGTACCGGCGTCAGCTCAGCGTCGCGCCACGCCGTCCGCGCGCGCGGCCTGCTTGACTGCCTCGGCCACCGCCGGTGCAACCGCCGGGTCGAACACGCTCGGGATGATGTAGTCGGCACTGAGCGCCTCGACCGGGATGGTATCCGCGATGGCGTGCGCGGCGGCCAGTTTCATGCCTCCCGTGATGCGCCTTGCCTGGCAATCCAGGGCGCCGCGAAACAGCCCCGGGAAGCACAGCACGTTGTTGATCTGGTTCGGGTAATCGCTGCGTCCGGTGGCCATGATGGCGACCAGCGGCAGGGCGATCGCCGGATCGACCTCGGGATCCGGGTTGGACATGGCGAACACCACCGGATCGCGCGCCATGGCCTTCAGGTCATCGGCGCCGATCAGATTCGGCCCCGACAGGCCAATGAAAAAATCCGCCCCGCGCAGTACCTGATGCAGGCTGCCGGTCTCGTCATCAGGGTTGGTCACTGCCAGGTACTCGCGCTTGGCGGCATTCAGGTCCGTGCGCGCCTGCGACAGGGCGCCGCCGCGATCGCAGCCGATGATGTTGCGCACGCCAAGTTCCAGCAGCATCTGGGTGCAGGCAGTGCCGGCCGCGCCGACGCCGGCAACGACCACTTTCAGGTCCGCGGCGCGCTTGCCGATGGCCTTGAGCGCGTTCAAGAAGGCCGCCGCCAGCACCACGGCGGTGCCGTGCTGGTCGTCGTGGAACACCGGAATGTCGAGCATGTCCTGCAGGCGCTGCTCGATCTCGAAGCAGCGCGGCGCGGCGATGTCCTCCAGGTTGATGCCGCCAAAGCCGGGGGCCAGCGCCGCCACGGCGGCAATCACGGCCTCGGTGTCCTGCGTCGCCAGACAGATCGGAAACGCGTCCACGCCGCCGAATTCCTTGAACAGCTGCGCCTTGCCTTCCATGACCGGCATGGCGGCGTAGGGGCCGATGTTGCCCAGGCCCAGCACCGCCGAACCGTCGCTGACCACCGCCACCGTGTTGCGCTTGATGGTCAGGTTCCAGGCCGCGGCAGGATCGGCGGCGATGGCCAGGCACACACGCGCCACGCCGGGCGTGTAGACCATCGACAACTGGTCGCGCGTGCGCACCGGAGTCTTGCTGACGACCTCGATCTTGCCGCCCAGGTGCAGCAGGAAGGTGCGGTCCGACCAGCTTTGCACCTCGATGCCCGGCACCGTGCGCAGCGCTGCCACGACGCGCTCGGCATGCTGCTCGTCACGGGTATCGACGGTGACGTCGCGCACCGTGTGCTCGGCATCGGCGCGCACGATGTCGATGGCGCCGACGTCCCCGCCCTGGTCGCCGACGGCTTTCAGGGCCTCGGCCAGCAGGCCGGGGCGACTTTCCAGGCGCAGGCGCACGGTGATCGAATTGCTGGAACTCATGGCGGTCTCGCTTGAATGGGGCGTCAGATCATGGCCGCCGGAGCGGTGGTGGCGAGCAGCGCGGCGATGGCCTGCGGCTCGCGCAGGTTGCGGGCTTCTTCCACCACGCTGCGGCTCAGGTGCGGCGCCAGCAGCGCGATGAAGTCGTACACATAGCCGCGCAGGAAGCGACCGGGCGCAAACGCCACGTGCACCGTGCCGCGCGGCAGCAGGGTGCCAGTGTCGCGCGCCACCAGGTCGGCGTCCTGCGCCAGATCAAAGGCATCCGCCGCCATCAGGCCGATGCCGAGTCCTTCCTTCACGTAACGCTTGAGCACCGACGTATCGACAGCCGTCAGGGCCAGCTGCGGCGTGAGGCCGGCGGCCTTGAAGCACTCTTCCAGCGCCGAGTGACCGTTGAAGGCGAAGCTGTAGGTCACCAGCGGATAGGCGGCGATGTCCGCCAGGCTCAGCGACGCGATCTGCGCCAGGGGATGCCCGGCCGGGCAGAACACGGCGTAGCGCCAGCCGGCGACCGGCAGCAGCACCAGGTGTGGGTAAAGGGCGGCCTCGTCGGTGGTGATGACCAGGTCCACGTCGTCCTGACCGGCCATGTCCGCAAGTTGCTGCGGCGTGCCCTGAAACAGGTTCAGCCGCACCCGCGGGTAGCGTCTGTGGAACTCGCGAAGCACCGGCGGCAACACGAAGCCGGCCTGCGTGTGGGTGGTTGCGATGCCAAGCTCGCCGTGCTCCGGACTGGCCAGATCGCGAGTCAGGCGGCGGATGTTCTCGCTGCGGCCGAGGATTTCCTGCGCCTCCCGCAGCACCGCCCGGCCGGCCGCAGTGAGGCTGACAAACTGCTTGCCACGCCGCTGGAAAAGATCAACGCCCAGTTCCTGCTCCAGCAGGCGAATCTGCTTGCTCACCCCCGGCTGCGACGTGAACAGGCGCGCCGCCGCCGCCGAGACGTTCATGTCCCGACGCACGATCTCGACCAGATAACGCAGCTGCTGGAGTTTCACGGCCGGGCGCCTCGCGGGCTAGGCGTCGCCCACAGACGGCGGCGCGCCGCGCCATTGTCGTGCAAGCGGCAGGCCGGGCGGTCGATCCGGATTCGCAAAAATCGTTGGAGTCGAACTTGCCGGGCGGTCATCGCGCTGTAGGAGCCCGGCTTGCCGGGCGATCACCGCGCAGCAAAGCTGCGCTCCTACTCGACGGTCACCGACTTGGCGAGGTTGCGCGGCTGGTCGACATCGGTGCCGCGGATCAGCGCCACGTGGTAGGCCAGCAGTTGCAGCGGCACGGTGAACAGCACCGGCACAAGATGGTCGATGGTGTCGGTCGGCACTTCGACCAGGGCGATGTCGGTGTCGTCGAAACCGGCCCCGGCGTCGGCGAACACCAGCAGCCGTCCGCCGCGAGCGCGGACCTCTTCCATGTTGGACTTGAGTTTTTCGAGCAGCGGATCGCTGGGCGCCACCGCCACCACCGGCATGTCGGCATCCACCAGCGCCAGCGGGCCGTGCTTGAGCTCGCCGGCGGCGTAGGCCTCGGCGTGGATGTAGGAGATTTCCTTCAGCTTCAGGGCGCCTTCCAGCGCCACCGGGTAGTGCACGCCGCGGCCCAGGAACAGGGCGTGATGCTTGTCGGCAAAGTCCGGCGCCAGGGCGGCGATGGTGTCGTCGAGTGCCAGCACTGCCTGCACGGCGGCCGGCAGGCGGCGCAGTTCGTCGACCAGAGACGCCTCGGTGGCCGCGTCCAGGCGATGACGACGGCCGAGTGCCAGCACCAGCAGCATCAGCGACACCAGCTGGGTGGTGAAGGCCTTGGTGGAGGCGACGCCGATTTCCGGCCCGGCGTGAGTCATGAGTTTCAGGTCGGCCTCGCGCGTGAGCGAGCTCTCCGGCACGTTGCAGATGGCCAGCGTATGGGCGTAGCCGCGGCGGCGCGCCTCGCGCAGCGCCTCCAGCGTGTCGGCCGTCTCGCCGGACTGGGAAATGGCGACCAGCAGGGCATCGGCCGGCACGACGCTGTCGCGGTAGCGGAACTCGGACGCGATCTCCACCTGACACGGCACGCCGGCCAGGGCCTCGAACCAGTACCGCGCCACGCAGCCGGCGTGGTAGCTGGTGCCGCAGGCGACGATGCGCAGCTCGCGCACGCGATCGAAAATGGCTGCCGCCTCGGTGCCGAAGGCCGCTTCCAGCACGCGGCTTTCGCCCAGGCGCCCATCCAGCGTGTCGGCGATGGCCTGCGGCTGCTCGAAGATTTCCTTCTGCATGTAGTGGCGATACGCGCCGCGCTCGGTGGCGGCGGCGCTCAGGCTGCTGCGCCGCAGTGGCCGCTGCACCGGCTGGCCGTGCGCGTCCACGATGCGCAACAGGCCGATGCCGACCTCGGCGACGTCGCCGTCCTGCAGGAACACCATGTCCTGCGTGAACGGCACCAGGGCGGCGGCGTCCGACGCCAGATACACCGCGTCCGCCGCCACGCCGACGACCAGTGGGCTACCGCGACGCGCCGCCAGCAGGCGGTCCGGCTCGGCGCCCGACAGCACGCCGATCGCAAACGCACCGTGCAGTTCCGCGGCCGCTGCGCGCACCGCATCGAACAGATCGAGACCGGCGTCCAGATGCCGGCGAATCTGGTGGCCGATGACCTCGGTGTCGGTCTGCGAGGTGAACTCGAAGCCGGCAGCGCGCTGGGCTTCGCGCAGCGCGGCGTGGTTCTCGATGATGCCGTTGTGCACCACCGCCAGTTCGCCGCGCGAGATGTGCGGGTGGGCATTGGCCTCGCTGGGCGCGCCGTGGGTGGCCCAGCGGGTGTGGCCGATGCCGGCGTGGCTGGTGACCGGCTCGGCGGCCAGCCGGCGGGCGAGCTCCATGACCTTGCCCAGCGCCCGCACACGGTGCAGGCGACCGTCGTCCAGGCGCACGGCGATGCCGGCCGAGTCGTAGCCGCGGTACTCCAGCCGGCGGAGGCCCTCCAGCAGGTCGGGCACGATGTCGTGCCGGGCGATTCCGCAAACGATGCCGCACATGGTTCTTACTGCGCCGGTTTCTTGCGCGGCCGTTGCCAGCCGGGTATGGACTTTTGCGGCGCCCGGGTCAGGGTCAGGCCACCGGCCGGCGCCTCGCGGCTGATGACGGAACCGGCGCCGATGGTGGCGCCCGCGCCGATGCTGACCGGCGCCACCAGCGAGCTGTTGGAGCCGATGAAGGCGTCGTCGCCGATCGTGGTGCGGTGCTTGTTGGCGCCGTCGTAGTTGCAGGTGATGGTGCCGGCGCCGACGTTGACGCGGGCGCCGATGTCGGCATCGCCCAGATAACTGAGGTGGTTCGCCTTGGCCCCTGGCGCGAGGCGGCTGTTTTTCACCTCGACGAAGTTGCCGACGTGGACGTCGGCGGCCAGTTCCGTGCCCGGCCGCAGGCGGGCGTAGGGGCCGACCACGGCGCCGGGTCCGACCCGCGCGCCGTCGACCAGGCTGAACGGTTCGATGCGCGCACCGGCCTCGACGATGGCATCGCGCAGGATGCAGTGCGCGCCCACGCGCACGCCGTCGCCAAGCTCAACCCGGCCTTCCAGAATGACGTTGACGTCGATCTCGACGTCGCGGCCGACGCTGACGTCGCCGCGCACGTCGAGCCGCTCGGGATCGCGCAGCGTGACGCCTTCCTGCAGCAGGCGCCGGGCCTGCCGGCGCTGCAGTTCGCGCTCGCAGCAGGCGAGCTGGGCGCGGTCGTTGATGCCCATGATCTCGGCCTCGCCGGCGGCCGGTATGCCCACCACGGGCACGCCATCGGCCACCGCCATGGCCACAATGTCGGTCAGATACAGCTCACCCTGGGCGTTGTCGGCCGTGAGCCGGCCAAGCCAGCCGGCCAGGCGCTCGGCCGGGATCAGCAGCGTGCCGGTGTTGACCTCCTGCAGCGCCAGTTGCTCGGCGGTCGCGTCGCGCTGTTCGACGATGGCCCGCACCTCGCCATGCGCATCGCGCAGGATGCGGCCGTAACCGGTGGGGTCGTCGAGCATCGCGGTCAAGATGGCCAGCGCGTCCTGCGGCGCATGCAGCAGCGTGCGCAGTGTCGCGGCGCGCAGCAGAGGCACGTCACCGCACAGCACCAGCACGCGTCCGGCCGGCTCGATATGGGGCAGTGCCGCAGCGACGGCATCGCCGGTGCCGCGCTGGCTGGCCTGATGGCTCCAGCGGCAGTCGGCGTCGGCAAGGGCGGCTTGCAGTTGATCGCCGCCGTGGCCGTAGACCAGCACCGGGCGGGCGGCGCTGCCAGCCTCCCGCAGCACGGCATCGGACACCGCCAGCACGTGCCGGATCAGCGGCTGGCCACCGAGCGGTTGCAGAACCTTGGGCAGGGACGAGCGCATGCGCTTGCCCTGCCCGGCGGCCAGGATGACGATCTGTAGCGGCGTGCTGCTCATGGTGTTGACCTTGACGTCAGAGCACCTGGAGCGGGAAGTCTCAGCCGCCGGCGCGGCGGCGCAGGCGCTGGATGGTCTGCAGCTGTGCCATCGCTTCGGCCAGTTCGGCGCTGGCGGTGGCGTACTCGAAATCGCCCTGACGGTTCTCCATCAGTGCCTCGGCGCGCTGCTTGGCCTCCTGCGCGGCGGCCTCGTCCAGATCGTGTGCGCGCACGGCGGTGTCGGCCAGCACGGTGACCGCGCCGGGTTGCACCTCCAGGATGCCGCCGGCCACGAACACCAGCTCCTCGCTGCCGTCAGGCAGCTCGATGCGCACCGCGCCCGGCCGGATGCGAGTGATCAGCGGCGTGTGGCGCGGCAGGATGCCGAGCTCGCCCGCCTCGCCAGGCAGGGCGACGAACTTCGCCTCGCCGGAGTAGATCGAGGCCTCGGCCGACACGACGTCGACCTGGATTGTGGCGGCAGTGATTGCCATCGGACGCCTCGCTTACTGAATCTTCTTGGCCTTCTCGAAGGCCTCGTCGATGGTGCCGACCATGTAGAAGGCCTGCTCGGGCAGGTGATCGCACTCGCCGGCGACGATCATCTTGAAGCCACGGATGGTCTCCGACAGCGGCACGTACTTGCCCGGCGAGCCGGTGAACACCTCGGCCACGTGGAACGGCTGGCTCAGGAAGCGCTGGATCTTGCGCGCCCGGGACACGGCCAGCTTGTCCTCCGGCGACAGCTCGTCCATCCCTAAGATGGCGATGATGTCGCGCAGCTCCTTGTAGCGCTGCAGCGTTTGCTGCACGGCGCGGGTGGTGTTGTAGTGTTCCTCGCCGACCACGTTGGGGTCGACCTGGCGCGAGGTCGAGTCCAGCGGATCCACGGCGGGATAGATACCCAGCGACGCGATGTCACGCGACAGCACCACGGTGGCGTCCAAATGCGCGAAGGTCGTGGCCGGCGACGGATCGGTCAGGTCATCCGCCGGCACGTACACGGCCTGGATCGAGGTGATGGAGCCGACCTTGGTGGAGGTGATGCGCTCCTGCAGGCGGCCCATTTCCTCGGCCAGCGTCGGCTGGTAGCCCACGGCCGACGGCATGCGGCCCAGCAGCGCCGACA
Organism: Immundisolibacter cernigliae; assembly: GCF_001697225.1. Taxonomy (GTDB): domain Bacteria; phylum Pseudomonadota; class Gammaproteobacteria; order Immundisolibacterales; family Immundisolibacteraceae; genus Immundisolibacter; species Immundisolibacter cernigliae. The sequence goes on from NZ_CP014671.1 coordinate 1,278,534, forward strand.
CTTCGGTGCCGGCCAGGGTATAGCGGTAGATGTTGTCGACGAAGAACAACACGTCCTTGCCTTCGTCGCGGAACGATTCGGCGATGGTAAGGCCGGTCAGCGCCACGCGCAGGCGGTTGCCCGGCGGCTCGTTCATCTGGCCGTACACCATCGACACCTTGGACTCGCCCAAGTGCTCCAGATTCACGACGCCCGATTCGGCCATCTCGTGGTAGAAGTCGTTGCCCTCGCGGGTGCGCTCGCCCACGCCGGCAAACACCGACAGGCCCGAGTGCGCCTTGGCGATGTTGTTGATCAGCTCCATCATGTTGACGGTCTTGCCCACGCCGGCGCCGCCGAACAGGCCGACCTTGCCGCCCTTGGCGAACGGGCAGATCAGGTCGATGACCTTGATGCCGGTTTCCAGCAGCTCCTGCGACGGCGACAGCTCGTCGTAGGACGGCGCCTTGCGGTGAATCGGCGCCGTCTGGGCCTGGTCCACCGGGCCGCGCTCGTCGATCGGTCGCCCGAGCACGTCCATGATGCGGCCCAGGGTGGCCGCGCCCACCGGCACGGTGATCGGCTTGCCGGTGTCGGTCACGGTCATGCCGCGCCGCAGGCCGTCGGACGAGCCCAGCGCGATGGTGCGCACGATGCCATCGCCCAGCTGCTGCTGGACTTCGAGGGTCAGTTCCGAGCCTTCCATGACCAGCGCGTCATAGACCTTGGGCATCTGCCCGCGCGGGAACTCGACGTCCACCACGGCGCCGATGCACTGAACGATGTTGCCTTGCGTCATTGTCAGGTCCTTGAATTCCGTATCCGTCACACCGCGGCCGCGCCGCCGACGATTTCCGACAGCTCCTTGGTAATCGCGGCCTGCCGGGTCTTGTTGTAGATCAGCTTCAGTTCTTCGATCAGGTTGCCGGCGTTGTCGCTGGCCGCCTTCATGGCCACCATGCGCGCCGACTGCTCGGACGCCATGTTGTCCGCCACCGCCTGGAACACCAGCGCCTCGATGTAGCGCGTGAGCAGCTCGTCGATCACCACCGGGGCGCTTGGCTCGTACAGGTAATCCCAGCTGTAGGCCTGCCTCTCGGCCTCGGTCTGCGCCAGGCGCTCGGCCGACAGGGGCAGCAGTTGTTCGACCAGCGGCTCCTGCTTCATGGTGTTGATGAAGCGCGTGTAGCACACGTAGACGGCGTCCAGTTCGCCGGCCACGAAGGCGTCCAGCATCACCTTGACCGGTCCGATCAGCGTTTCGAGCTGCGGTGCATCACCCAGTTGCACGGCCTGGCTGATGATCTGCGCCCCGGCGCGGGTCATGAAACTCTGGCCCTTGCCGCCGAGAGTGGTCACGCGAATCGCCTGGCCGGCCGCCTGCACATCGCGCATGCGGATGCTCACCGAGCGCAGCAGGTTGGTGTTCATGCCGCCGCACAGGCCCTTGTCGGTACTGACCACGATGAAGCCGACCGCCTTCACCTCGCCGACTTGCCGCATGTACGGCGAACGGTACTCGGGGTTGGCGCGCGACAGGTTGGCCGTGATGTTGCGTACCTTGTCGCTGTACGGCCGGGCGGCGCGCATGCGCTCCTGCGCCTTGCGCATCTTGGACGCGGCCACCATTTCCATGGCCTTGGTGATCTTGCGCGTGTTCTCGATGCTCTTGATCTTGCCGCGGATTTCCTTGCCGACTGCCATCCGGGTGCTCCGTCAGTTCCGGTGGATCAGGCGAACGATTTCTGGAAGGCGGCGACGGCTGCCGTCAGCTCTTCCTCGGCCGCCTTGTCGAGCGCCTTGTCGGCTTCCATCTTCTGCAGCAGGGCCGCGTGGCTGGATTTGAGGTGCTGGTGCAGGCCGTGCTCGAAAGCCAGCACGCGGCTGACCTCGACACCGTCCAGGAAGCCCTTGTTCACCGCGAACAGCGTGGCCGCCATCAGCGAGATCGGCAGCGGCGAGTACTGCGCCTGCTTGAGCAGTTCCGTGACGCGCGCGCCGCGGTCGAGCTGCTTGCGCGTGGCCTCATCCAAATCGGACGCGAACTGCGCAAACGCCGCCAGTTCGCGGTACTGCGCCAGATCGGTACGGATGCCGCCGGACAGGCTCTTGATCAGCTTGGTCTGCGCCGCGCCGCCGACGCGCGACACCGAGATGCCGGCGTTGATGGCCGGCCGGATGCCGGCGTTGAACAGGCTGGTTTCCAGGAAGATCTGGCCGTCGGTGATCGAGATCACGTTGGTCGGCACGAAGGCCGACACGTCGCCGGCCTGCGTCTCGATGATCGGCAGCGCCGTCAGCGAACCGGTCTTGCCCTTGACCTCGCCGTTGGTGAATTTCTCGACGTAGTCGGCGTTCACGCGCGCGGCGCGCTCCAGCAGGCGGCTGTGCAGGTAGAACACGTCGCCCGGGTAGGCCTCGCGGCCCGGCGGGCGGCGCAGCAGCAGCGACACCTGGCGGTAGGCCACGGCCTGCTTGGACAGATCGTCGTAGATGATCAGCGCGTCCTGCCCGCGGTCGCGGAAGTACTCGCCCATGGTGCAGCCGGAGTAGGCCGACACGTACTGCATGGCCGCCGACTCGGAGGCCGAGGCGGCTACCACGATGGTGTAATCCATGGCGCCGTTGGCTTCCAGCGAGCGCACCACGTTCTTGATCGACGACGCCTTCTGGCCGATGGCGACGTACACGCAGGTCATGTTCTGACCTTTCTGGTTGATGATCGTGTCGATCGCCACCGCGGTCTTGCCGGTCTGGCGGTCGCCGATGATCAACTCGCGCTGGCCGCGGCCGATCGGCACCATCGAGTCGATGGACTTCAGACCCGTCTGCACCGGCTGGTCGACCGATTTGCGCGCGATCACGCCCGGCGCCACTTTCTCGATCACGTCGGTCATCTTGGCGTTGATCGGGCCCTTGCCGTCGATCGGCTGACCGAGCGCGTTCACCACGCGGCCGAGCAGTTCCGGGCCGACCGGCACTTCCAGGATGCGGCCGGTGCACTTGACCGTGTCGCCCTCGGTGATGTGCTCGTACTCGCCCAGGATCACCGCGCCGACCGAGTCGCGCTCCAGGTTCAGCGCCAGGCCGTAGGTGGCCTGGCCCGAGGCGGTGGCGGGGAACTCCAGCATCTCGCCGGCCATCGCGTCCGACAGGCCGTGCACGCGCACGATGCCGTCGGTAACGGACACCACGGTGCCCTGGTTCTTGATGTCGGTCGCCGCGCCAAGGCCCTCGATGCGGCTCTTGATCAGCTCGGAAATTTCAGCAGGATTCAGTTGCATTGCATGCTCCAGGGATGCCGCGTGAGCGGCCGTGCCAGCGGACGGGCGTCGGTGACGCTCAGGCCGCCAGGGCAGTCCTCATCTGTTCAAGTCTCGCCCGCACCGAGGTGTCCAGCACCTCGTCGCCGACCACCACGCGCACGCCGCCGATCAGCTCCGGTTCGATCACCACGCGGGTGTCGAGCCGGCGGCCGAAGCGCCGCGCCAGGGCCGCCGTGATATCCGCCAGTTGGGCCGCGGAAATCTCGAATGCGCTGTAGACGATGGCCTGCGACACGCCAGCCCGGGCATCGACCAGCTCCTGGTACTGCGAGGCGATCTCACCCAGCGCGCCCAGACGCCCGTTTTCGAGCACCACCTGCAGCAGGTTCTGCAGCGCCGCGGGCAGCGGTGCCGGCAGCACGCCCAGGATCAGCTCGCTGACCTGCCCGGCCGACACCTTGGGGTTGTCGGCGAACTCGCGCAGGCGAGGTTCGGAAGCAATCTGCGCCAGTTGCTGCAGCGGCCCGACCAGGGACGGCGCCTCGGCCGGATCGGCGGCCCGAAACAGGGCTTCCGCGTACGGGCGGGCGATGGTGGCAAGCTCGGCCATGTGTTACAGCTCGGTCTGCAGGCGCGACAGCAGGTCGGCGTGGACGCGGCTGTCGACCTCGCGGCGCAGGATCTGCTCGGCGCCGCGCACCGCCAGCTCGGCCACCTGGCCGCGCAGCACCTCGCGCGCCTTGACCACTTCCTGCTGCGCCTCGGCGCGGGCTGCGGCGACGATCTTGGCGCCTTCCTCGGCGGCGCGCGCCTTGGCGTCCTCGATCATGGACTGCGCCAGGCGCTCGGCGTCGGCCAGGCGCTTGGCCGCATCGTCACGCGCCGCTGACAGCTGCTCGTCCACGCGCCGGTTGGCGTTGGACAGCTCCAGGCGCGCCCGCTCGGCCGCCGACAGGCCGTCGGCGATCTTCTGGGTGCGCTCGTCGATGGCCTTGGTGATCGGCGGCCACACGAAACGCATGGTGAACCACACCAGGATGGCGAACACCACCAACTGGACGAACAGCGTTGCGTTGATGCTCACGACGGCACCTTCAGGTTGTTTGCGACGGCCGGCGCTTACTGCAGGACGAACGGATTGGCGAAGGCGAACATCATGGCGATACCGACGCCAATCAGGAATGCCGCGTCGATCAGGCCGGCCAGCAGGAACATCTTGGTCTGCAGCTCGTTCATCAGCTCCGGCTGACGGGCGGCGGCTTCCAGGTACTTGCTACCCATGATGCCGATGCCGATACAGGCACCGATGGCACCCAGACCGATGATCAGGCCGGCGGCCAGGGCGACGAAACCAAGGACATGCTCCATTTGCTACTCCAGGTGGTTGAAAAACAGAAACGGCAGGATCAGTGCGCGTCGTGCGCCTGACCGACATAGACCAGCGTCAGCATCATGAAGATGAACGCCTGCAGGGTGATGATCAGGATGTGGAAGATGGCCCACATCGTGCCGGCGATGACATGCCCAATCGGCAGCAGCACACCCGGCAGCGACAGCGCGGCGGCGCCGCCCATCAGCGCGATCAGCATGAAGATCAGCTCGCCGGCGTACATGTTGCCGAACAGCCGCATGCCGTGGGACACGGTCTTGGCGGCGAACTCGATCATCTGCATCATGAAATTGACCGGGTACAGCAGCGGGTGGCTGCCGAACGGCGCCGTGAACAGCTCGTGCACCCAGCCGCCGAAACCCTTGATCTTGACGTTGTAGAACACGCAGATCAGCAGCACCGAGGTCGACAGGCCAAGCGTAGTGGACAGATCAGCCGTCGGCACCACCCGCAGGTAGGCATGCTGCGGATCGTGGCCGGCGGCGCCGTACAGCTGCGTCCACAGCCAGGGCAGCAGATCCACCGGCAGCAGATCCATGGCATTCATCAGGAAGATCCACACGAACACCGTCAGCGCCAGGGGTGCCACCAGCCGGCGGCTTTGTGCGTTGTGGATGATGCCGCGGGCCTGGCTATCGACCATCTCGACCAGCATCTCGACCGCGGCCTGAAAGCGGCCCGGCACGCCGGCCGTGGCGCTGCGCGCGGCCCGCCAAAGCAGCCAGCAGGTGAGCGTGCCCAGCAGCACCGACCAGACCACGGAGTCGAGGTTGACCACCGAGAAGTCGATGATCGACGCCTGCTCGGTGGAGCGCAGGTGCTGCAGGTGGTGGCGGATGTACTCGCCGGCGCTAGGCGCGTGGCCTTCGGCTGCCATGTGTCGGACGATCCCTGTTGCTAATTTCTAAGTGTCTTCAACGGCCGCGCCACAGCAGCGCCAGCCAGTAAACCTTCAGGCACACCACCATGCCGATCAACAGCGCCGGCCAGCTGAGTGGCGCAACAATCCGCGGCGCCAGGGCCAGCATGGCCACCGCCAGCATCAGCTTGATGGCCTCCCACGCAAGCAGGCGCACCGCCCCCAGGGCAGGCGCCGATTGCGGCACCGATCGCGCCAGTCCGCGTGCCATCAACGCCGCCGGCAAAATCACTGCCGCTGCGCCGTAAAGCGCTGACCACATTACGCTGGCACGGCCGGCCACCGCCCAGGCCAGCATCGCCGTCACCGCACCGGCCAGCGCCTGCGCCACCACCACCCGCGACGGTGCCAGCATCGGTTGCCGGGCTCGCAGGGCCTGCGCCTCGGTGGCGCTCAACGGTTGCCAGGTCTCGGCGTCCGGCGTGTCGACATCCGCCCACGCCGCATTTCGGTCAGTCATTCCGGACATGGCTTCACCGTAAGGCGGGCCTTCGCGAAGGCCGGATCAGGGTGCCGACAGGTCCGTTTCCGGGTGGCGCCGGCGGGGCCCGACGCCCACCCGCTTGGCGGGTTAAAAAGCGGCGCGCATTATAGGGTCGGCGCCTGCAACGGGCAAGGCGTCACATGCCTCGCGGGTTTCTCCGGCGGGGCATGACAAGCCACTTCGGGAGGAGCAGCGCATGGAATTTTCGGTCTGGCACGTCGTGATCGGCTTCTTTTTCAGCAACGGTATGCCGCATTTCATCGCCGGGGCGGCCGGCAAGCGTTTTCGTTCGCCGCTGGGTGCCAACTCGACGGCGCGCGTCAATCTGGTCTGGGGCCTGATCAATTTCGCGCTCGGCACGGCGCTGGTGCTGTGGCAGTCACCGACTCCGGACTGGCAAAGCTTCCTGCTCGCCTACTGGCTGGTGGTGGCCATGTTCGGGTTCGGCATGAGCCACTTCAAGGGCGACGATTTCTAGGGGGAGACGCTGAATAAATCCATCCTGGATTTTTCAGCGCCTGCCATCGGGCAAAACCCGGTAGGCGCAGCTCTGCTGCGCGATTGCGCCCAGTCAAATCATCGCCCGGCACAGCCGGGCTCCTACAGTTTTCCGATGGCTTACATGCCCGGGGGGCGCATGCCGGGCATCATCCCGGGCATGCTAGGCATCCCGGGCGGACCGGACGGCGCGTCCTGCTCCGGCGGTGCCAGAGGTACCAGCAGGTTCTCCAGCGCAGGCGTAAACGTCCCGGCGGTATGCGGCGGCACCACAAAGACCCAGTCGCCGGCCTGCTGGTTGATGCGTTCGGCTTCGGTGGTCGCAGCCGGGCGCTGCTCGGCGCTGGCGTCGTCCGCCACCGCTGCCGACAGGCGCACGTGCGGCACGCTGTTCAGGCTCAGCACGCGGGCGGTGAAGGTCAGCCCATCGAAGGTATCGAAGGCAACACTGACCGCCTGTGCCCAGTCGCCGGCCACTTCGTCGGCCTTGAACACGTTTTGCAGCGGCAGGTGTTGCAGGCCGTAGGCAACCGCGCCGATGGTCGACGGTTGGGGATCGCGCCCCTTGGGCACAGGCGTTTGCAGGCTGAAGCTTGCCTCGGGCGCCGCGCGCGAGATGACCAGCGGCGCCTGGCCCGGGTGCTGCACGCGGACCTCACGCACCTTGGCCTGCGGCAAGTCGAAAGCCTCGCCGCGCAGCCACAGCGGCGGCGTGCGCTGTGGATCGACCGCACCTTCGGCCAGCCAGGCCTGATCCTCGTGCGGCCGGCGCACGAACATCTGCCGCGGGCCCTGCCCGGCCGCGGCACGTGGTTTGCCCAGCAGCACCGCCGCCAGCGCGGTGTCGTGCTCGCCCAGCACGCGTACCAGCACGCCGCGCGCGCCGGCCGTATCGGGGGCCTGCAGATTCAGCGCCGCGTGGCGGGCCGGATCGGCGGTGCGCGGCTCGATCAGCGTCAGTCCGGCCAGGCCCTCAAGCAGCGCCCGCACCTTGGCCGGATCGGCCGGAAAATCGTGCTTGTCGACCACCGTCCAGTCGCTTCCACTGCCTTGCAGGGTGACCTGCTGGCCGGCCGAGCGGATTTCGATACGCCGCGCTGCCGCCGCCTGCGCCGGCAGGTCGGGGAACAGCTTTTCTGCGCGGGCGACGTAGCCGGTGCGCTGGCCGGTATCGCGCACCGCCCACAGCGTGAGCAGCACCAACGCCAGCGTGACGCCGGCAAGTATCCATTTAGCCCGCGACATGACGCTCTCCGGTGCTGCGCCGGCCGCGGCCGCGGGTCAGCGCCACCAGTGCGGCGGCAAAGCCGATCAGCAGCGGGATGAGGCCGATATTGACGAACTTCAGGCGCGTTTCCAGGCGGTCGATGTCCTGACGCAGCTGGTGCTGCACCTCGCGCAGCTCGCGCCGCAGGCGCACCCGCTCGGCCTGGAAGCGCGCGATTTCCTGCTGCTGCTCAGCGCTCATCAGCGGTCCGGCCTGCTCGCCGCGGCTCGATTGCAGCTCGGACAACCTCTGTTCGGTCTGTTGCAATTCCGCTTGCAGGCGCTGCTCGGCGGCGCGGAACTGCTCCTGCGCGGCGCGGTTCATGGCCTGCACCACGGTGAACGGCCGCGCGTAGGTGCCCTGCGAACGCACGTTGATCAGGTCGCCGCTGCCGGTGAGGTTGTCCACGGCGTTGATGAAGAACGCGCCGTTGTCGGCAAACGGCTCCACGATGCGGCTGCCGCGAAACTCGCCGATCTGCGCCCAGAAGCGGTCATAGATGAAGTCGGCGTCGGCAATCAGGATCAGGTTGGCCGGCGTGGCCGATTCCTTGAGCACCTGTGCCGGCGCCTCGGCGCCTTCGGGCGGTCCGTCCGGGAAGGCGGTCTTGAGCGTGCCCTGCACGCGGGCCGCGAACGGGTAGCTCTCATCGGCCGGCTTGAAGTCCCGCAGCAGGCCGGCCGGGTCCGGCTTGTCCAGGCCCTCGGTGCTGACCAGCGTGGCCTGTTTGCTGGACGAAATCAGCGGCGTGAACTCGATGCCGGCATCGGCCTTCTTGCCCAGCGCGCCGACCGTGTTCATGTACATCTGGCTCAGGCGCGCCGTGACCACGTCCTTGCTGTCGAAGCGGTCGGCCTTCAGATCCAGCCACACCAGGTATTCCTGCGGCGGCGCATCCTCGCGGAACGACACCAGGCGCGCCGCTTCCCGGTCGCCGACCACGCCGTCCTGCATCTGCACGCCCCAGGCGCCCAGCAGCGGCCCCAGGTCCGAGCCGGTCTTGGGCAGGGTCATGGTTGGCATGATCGGGTCGCGCGGCGGCGCTTCGACGTCGCTGTAGGGGTCCAGCAACGCCAGCACGCGGCCGCGGCGCAGCGCGTACTGGTCGATGGCGAACAGCGTCGCCGGCGACAGATCCTTCGGATGGATCAGGATCAGCAGGTCGGCTTCGTCGGGGATTTTCTTGTCGAAACTCGACAGTACGCGCACCTCGAACAGCTCACGCAGTTGTTCGATCACCGCCCACGGCGGCGCCTGCTGCTGGGTCATCGGCACTATCGAGCCGTTCACCGGCAGCGAGCTCATCACCGCCACCACCGGCCGTTTGGTCTGGCTGAGCTTGTAAATCAGGCGCGTCAGGTCGTATTCGAGCGTGTCCTCGCTGCTGGGCGACAGGAAAGGGATGACCTCCTCGCCGTCGGTGCTGTTGGTGGCGGCCAGCCCGAAATAGGCGTTCTCGCCGCCCGCGCCGCCCAGCGGCATGCCGCGCAGGCCAAACTGCACGGCGCGGTCTTCGGAGTCGGAAAACGGCTCCGGGTCGATCACCTTCAGTTGCAGCTTGCCGTTCGACTGCTCGGCGTATTCCTTGAGCAGCGCCTGCACGCGGGCGGCGTAGGCCTGGATCTGCGGCACGTCGCGCAGGGCCTTTTGGGAGAAGAACAGGTTCAGCGTGATCGGCTCGTCGAGTTTCTCGACCACCGCCCGCGACCCGTCGCTGAGCGTGTACAGCCGGTTCTGGGTCAGGTCCAGCCGCCAGCCGCCCAGCACCGTGGCGGCCAGGATGTTGATCGCCAGCAGTAACACCACGGCCAGCACCAGGCTGCCGGTGGAAAGAACTCCGCGTCGCATGGAAATACTCCTGCTGCCCGGCTCAGCCGGCGGCTTTCTTGGCTTCGACCAGCACCGTGTTGGCGTACAGCCACACGCCGATCATGCTGGCGAAATAGACGATGTCCGGCAGCTCGATGACGCCTGTCTGGATGGCCTCGAAATGCCGCAGGAAGCTCAGCGAAGCCACCGCCTGCGTCAGCCAGGCCGGCGCCCAGGCGCCAAAGAAATCGAGCACGATCGGCAAGCCGCTGACGATGAACAGAAAGCTCACCACCACCGACAGCACGAAGGCGATCACCTGGCTCTTGGTCAGCACCGAGATGCAGGCGCCGATGGCCAGGTACGCGCCGGCCATCAGCAGGCTGCCCAGGTACCCCGCCACGATCGCCCCGTGGTCCGGATCGCCGAGGTAACTGACCGTGATCCAGATCGGAAAGGTCAGCGCCAGCGCCACGGCCGTGAACAGCCAGGCGGCCAGGAACTTGCCGACCACCGCCTGGCCGGTGGTGATCGGCAGGGTCATCAGCAGCTCCAGCGTGCCGGTCTTGCGCTCCTCCGCCCACAGGCGCATCGCCACCGGCGGGATCAGCACCAGGTACAGGTACGGGTGGAACTGAAAGAACGGCAGCAGGTCGGCCTGCCCGCGGCTGAAGAACTGGCCCAGGTAAAACGTGAAAATCCCGTTCAGGAACAGGAAGATCACGATGAACACATAGGCCAGCGGGGTGTAGAAATAGGCGGAAAGTTCGCGCCGCAGCACGGTCAGCATGGCATTCATGAACGCGTCTCCCGGCCGGCTACCTCATGCGTCAGCTGACGGAACACGTCATCCAGGCGCCCCTGTTCCACGTACAGCTCGTCGGCCTGCCAGCCGGCCTCGCGCAGCCGGGCGGTGACCGGCTCCAGAAGGCTACGGCCGTGGCTGGCCAGCAGGCGCAGGCGCACCCGCCCGGCGGATTCTTCCAATACCTCGACCCGCTGCACGCCCGGCACGGCGGCCAGTTGCTCGCGCAGGTCGGCCGGACCGCCGGTCAGCACCAGCACCACGGCATTGTGGAACTGCGAGCGGCTGGCCAGTTCCGCCGGCCGGCCGTCGGCCAGCAGACGCCCGCCGGCGATGATCACGGCGCGGCTGCAGATGGCCTCCACCTCTTCCAGGATGTGGGTGGAGATGACGATCACCTTGTCGGCGGCGATGTCGCGGATCAGCTCGCGCACTTCGTGCTTTTGATTGGGGTCCAGGCCGTCGGTGGGTTCGTCCAGGATCAAAACCGGCGGGTCATGCAGGATGGCCTGCGCCAGGCCGACGCGGCGCTTGAAACCCTTGGACAGGGTGTCGATGGACTGATCCAGCACGCCACGCAGCGCCATGCGATCCACCACCGCGTCGATGCGCTGACGCCGAACCACCGGTTCCATACCGCGCACGCTGGCCACGAAATCCAGAAACCGCCGCGGCGTCATGTCGCCATACAGCGGCGCGCCCTCGGGCAGGTAGCCAATAGCCGCCTTGATGGCCAGCGGCTGCTGGGCCAGATCCATGCCGCACACCTCGACCTGGCCGCTCGAGGGCGTCAGATAGCCGGTGATCATCTTCATGGTGGTGGACTTGCCGGCACCGTTTGGCCCCAGAAACCCCACCACCTCGCCGCCGCCAACACTGAACGACAAATCGTCCACCGCCCGCAGGGCACCGAAATCCTTGGTCAGATGCCTGACCGCGACTCCTGGCTGCATGTTCCCCCTCGTTTTCCATATCCCTGCCCGCCGCGTCGGCAGGGCAAAAGGCCCGGCATTCTAGCCACAAGCTCGAATCGGCGCCGCGCGGGTCCATTCGGCCCGAGGGCGGGCCTCCCACAAATGGCCAATCGTGGGAGCGGCGCCCTCGCCGCGAATCTCCAAGGCCGACCCTTCCAGGCCAACCCTTCGGCCCGATGCCGGGCCTCCCACAACCACACCCAGCGTGGGAGCGGCGCCCCCGCCGCGAATCTTCCGGCACCTTTCCCTACCATAAGCGCGATTCGACCACGACAGGCAGAGGCGAGTTTCATGACCCAGGCATTCACGGCGGCAGTCGTGCAGATGGTGTCCGGCAGCGAGGTGGCGGCCAATCTGGCCAGTGCCGGCCGGCTGATTGGGCAGGCCGCGCAGGCGGGCGCCCGCCTGGTGGCGCTGCCGGAGAACTTCGCCCTGCTGGGCCGGCGCGAGCAGGACAAACTGGCCGTGGCCGAGCCCGACGACGCGGGCCCGATCCAGGATTTCCTGGCCGACAGCGCGCGCCGGCACGGCATTTACCTGGTCGGCGGCACTATCCCGCTGCGCAGCGCCGACCCGCAGCGCGTGCGCGCCGCCTGCCTGCTGCACGGCCCGGACGGCCGGCGCCTGGCCCGCTACGACAAGATCCACCTGTTCGACGTGGAAGTGGCCGACGGCGGCGAGCGCTACCGCGAATCGGCCAGCATCGAACCGGGCGACGCGGTGGTGACGGTGGACACCGAACTGGGCTGCATCGGCCTTGCCGTGTGCTACGACCTGCGTTTCCCGGAGCTGTTCCGGGCGCTGCTGGCCCAGGGCGCGCAAATCCTGGTCCTGCCGTCGGCATTCACCGAAACCACCGGCGCCGCGCACTGGCATTTGCTGTGCCGCGCCCGGGCGGTGGAGAACCTTTGCTATCTCTTGGCGCCGGGCCAGGGCGGCCAGCACGACAACGGCCGCCGCACCTACGGCCACAGCCTGATCGTGGGCCCGTGGGGCGAGGTGCTGGCAGAATACACCGACAACGGCGAGGGCATCGCCTGCGCGCAGATCGACCTGGCAGCCATGGACCACCTTCGGGCGCGCTTTCCGGCGCTGCAGCATCGGCGGTTGTGACACATAGCTCGGCTGGGAGAGCGTCGCGGACGTAATGCGAAGGTCGGCAGTTCGATTCTCCTCGTCCCGCACACCACCCTTTGCGTGGCCGAATCGCTCGCGTGGATCAATCATCAAGGCACTTTGACCAATGAGTATTCTTGTCACCGGTGGCGCCGGTTTTATCGGCGCGAATTTCGTTCTGGACTGGCTGGTCCAATCCGATGAAACGGTCATCAACCTCGACCTGCTCACCTATGCCGGCAATCGTGAGAATCTGTCCTCGCTGGGCAGCGATGGACGGCATGTCTTTGTGCAAGGCGACATCGGCGATTCCAGCCTGGTGACCCAACTGCTCGCCAAGCATCAACCCCGCGCCATCGTCAACTTTGCCGCCGAAAGCCATGTGGACCGCTCCATCCACGGCCCGGAAGACTTCGTCCAGACCAACATCGTGGGCACCTTTCGCCTGCTGGAAGCCGCGCGCGGCTACTGGAACAGCCTGCAAGGCGACGCCAAGCAAGGCTTCCGCCTCCTGCACGTCTCCACCGATGAGGTCTATGGCTCACTCGGCAAGGACGACACCGCCTTTACCGAAACACATCGCTACGAACCCAACAGCCCGTATTCGGCGAGCAAGGCCGCCAGCGATCATCTGGTACGCGCTTACCATCACACCTACGGCTTGCCGGTTCTCACCACCAACTGCTCCAACAACTACGGACCGTACCAATTCCCGGAAAAGCTCATCCCGCTGATGATCGTCAATGCACTCGCGGGCAAGCCCCTGCCCGTGTATGGCGATGGCCAGCAGATCCGTGACTGGCTCTACGTCAAGGACCATTGCAGCGCGATTCGCCGCGTACTGGAAGCCGGCAAGGTCGGTGAAACCTACAACATCGGCGGCTGGAACGAAAAACCGAACATCGAGATCGTCCAACTGGTGTGTTCGCTGCTCGACGAATTCCGGCCCCGCGCAGATGGCCAACGCTATAGCGAGCAAATCACCTACGTCACCGACCGTCCCGGCCATGATCGCCGCTACGCCATCGACGCCAGCAAAATTGCGGTCGAGCTCGGCTGGAAGCCGGCCGAAACCTTCGATACCGGCATCCGAAAAACCCTTGAGTGGTATCTGGAAAACCAGGACTGGGTCGCCCATGTCCAATCCGGCAGCTACCGTGACTGGGTTGAAAAGAACTACGCTGGGCGCGCCGCATGACAATCCTCCTGTTCGGGAAGAACGGGCAGGTCGGCTGGGAGCTTCAACGCAGCCTGGCCCCCTTGGGTGAAGTGATCGCGCTGGCCTCCGGCAGCCGGGAGCTATGCGGCGATTTCACCAATCTGGAAGGCATCGCCCAGACGGTTCGCGCAGTCGCCCCGGACATCATCGTCAATGCCGCTGCGCACACCGCCGTCGACCAGGCCGAGAGCGAGCCCGAGCTGGCCCGCACCCTCAACGCGCTGGCCCCGGGCGTGCTGGCGCATGAAGCCCTGCGCAGCGGCGCATGGCTGGTGCACTACTCCACCGATTATGTGTTCGATGGCAGCGGCGACAAGCCGTGGTCGGAAACCGACCCTACCGGCCCGCTCAACGTCTACGGACAAACCAAACTCGAAGGCGAAACAGCCATCCGTTGCAGTGGCTGCAAGCACCTCATCTTCCGCACCAGTTGGGTGTACGCGGCGCGCGGCGGCAATTTCGCCCAAACCATGCTGCGACTGGCCCGGGAGCGCGACCGCCTCAGCGTCATTCACGACCAGATCGGCGCACCCACCGGAGCCGACCTGCTGGCGGATGTCACCGCCCACGCCCTGCGCACCGCAAGGCAACGCCCCGAGCTTGGCGGCCTGTATCACCTGGTGGCCAGCGGCGAGACCTCCTGGTATGACTACGCCCTCTTCGTGATTGACCATGCTCGCCAGGCCGGCGTCCACATCAAGGTCGCACCCGAGTCCATCCACCCCGTTCCCACCAGCGCATTTCCCACCGCCGCGAGGCGCCCGCTCAACTCGCGCCTGGAATCCCGCAAACTGCAAACCACATTCGGCCTGCACCTGCCCCACTGGCAAGACGGAATCACCCGCATGCTGACCGAAGTACTCGAGAAACGATCATGATGCCGCGCAAAGGCCTCATCCCCGCAGGCGGCTCCCGCACCCGGCTCTATCCCGTAACGCAAGCGGCCTGACACCGACGACTGCACCTCGATCAATGCGATCAGGTCCTGCCACGAAACCAGTTGAGGTATTGGGCATTTCCGGACAACTCCATCAACTGACGGGCAAGCGTCGTTTTCCCCACCTGACGCGGTCCAGTCAGCAGCACCGTCTTGGTGGTCAAATCTTTCAATACCCATTCATCAAGGTAGCGCTTCATCGGCTAAACATACAATGAATGAAATAAAGTCTCAATCAGATACCAATAAGTCAAGTTTAGGCACAGTCTAGGCAGGATAGGCTCTGCCAAATCCACCATCGCCAATGCCTTATGAGACCCTACAAAGCCCCCAAATAATTTTCAAGGGGAAGATCAGTATCGAATTATCATTGAATGAACTGATGAGGCTTTTGTGAAATCTATTGCATTGACTCACCTGATTAGCGCCAATCTTCAGCACGGCCGGTAAACCGGCACGTTGCGTAGTGCTGATTCAGGCCAGGGCGGGCAGGCAGCGGCGGTGACCAGCAGGCGCGGCACCAGGGCCTTGAGGTTGAAGCGGCGGTTAAAGCGCCAGGCGGCCTCGGCCAGGTAGCGCTCAGCGTACTTGAAGAAGCCAAACGCATGACAGGTACCGTCCAGGGAGCGCTTGAGGTTGCCCAGCACGACGTTGACCCAGCGGGCGCCGTCGACTTCAGTGCCGGCCTTGCCCGGCGGGGCCTGAATCACGGTATGGGCATGGCGCTGTGCGACGGCCCGAAACGCCCCCAGCCCATCGCTGTAAACCTCGGCCCCCGGTGCCAGGCGGCGGATTGCCCAGTCGGCAAGGGCCGTCTTGCTGAAGGCGGACACCGGCTCGATGACCGCCTGGCGCGGATGGCCGGCCTCATCGGTGGCCACGGCGATCAGAAACGGGCGCTTGTTTTCCGAGCCCCGGCCGGCTTTGCCGCCGGTCCGCTCGCCGCCCAGGTAGGCGTCGTCGACCTGGACGATCCCCTCCAGCTGTCGACCCGCCTCACGGGCGGTCATGGCCTGCATGAGCTTGTGTTTGATGCGCCAGGCGCTGCGGTAGCACACGCCCAGGTGCCGGCGCAGCTCCAGGGCGGCGATGGCGTTCTTGCTCTGACTGATCAGGTACAGGGCCAGAAACCACGTGGTCAGCGGCAGCTTGCTGCTGGCGAACACCGTGCCGGCCCGCAGACTGGTCTGGGCACGGCAGGCACGGCACTGCCAGTAGGCCTGACCGAAACGCTGGAACCGGTGGGCATTCGCACCCGCGCAGCGCGAGCAGACAAACCCGGCCGGCCAGCGGGCCTGCGCGAGCGCCTGCTCACAGGCCGCCTCGGTGCCGTAGATGTGCAGGAACTCGGGCAAACTCAAGCCCGGCTGAAATTGAACGCGGTTCATGGGCATCGGCGTGGCCTTGGTTTGGAACGGGACCACTACCCTACGCCCCCACTGTCCCGGATCCTGAGACGGTGCTGAAGATTGGCGCTAATCAGGTTGACTCAAGCTTTTCTTTGGCAAGGCGGTAGACCTCCACGTCTCGTTCGCAATGCTTGTAGATTTCCTTGCGATCGCTCTCGGTAATCTTCGCGGCAGGCATTTTTTGTGACGATGCTGGCTTCTCGTTGACCGTCGGGACGCCGTCGAACCAGCCGAGGTATTCCGTGATCTCCGGCTTGTTGAACAACGTACAGAACTTCCTCAGGCTGTACTCGAACTGCTCCTGCACGAAGATGAAGTCGTAATCCTTGACGGGACGACCCTCGAGGTAATACCACTGCGCGTTGCCAATGTACTTGAATTTAGAGAACTCGACGACGTCGATCTCGCCGTCCATTACCATGCGGTGCTGCTTGATGTTGCGGTCGCCGCTTCTCAGCACATGCAGGTACTGGGAGATCACGCGGTCGGCCGGGTCGCGCACGGTGGTGATGAAGGGGGAGTCTGCGAACACCTCGGCGTATTTCAGGTAATGGAAATGCCCGTGCAGGTAGCTGAAGTAGGAAAGCACTAAATCCTTGTGATCCCGCACCTCAGGCAGGCAGGTTCGAACCGCCTCAATGTCGCGCTCGCTACCGTAGTCGTACATGATCCGGCGCAGGGAGGTATCATCGAAGATCTTGGCGAGCGCCGTGCCGGCGGTCTTGGGAATATGGATGGAAACGAACATCTTTACTCGCTTTCTGACTTGTTTGGGGGAAATCCGGGCAGCAGCTTCAGCCCGGCCATGATCCGGTACAGGGGACGATCGACCGCATGGCGCAGCGCGGCGAGGTCGCGGTTCTTCACAGTGAGCTCATGGTCCTTCGCGGCGACTTCACTCGAGATCTTGATTTCGGCTTTCCTGTGCGCCTCGAGTTCCGCCTTGAGATTATCGATTGCCTGCCTGTGCGCCGCAAGCTCTCGGTTCTTCACAGTGAGTTCATGGTCCTTCGCGGCGACGTCACCCCAGAGCTTGATCTCGGCTTTTTTGTGCGCCTCGAGTTCCGCCTTGAGATCGTCGATTGCCTGCCTGTGCGCCGCAAGCTCGCGGTTCTTCACAGTGAGCTCATGGTCCTTCGCGGCGACTTCACTCGAGATCTTGATTTCGGCTTTCCTGTGCGCCTCGAGTTCCGCCTTGAGATTATCGATTGCCTGCCTGTGCGCCGCAAGCTCTCGGTTCTTCACAGTGAGTTCATGGTCCTTCGCGGCGACGTCACCCCAGAGCTTGATCTCGGCTTTTTTGTGCGCCTCGAGTTCCGCCTTGAGATCGTCGATTGCCTGCCTGTGCGCCGCAAGCTCGCGGTTCTTCACAGTGAGCTCATGGTCCTTCGCGGCGACTTGACTCGAGATCTTGATTTCGGCTTTCCTGTGCGCCTCGAGTTCCGCCTTGAGATTATCGATTGCCTGCCTGTGCGCCGCAAGCTCGCCGCACAAGCCAGCGACGGCCTTGAAGCGCTCGACCAAGTAGCCAACTAACTCCTTGCCCATTGCTCTAACCTGTACCTCTATCTCGACCATGTCGACCGGGTGCGGCAGCGCGAACTCGACCCAGGGGTCGTCGCCGAACAACAGCACGTTTTGCTCGGTGCTGAGAGCTGAACTACCTGTGCTGTCCAGCGCGTGCCATACGCCCTCGTCGTCCCGCCACCGAGCAGAGACGCTGTCGAGCGCGATTGCCTCGTTGCCGGGGTCGAAGCGAAGTCGCGAGAGGCCAGTGGAAAACCGGCTCAGGTCGAAGCGGACAACACCCCTGCCCGCTTCGAGTTCGAGGGCATGAATCAGCTTTTCGCTTTCGTTGAAGCCCCGGCCGCGATCCAGGAATAGCTCGCAATCGAGGTTCACACTTTCCTCGTTAGTCACGTTGCCAAAACGCCGCTGGTAGTCGATGGCCTCGTTGGGCAAACCGGCCAGCGCAACACGCTCGAACATGGCCTGCAGCGGTTCCGGATCTTCGTTCGCCAGTTCGATGAATACCCGGAGTGCCGGTTCGACCTCAGTGCCGACCAGCAATACGCCCAGGCCATGGCTGTGTAGGAATTCGAAGCCTGCGTGCTGCTCGCGCAGTTCCGCCCACACATGGTGAACGCCGAAACCGCGGTCGAACACACTGGTGTCGTGGAACAGCACCACACTACGTGGACTCAGCTTGCGCTTCCAGGCATCGTAGTCGTGACGTACAGCCTCGTAGCTGTGCAGGCCGTCGATATGCAGGAGGTCGATAGCGCCATCATCGAACTGGTCCAGTGCTTCGTCGAAGGACGTCCGCAGCAGCCTGGCGAAGCCGCCATAGGCCAATTCCACGTAGGGCGCGAGTTCCGCGTAAACGGCGTCACCATAGTAGCCGGCTTGGGCGTCGCCGCCCCAAGTGTCAACCGCGTAGCAGCGGGTGTCCAAAGCTTCCGCGGCCACCGCCTGGCAGAATCCGCAGAATGAGTTGCCGGTGTGCGTGCCCAACTCAACAACCACACGCGGTTGCATGAGACGGATGAGCACATGCGCAAAAGGCAGGTGGCCGACCCAGGAGAACGGCCGCACCAGCCGCGCGGCCGTTCGCAGCATTACAGTGCCCAGGCCATACTCTTGGAACAGCCGTTCCTGCCGAGGGTTGAGCCCGCGCACCAGTGCGGACGTGGTTGTCGTCTCGTTCATGCGCGCAGCATTTCCTTGATGCGATCCATTACTTCTTCATTGAATGCATCGTCCCAGTTCCTCACCCAGTCGAACGAGGCACGTTTTATCCGCGATTCGT